>JBJTMX010000105.1:0-5804 GCA_046070745.1 Candidatus Planktophila sp.
CTGCAGATTGTGAGCGGGTTGCCATGAGCGCAACCCTAGCGAAGTCAGCGCCCGATTCACGCTTTCTGCTTAGCTCTATGAGTTCAACAGTGCATGTCGTGCGCCACGGAGAAGTCGAAAATCCTCAGAAGATTCTCTATGGTCGTCAGCCAGGATGGCGTTTATCAGCACGTGGCCAAGAGATGGCAGAAGTTCTCGGCGAATGGTCGAAGTCAGTAAATCTCGGTGCGCTTCATGTTTCACCACTTCAACGCGCACAAGAGACTGCGGCTCCTATCGCACGAGCACACTCAATCGATATTCACACCGATGAACGTTTGATTGAAGCAGCGAATATTTTTGAAGGAAAGCCATTTGGAATCGGTGATGGCGTACTCAAGCACCCTTCTGCATGGCGCCATCTTTACAACCCATGGAAGCCATCTTGGGGCGAACCGTATGAAGAGCAGATCAGCCGCATGCTTGCTGCAGTTTTTGATGCAAAGAAAGCTGCTGGAGATAAAGATGCAATCGTTGTCTCGCATCAACTGCCTATCTGGATTCTTCGCAGCGCAATCGAAGGTCGCCGTCTGCTCCATGATCCTCGCAAGCGCGAGTGCACACTCGCTTCTGTAACAAGTATTCATTTTGATGATGAGGGATTGATCACCGGTACTTCTTACTCCGAGCCAGCTGCTCATCTCTTACCTAAGAAGTAATAAGAAATAATGAAGAGAATTCTGCTTGCCCTCAGTGCGCTTACGCTTCTCACTGGCTGTGCAGGAAATAGCGGAACTACTGCGCAAGAGAGTTTCGTTGCAGGCAATGGCCAAACTTCGTATATCAAAGTTTCAGATCGAGTAGAGGCTCCACAATTATCAGGAATGACTCTGCTCGGGACCAAGTACATAGCTCCGAAAGGTGCAGTTACTGTTGTCAATGTTTGGGCATCGTGGTGTTCACCTTGCCGCGCAGAAGAACCGACCCTTTCGGCTCTTGCTGTGAAGTATCCAGAAGTAAATTTTGTCGGTGTGCTTACTCGCGACAATCCTGTCAATGCAGAGGCTTTTGTACGGAAGCACCAAGTGCCATATCCAACGTTGATTGATGATTCCGTCCTTATTAAGTTTGCAAAATCCTTGCCGGCTAACGCCATTCCAACAACTCTTGTTATAGATAAGAACGGTTTAGTCGCAGGACGCATCTCAGGTGTTGTGACCATCGCATCGCTATCAGAGTTACTAGATACAGTGGAGAAAGAGTGACTAGCTTTGTTGTCGATCAATTGATGGGCGGAACGTTGATTGCCGCTCTCCCTATTGCGCTCTTGGCAGGTCTGCTTTCATTTCTATCGCCATGTGTCCTCCCATTAGTGCCTGGATATATTGCCTATGCAACTGGCTTCTCATCAACTAAGGGAAAAGTTCTCCTCGGTTCACTTCTCTTCGTTCTCGGATTTACATTTATCTTCGCCTCATACGGATTAGCTTTCGGAGGACTAGGAAGTCAGATCTCTACCCATGAAGATCTCATCACTTTTGTCTTGGGCGTCATCACAATTGTTATGGGCGCAATCTTCTTAGGACTTTTTCCCTTTGCTCCAACATTCTCGCCGCGCATCTCGACTACAGGTGGAATTGCGGGAGCGCCACTACTTGGTGCGGCATTTGGAATTGGATGGACGCCATGTATTGGTCCCGCACTTGCAACTGTGCAGACACTCGCATTCAATGAATCAAGTGCGATGCGCGGAGCAATACTTTCCATCGGTTACAGCATTGGCCTAGGTATTCCTTTTATTCTCTCTGGACTCTTCTTGGACCGCAGCAAAAAGGTGCGCGCTTTCTTCCTTCACCGCGGGTCGCTCATAAGTAAAGTGGGCGGCGTGCTCTTAATCCTTATTGGTCTTCTTCAAGTCACAGGACTTTGGGGCGATGTCATGATTAATCTTCGTTCACTTATCTCTGATTTTGTGCCGGTGATTTAATGAGCAACCAAGTAGAAATCCCAGAGCTCGGCTTTATCGGTCTTGCACGATTTGCTTGGCGCCAGCTCACAAGTATGCGCACGGCACTGATTCTCTTGATGATGATGGGCGCTGCTGCGATTCCAGGCTCTGTTATTCCTCAGCGTTCAAGTAATCCGATTGCAGTGACAGACTTCTTCGACAAGCATCCATCACTCTCTGTTTGGTATGACCGCTTATCTCTCTTTGATGTTTATAGCTCACCGTGGTTTAGCGCGATCTATATCTTGCTCTTTATTTCGCTGATTGGCTGCGTTCTGCCTCGTGCGGTTGAGCACTTCCATGCAATGCGTGCGATGCCACCTGCAACACCGAAGAATCTTGGACGGATGGAGCATCACTCAGCATTTCCTGCAGACGGTGATGCACTTGCAAGAGCACAGACCTGGTTTAAGAAGAACCGTTTCAGAGTCCGCGCTGAAGATAACTCGCTCTCCGCTGAGAAGGGTTACCTGCGCGAAACTGGAAATCTTCTCTTCCACTTGTCGCTCATCTTTATCTTGATCGGCGTCAGCCTTGGTTCGCTCTATGGAATGCGAGGCGAGGCGATTGTCAATGTCGGTGAAAGATTTGTAAATGTTCCGACGAGCTATGACAACATCACACTTGGAAAGTTGACTCAGGATTCTGATCTCTCTGAATTCACAATTACAGTCGATAAGTTCATTGCCAGGTACGACCCTAAGACAAATATGCCTCTTGATTACGCCGCGTATGTGACAACAACAGATAAGGGCGTTACTAAGAAGGAAATCATTAAAGTAAATTCACCACTCACATTTGGAAGCACCCGCATTTATCTGCAGGCAAATGGTTACTCACCAATTGTTACTGTTCGAGATTCACAGGGTGATGTTGCATTCCAAGGACCAGTTACTTTCTTGCCTCAAGATGGAAACCTTCGTTCGATTGGTGCAATCAAAGTGCCTGATGCAGATCCTGAAGTTGGGTTTGTTTCATCATTTGTTCCGACTTATTCACGCACAAAGACCCAAGGCGCCGTCTCGATCTATCCGCAGCTCTTAGATCCAAGACTTCTCTTCTCGGTATGGAAGGGCGACCTCGGTCTGAACTCAGGTATTCCACAATCCGTCTACAGAATTAATACAGAGAAGATGCAGAATCTTGGACTTGGTTCAATCAAAATCGGTGAGACCTTCGCATACCTTGGCGGCACAATTACTTTAGAGGGCGTGACTCCTTGGATTAATCTTCAAATCGTTGATGATCGGGGCAAAGGCTTCGCTCTCTTCGGTGGAACCTTCGCAATTCTCGGCCTCCTCTCATCACTGTACGGTCGCCGCCGCCGTATCTGGGTGCGTGTCACAGGTTCTCAAGTTGAAGTTGCCGGCCTAGCAAAGAACAATGCTCCTGGTTTAGAAGCAGAGATCGCTCGATTAATAGAAAGCGTGAAGTAATTTCAATGAATACAACGTGGGCATATATCTCCAATAACTTTGTTTATTCAGCGATGGCTCTCTACACGCTCTCATTTCTTGCACATGCCTTTGAAACAGCATGGGCAGTGCGCACTCCGGAAAATTCAGATGCAACTGAAGGCAAGTTGCTCGATAAGACTTTGGATTACACCCGCACCGAAAAAGCTGCGCGATTGGCAACTGCATTCTTAACGCTCGGCACAATTCTTCTCCTAGCCGGAATCATCGCTCGCGGAATTTCAGCAGGCCACGCCCCATGGGGAAACATGTATGAGTTCTCTATAACCGGATCCTTTGCATTCTCTGCCGCATATCTTGCTGCGCTCCGTAAGTACGATCTTCGTTGGCTTGGACTCTTCATCTCATTCTCAGTGCTTATCGCACTCGGTACCGCAATCACTCTCTTGTATCGCAATAGCGCGCCACTGGTTCCAGCGCTCAAATCAACGTGGCTCATCATTCACGTTTCGACTGCAATCATCTGCGGTGGCGTATTTCTTCTTGCCAACGTTATTGCTGCGGCATATCTCTTCCTTGAAAAGTATGAAGATGCAGGAGCTCGACCAGTGTGGGCACTTCGCATTCCTTCCCTTGAAACGCTCGATCAACTTTCATATCGCTTGATCGCATTTGTATTTCCACTGTGGACTTTCTCGGTAATCGCAGGAGCAATCTGGGCCGAGAGCGCATGGGGACGTTACTGGGGATGGGATCCAAAAGAGACTTGGGCGTTCATTACATGGGTTGCTTATGCTGCATATCTACATGCACGTGTGACTATTGGTTGGCGCGGTCGCCGTGCAGCATGGCTATGTATCTTCGCGGGTTCAACGTTTCTATTTAATTATGTCTACGTCAATGTATGGGGCACGGGAAAGCACACATACAGCGGGCTTAATCAGAAGTAATTTAAAGCTTACGTAAGAAATCCGGATCGTCATCCGGAGGCAAGATGCGTGGCTTTGGCTTCTTCAATTTTGGCGTGCGGTTTCCATTACGCCCAGCGACTAAGTAAAAGACCGAGCCGAATGTTCCAAAAAGAATAATGACGAGCAACCAGCCCCACTTAGGAAGTTTGCGAAGTTGAGAATCATCGCGCATCGCGCAATCAACGAATGAGAAAAGTGTGAGCGCAAGCGAGATTACGAGGAAGAGACCTTCGAACTTAACCATGGCTCAATACTAGTGCGATACTAAAAAGAATAGAGAACTGAAGTTGAAGTTTTCCAGTCTTTGCAAGGAATGGAATCAAATCTCGACCCTGAGTATCTCCAAGAACTCCTCGCACAAGCGATTGGGCCATTGGCGCCGTTGCAAGCGTAATTAGAATCCAGATATTTCCAATAGCAAGGGCCGAGACATATCCAAGTGTAATTAGGGTTGCAAAGAAGTAACGGGTCTTGCGATCGCCAAAGCGAACAGCGAGAGTCTTCTTACCTGCAGGTGCGTCGAGTGCGCGATCGCGAATGTTATTGATTGCAAGTAAAGCGCAAGCAAAAGTTCCCATCGGTATTGATGCCAAGATTGAATGCAGAGTGATTGTTTCGGTCTGCACATAGAAAGTTCCGACAGTTGCAACGACACCAAAGAAGATAAAGACAAAGAGTTCGCCGAGACCGATGTATCCGTAGGGATTCTTTCCGCCTGTGTAACCCCAAGCTGCAAGAATTGAAACCAGACCAACTGCAATGAGCCACCAGCTCGTTGTTGCAGCAAGACCGAGTCCTGCAACTGCGCCAACGCCAAATGAGATAAATGCTGCTCGCTTTACCGCTGATGCTGAAGCAAGTCCGGAAGCAGTTAAGCGAGTAGGACCAACGCGATCGTTGTCAGTTCCGCGGATTCCATCGGAGTAATCATTTGCATAATTAACACCGATTTGGAGTGAAAGGCTAACTACTAGTGCCAGAAGTGCGTGCGGTGCAGAGGCATCGCTGCCAGCAAGGGCTGTAGCTACGACAACTGGAGCAATTGCAGCTGGAAGTGTGCGAGGACGTGCACCGAGAATCCACTTATTCATGAGAGCAATCCTCCAAACGCTTTTTTGTCGACCTTGCCTATGCCTATCAATGGAAATTCTTGCAGATGGAGGAAACCTTTTGCCTTTGCAGCAAAGCCAATTTCGCGCGCGAGAGTTTCTTGGATGCGATTCTCGATTGAAGAATCAGCACCAACTAGCGCGATATGAATTGCGTGACCCCATTCAGGGTGGGCTACAGCAAATGCTGCGCACTGAATTTCGGGAAATGTTTGAGCAATGACGCGTTCGATTGCAGTGAGCGAAATATTCTCGCCACCGGTAATCACAATGTCATCAATGCGACCTTCTACGATGAGTTTTCCATCCTGGATTCGACCAG
>JBJTMX010000106.1:0-6108 GCA_046070745.1 Candidatus Planktophila sp.
GCAAGGCGTGCAGTTGGACGCATGTAATCGCTAAAGACTGCGAATGTTCCGCCGAATGTACGAGTCAATCCATGGAGAGTGATTCCATTAAGAATTGAACCCATCGCATGCTCGCGGATGCCGAAGTGAATAATGCGACCATATGGATCCGCATCTTTCATTGCACTCGATGCAGGCAAGAATGACTTACCGCCTTCGATTGTGGTGTTATTTGATTCAGCCAAATCTGCAGAACCGCCCCAGAACTCTGGAAGCGCCTTTGCAATCGCATTGATGACGTGGCCTGATGCCGCACGCGTTGCTACATCTTTTCCAACCTCAAACTCCGGAAGCGCTGAATCCCAACCAGCTGGAAGTTCACGCTTGACGAGGCGCTCAAGCAAAGCTGCCTTATCAGCGTTCGCTGACTTCCACGCTTCAAACTTTGTATTCCACTCTGCATGAAGTGCTGCTCCGCGGTCCTTTACTGAACGCACGTGAGCAAATACATCTGCAGGCAATGCAAACTTCTCTTCAGGATTAAGGCCGAGCTCTACCTTCGTTGCTGCAATCTCTTCATCTCCAAGAGCTGAACCGTGTGACTTCGCTGTACCGCGAAGCTTTGGCGCTGGCCATGCAATCACTGAGTGCATACGAATAAGTGATGGTTTGGTGCGCTCTGCCTTTGCAGCAATTATCGCTGCATCAAGTGCTGCCAGATCGATGTTGCCATCTGCAAGCGCTGCAACTTCTTGAACATGCCAACCATATGCACGGTAGCGAGCCGCAACATCTTCAGTAAATGACACGTGTGTGTCACCTTCGATAGAGATGCGGTTATCGTCGTAGATCATGTTGAGATTACCAAGAGCTTGTGTTCCTGCAAGAGATGATGCTTCTGCACTGACACCTTCTTGAAGATCTCCATCAGAGCAGAGAACCCAGATATCGTGATCGAAGATTGATGCACCTTCAGCAGCTGTTGGATCCAGTAATCCACGCTCATAACGAGCAGCCATTGCCATTCCGACAGCTGTTGCAACACCCGCGCCTAATGGACCAGTTGTTGTTTCAACACCGGCTGTGTGACCGAACTCTGGGTGGCCTGGTGTGAGCGATCCCCATGTACGGAATGACTGCATATCTTCCATCTCAAGGCCGTAACCGCTGAAGAAGAGTTGTGTGTAGAGAGTTAGCGATGAGTGTCCGCAAGAGAGTACGAAGCGATCGCGACCGAGCCACTGTGGGTCTGATGGATCGTGACGCAAGTGGCGCTGAAAGAGATTGTAGGCAACTGGTGCCAATGACATAGCTGTACCTGGGTGGCCATTACCCACCTTCTGAACGGCGTCCATTGCAAGCGCGCGAGCATATGCAAGTGCGCGATCATCGAGTTCTGTCCAGCCATTGATTGTTGTCATTGTTATCTCCTGTTTTATTGATTGGAAAATCTGTAGTACTGAGTAAGTCGGACACGCCACGCTGCGATCCATAGAAGTGAAGAGCCGAGCAAGTGAATGAGGACGAGAAGTTGTGGAACACCTAATAAATATTGGGCATAACCCACCACGCCTTGAGCGAGCGCGATAGCAAGAAATACAACCAGGTATCGCTGAGTATCTGATGCGAAATGAGTGAACTTTCTATAGATACCGAGAATAGTGAGTGCAATCAGTGCGACGACAAGAAGGCCATGAATAATTGCAACGGTCGCCACTGCAACTGATAAGCGTGGAGCATCGGCATCGCCTGCATGTGGGCCGGCGCCTGTTACGAGCGTTCCTGCAGCAATGACTACAAAGGTAAGTGCTGTATGAAGCGAGATAAAGAGTGAGCGCTTTGGTTCAATGACGCGCTCTGCTTCACTTCTCATAAGAAGAGAATGAGCTGCTGCAATGAGAGCGATCGACAATATAAAGTGCGATGCAACTGAGAGTGGATTCAGATGGGTCAAGACAGTAATTCCGCCGAGGATTGCTTGACCAAATATTCCTGCAATCTGCGAAAAAGCGAGCAAGCGGAGATCTTTGCGTCCTGCTCGAATCACGAGAACAACCATTGCTACGGCAGTAAAGAAGAGGAGAAATGTTAGAAGGCGGTTTCCGAACTCAATCCATGAGTGATAGGTGCCCTCAGCTTGTCCTGCCACCGGGGTATATGAATCAGTTGTGCACTCAGGCCAAGTAGGGCAGCCAAGTCCAGAGCCGGTTACTCGAACGGCGCCGCCGGTAAGGACGAGAAGAGCTTGGAGTGCGAGGAGGCCACGAGCTACCGGGGTAAGCAGTCGGGTAGCGGGCATGAGGTAAGCCTACCGAGGGGAGCGCGAATGAGCGTGACAAGTGGCGAGGTGGCGGGAATTAAGACACACTACTGTTGTGAAAATCGATGAGCTCAGCACCCGTAACGCGGTAGCCCGCGTCGTGCTCGAAAACGGCCCATCGACAGCGGTTGCGATCGGCGAACGCCTCGCCCTTACCCCGGCCGGAGTCCGTCGCCACCTCGATCACCTTATTGAAGACGGCATCCTTGAAGCGCGCGAGCCACATAGCGCGCTTGTAAGGGGGAGAGGCCGCCCATCAAAAGTCTTTGTGATGACCGATGCGGGCCGTGAAAAGTTTGAACATTCATATGACGATCTTGCAGTGGCTGCGTTGAAATTTATTACAGCACAAGCAGGTCCACACCTTGTCAGCATCTTTGCAAAGTTTCGTGCAGATGAGATGGGTCGTAAAGCGTTACCGATTCTTTCGAAGAAGAAGAACCAGAGTGAGGCGCTCGCTGAGTTTCTCACGCAAGAAGGATACGCAACAACTGTAATTGAACGCGAACATGGTGAAGAACTCTGTCAGCACCACTGTCCCATTGCACACGTTGCTGCTGAATTTCCGCAGCTATGTGAGGCAGAGACCGCACTTTTTTCAAAGGTACTTGGAACACATGTTCAACGTTTAGCAACAATTGCACATGGCGATGGTGTCTGCACAACTTTTATCCCACAATTACAAGAAAAGAAACCACTAACGTCTGGAAAGGCGCTCCGATGACAACTGCACACCCAGAACTCGAGGGACTCGGAAATTACGAGTACGGCTGGTCTGATGGCAATGATGCTGGTACTAATGCAAAGCGTGGACTCAATGAAGATGTAGTTCGTGACATTAGCTCTAAGAAGTCAGAGCCACAGTGGATGCTCGATCTTCGCCTCAAAGGTCTTTCGCTCTTTGAGAAGAAGCCGATGCCATCATGGGGTTCTGATCTCACAGGTATCTTCTTCGACACAATCAAGTACTTCGTACGTTCAACCGAGAAGCAGGCTGCAACATGGGATGACCTGCCAGAAGAAATTAAGAACACATACGATCGCCTTGGAATTCCTGAAGCGGAGAAGCAGCGTTTGGTTTCTGGAGTTGCAGCACAATATGAATCAGAAGTTGTGTATCACTCAATCCGTGAAGACCTTGAAAAGCAAGGCGTTATCTTCCTTGATACAGATAGCGGCTTGAAGCAGCATCCAGAACTTTTCAAGGAGTACTTCGGAACTGTTATTCCTGTTGGCGACAATAAGTTCGCAGCCCTCAATACATCTGTATGGTCTGGCGGTTCATTTATCTATGTACCAAAGGGTGTTCATGTTGATATTCCTTTGCAAGCTTACTTCCGAATCAATACAGAAAATATGGGTCAGTTCGAACGTACACTCATCATCGCTGATGAAGACTCTTACATTCACTATGTTGAAGGTTGTACTGCGCCTATCTACAAGTCAGATTCATTGCACTCAGCTGTTGTTGAAATTATCGTGAAGAAGGGTGCACGCGTTCGCTACACCACAATTCAAAACTGGTCTAACAACGTCTACAACCTTGTAACAAAGCGCGCTATCTGCGAAGAAGGCGCAACAATGGAGTGGGTCGATGGAAACATTGGCTCAAAGGTCACTATGAAGTACCCAGCTGTTATGTTGATGGGTCCACATGCAAAGGGAGAGACTCTCTCACTCGCATTTGCCGGTCCTGGTCAGCATCAAGATTCAGGTGCGAAGATGGTGCACGCAGCTCCATACACATCATCATCTGTTATCTCAAAGTCTGTTGCACGTGGTGGTGGTCGTACTTCATACCGCGGTCTTGTGCAGATTAATGAAGGCGCACACCACTCTGCATCAACAGTAAAGTGCGACGCACTACTTGTTGACACGATTTCTCGCTCAGATACTTATCCTTATGTTGATATACGCGAAGATGATGTATCGATGGGACACGAAGCAACAGTTTCTAAGATCTCTGACGATCAGCTCTTCTACTTGATGTCACGTGGTCTCAATGAAGATGAAGCGATGGCGATGATTGTTCGCGGATTTATCGAACCAATCGCTCGCGAACTTCCAATGGAGTACGCACTCGAACTCAAT
Source organism: Candidatus Planktophila sp. (assembly GCA_046070745.1). Classification (GTDB taxonomy): domain Bacteria; phylum Actinomycetota; class Actinomycetes; order Nanopelagicales; family Nanopelagicaceae; genus Planktophila. The sequence goes on from JBJTMX010000106.1 coordinate 4,391, forward strand.
CGTTTGATTGAACTTCAAATGGAAGGAGCAGTCGGTTAATGTCAACGCTCCAATCAAACCTTCTAGAAAATCACACACCAACAGGCCGCGAAGAGGCGTGGCGTTTTACGCCACTCAAGCGTCTTGCTGGTCTTCACGATGGCTCTGCTAAACCTGAGAACCGTGACTCACTCACACTCAACGGAATTGCTTCGCCTGGGGTTTCATTCACGCGAGGTGCGATTACTGCAGCTTCACCAAGCATCGACGCGATCGTTAACCGCATCCGTAACTACACGGCAGAAGGTGCAATTCTTGCAATTGAGAAGAACGCAGTTGTTGCAGCTCCTATCTTCCTTAACCGTTGCTGCGGGGGAGTAGATACTGCAGAGCTTTCACGAGTGCAGATTCGTCTCGGCGAGCACGCTCAGGCGACTGTCATCCTTGAAAACACCGGTGACACGCACTTGGCAGAAGACCTTGAAATCATTCTTGCTCCAGGTTCCAGTCTCACCTTTATCTCACTCCAAGAGTGGGGCGCAAAAGCCGTATACGCTGCAACGCACAATGCAATTATCGAACGCGATGCAACACTGAAGGCGATTCATGTAACAGTCGGCGGAGATGTTGTTCGTCTTCTACCCAAGGTTGAATTCGCTGGCCCTGGCGCCTCGGCAGATTTGCAGGGCGTCTACTTCGCAACTGAGGGTCAATTCTTCGAGCACCGCATGCACGTCGATCACGCAGTTCCATATGCAAAGTCAAACGTTAATTACAAGGGCGCTCTCGCGGGCAAAGATGCACACACTGTCTGGATTGGCGATGTTTACATCCGCGCAGCAGCAGAGGGCACAGATACTTACGAACTCAACCGTAATCTCTTGCTCACAGATGGCGCACGCGCAGACTCTGTTCCTAATCTTGAAATCGAAACGGGCGAAATCGTTGGCGCAGGACATGCATCAACTACCGGCCGCTTCGATGATGAGCAGCTCTTCTATTTAATGTCACGCGGTATTGAAGAGGCAGATGCACGTCGCCTCGTTGTACGTGGCTTCTTCAATGAGGTCATTTCTTTGATCGGTAATGAAGAGATTCAAGAGCGTTTGATGGCACGTATTGATGATGAGCTAGAAAAGGCAGGTAAGTAATGTCAGTTCTTTCTCTCGCATCTCTTACGCCAGGCAAGCCACAGCGCATTGAAATCGATGGCGAAGCTGTGTGCGTTGCTCGCATCGGCGATGAAGTCTTCGCGATCGATGACACATGTAGCCACTCGGATGCATCCCTTGCAGAAGGTGACATCACAGATTACAAGATCGAATGCTGGCTCCACGGAGCAGAGTTCGATCTACGTACAGGCGAAGCACTTACGCCTCCAGCAGTTATGCCCGTAAAGAAGTATTCAGTACGCGTTGACGGAGACTCCGTCACGATTGAGAAGTAATGGAGTCTGCTATGAGCACTTTAGAAATTCGTGGATTGAAGGTAACTGTCGATACAGAGCAAGGCGTGAAGGAGATTCTCAAGGGAGTTGATCTCACAATTAAATCTGGCGAGACACACGCAATCATGGGACCAAATGGTTCAGGCAAGTCAACCCTTGCCTACTCAATTGCTGGCCACCCTAAATACACCATTACAGGTGGAACGGTGACTCTCGATGGAGCAGATGTTCTTGAGATGTCAGTCGATGAACGCGCCAAGGCAGGTCTCTTCCTTGCAATGCAGTACCCAGT
>JBJTMX010000107.1:0-12665 GCA_046070745.1 Candidatus Planktophila sp.
CATGGATGGATTGTACATAACTACCTCTGTTTTGTACTAAAGATTTCTTCACGAGAACATCATATTTCTGAGGAATGAGGAAGAATTAATACTGATAGTAGACTGCGCAGGCATTGGCCCCCATAGTCCAATGGCAGAGACAGAGGACTTAAAATCCTTCCAGTGTCGGTTCGAGTCCGACTGGGGGCACACACGAGAGAATAGAGGCAAATGATGAAGCGAAGTCTTGGTGTTCTCTTAGTAGCAGCCGCTCTCATCGGTTCGACTTTCGCAGCCAACATTAACCTGGGTACGAATTCGCAGGTGGAGTTCGGACAAGGGATTCTGACAACGACTTCGGTCTAAGACAACGATATAACTTTTTCAGTCACCTCAGCCCCAGGCGTCTCAATTACATCTGCAAACAACACCACCTTCACCATCAACTTATCAACTGCTCAGAGTTTGCAACTTTCTCTCAAAATTGGACGCATCACTCTTCAAAGTCAGCAACATGTTGCCGTTGTATATGCAATCGGAGATATTGGACCTGGTGGTGGCCGTGTTTTCTATGCAGATGTCAATGGATTTAATTGCGGTGCAACTTTCTCTGCAACAGGAAGCCCTGATGGCGGACTCTGTCACTATCTAGAAGTTGCTCCCAATACCTGGGATGGTGTGACCTCTGATCCGGATTCTCGATACGCCTTACTCACTGCCAATACAGATATTGCTGGAATTTCCAATGATTCAACCCCATATAACAATGCTCTAGGCATTGGACTTGGATATAAGAATACGATTGCAATTTTCAATGCCGACAATTCCACAGCGCGCGGGGCCGGTGCTGCGCGAGGTTATCAAGGCGGTGGATTAAGCGATTGGTACATTCCAACTTCGGCTGAACTCAATCTTTTGTGTCAATGGGCTCGTGGAGTGACTCAAAATGTTGCCGTTAAGTGCACTGGTGGAAATGACAACCTAATCTGGGATTCTGGTCAAGGTATATTCAATGGCCAAAGTAATCCAGTGAGTTTCGGAGTTTCAAAGCCATATTGGACTTCTTCAGAGTCTCCATCCTTTTCCTGGGTTCAGTACCTAAATTCTTCAGGAAATCAGGATCCAAATGCGAAGGGTGACACCAACTATGTACGCCCTATCCGAGCCTATTAACTTACTTTCTGTGTTCGCGGATTTTTGAAACCACTTCGCGAACACCGAAGAAGGTAAAGATGGCTATGATAAAAATAAAGCTATCGAAGACTCTTCGAGGCACTGACTTAGCTGTCACGAGGATGTAGATATCTGGAATGAAGTGCAGCACCAATGCAGCTGCCCCATAGATACCTGCCTTACGCCAATGATTAGCGACTATTGCAAAGAGCATTTTTGCCGTGACGTGCGCATAGGGGATGGCAAGCACCAGGACGATTCCTAAGTAAATAAATGGATTAACGCCATATTTAGAAAAAGTCTTATCAACAGCAATCGACTTGATGAAATCCCAGGTAATGACGATGACCACCCACCAGCGCTCAAGGAGTTGCTGGTGCTTCTCAGACTTGAGCCAGGTGGATGCCTTCATACGGTGAAGAGTACGCGAGGAGCGGCTTTCACAGGGAAATATAAAGAATCTCTAGTACGTTACACCTGTCGCGGGGAGGCGTTTCCCGCGAATAAAAGGAGAGATTCATGCGCAGTTCTAACCCAGTCCTTACCGGCCGTGGTTTCGCTCGTATTAACCCAGATGTGTTCGATCGCGAGGCAACATCAGTTAACGATGTCGCCACTCTCGAGTCCCGACCTTCAGCAGCCACCATGTCCATCGATGATGTCATCATTAAGACAGCCGCAATGTTTGCAGTACTTGTTGCAGTCGGAGTCATTGCATGGAAGGCAGCAAATCCAACCTTTGCTCTCGTCGGCGTAGTTGCAGGGTTGGTTCTTGCACTCATTAATTCGTTTTCAAAGACCGTTCGCCCAGCGTTAGTTCTTGCATATGCTGCTGCTCAAGGTCTTGCACTTGGAACAATCAGTCAGATGTACGAAGTTCAATACAGCGGAATTGTCGGACAAGCTGTTGTAGCAACAGGATGTGCATTTGCAGGAGTGCTCGTTGCATACAAGAGCGGCAAGATTCGCGTGACTCCAAAGTTCACACGTATCCTCATGGGTTCACTCATGGGTTATTTCGTATTTGGTATCGCAGCAATCTTTATCGGCTTCCCACAAGGTGGTCTTGGAACTCTCATCGCAGTTGGTGGAGTGGTTCTAGCATCAATGTTTATCGTGACCGATCTTGATCAAATAGAAAAAGCAGTCGCTGCCAAGGTTCCAGCATCCGAGTCATGGCGTATGGCCTTTGGCCTCATGGTCACACTCGTATGGCTCTACATGGAGGTCTTGCGTTTGATCTCTATCCTTCGCAATAACGATTAATTAATAGTTACCTCAAAGCGCCTCAGAGTTATTCCTGGGGCGCTTTGCTATGTACGCTGTTGCGAGTCTCGGGGATGCGAGTCGTGACTAGAACTACCGCTGCCATCAGAAGAGTTGCCAGAATAAAGGCTGGCCTAAATCCACCTGCATCGGAAATTGCACCAAGAGCAATTGGCGCGATCATCGCTGCGAAGTCACCTGACATCTGCAGTACTGCAATAACTTGCCCGCCCTTGCCCTTGAGTACATCTCCCACCAAACTGCCAGGAACAGTTGAAAGATAGGCACCAGCGATACCAGAGAAGATCATCGCTGGAATAAAGACCCACTTGTCATAGGTAAGAAGTAGCAGAGCCGTGGAGATAAATAGCGAAGAAGAGCCCACCATCGCTACAAAGCGGCGACCTTTCTCGTCCGATAGTCGTCCCGCTCGAAGTAAGAGAAGTCCATTGGCGATAGATGCGAGCGTAAAACCAACACCCATATAGGTGGTTGAAGCCTTCATATCCTCGACCATAAAGAGAGGCACAATCGAGCGACCCATTCCGAAGAGGATGAAGCCTGTGCTGAATGAGATTACGAGCGCGATTCGGTATGGCTTTAACTTCAAAGCAGCGCCAATGGAAGTGCGCTCGGATTTGTTCTCAGGCTTTGCAGCGAGTGTGGATCCTTTAAGTAAAAGTGCAGCCGAGATACTTGATGTAGCTAAGAGCACAGCATAGATAGCCAGTGGTGCTCGCAAAGAAAAGGCAGAAAGTGCACCGCCAACGACAGGTCCGCCCACCATTCCAATAAGAAACGAACCGTTGTACAGCGATTGTGCGCGGCCGCGTTGGCTGTCGTTGACAACACGAAGAAGAAGTGAACCTGCTGCAACCGAGAACATCGATGAACCAAGCCCACCTGCGGCACGGAAGATAAGAAGTTGATAGTAACTCTGCGCCATCGCAGCCGCAGCTGAAGAAATGGCAACGAAAGCAACCCCGACGGTATAGACCAATCGCTCGCCGAAGATATCTACGAGCTTTCCTGAAATTAATCCACTTGCAAAACGAGCAAATGCAAAGGCAGAGATAATTGAACCAACTTGAGCATTGTTTACACCAAATGATCGAGCGAAGAGTGGCAGCGTCGGAGCGATGATTCCGAAACCGACAGCAACAAAGAAGGAGGCAAAGACAAGAACCCCAACTTCACGAGGAAACTCGCGAAGGGGGTTCTTTGCCTGAGCGCTCTGGAGATTAACCAAGTGCCTCGCCTGCTGATTCGTTGCGAGCTGCTGCGTAATCTTCAGAGGTGCGAAGTGGAGTCTCGCGTAAGAAGAGTGAAACGAAGAAGCCAATAGCTACGACAGGTGCTGCCACGATAAAGACGATGTGGAATGAGTGCACGAATGCATCTAATACCGCTGTCTGAACCTGAGTAGGAAGAGTCTTGATAAGCGATGTGTTGTTCTGAATGGCTTCAAGCTTTCCTGGATCCACAGCACCAGCTGCAGCAGGATTCTTTGCAGCAAGCTCTGCAAAGTTGGTGGCCAAGTAATGGCTCAAACGGTTTGTCAGAATTGCACCAAAGAGTGCAGTTCCGAAGACAGAGCCAAGTGAGCGGAAGAAGGTATTTGAGCTTGTTGCTATGCCCATATCCTTGAATTCAACTGAGTTTTGAAGGGCAATCACAATAGTTTGCATAGAAAGTCCAAGGCCAGCACCTACCATGATTGCAAAAATCGACAGTTGCCAATAAGGAGTATCGATTTGAAGCGTATACATAGCAAGGATTCCGACAGTCATGATTGCAGTACCCATGATTGGGAAACGCTTGTAGTGACCGTGCTTTGAAATCAATTTACCGCTCAGAATTGATGTAGAAACGATTCCGAGCATCAATGGAATCAACTTGAGTCCTGCAGATGTTGCTGAGTAACCCTTAACAACCTGCATGTACAAAGGCAACATAACGATTGCACCGAACATACCAGCACCGATAATTGCACCGAGAATAGATGTCAATGTAAAGGTGTGGTTCTTAAAAAGATGTAGCGGAATGATTGGCTCAGTTGCCTTAGATTCCCAGTAGACAAATGCCACTGCAAGAAGAAGGCCTACAACGAGATAGATAACGGTTCGTGAATCAGTCCAGCCATTCTGCGGACCATAGACAGAGACTGAGAGCAAGGTAAGAGTTACAGAGACAACGAGCAGGATTGCGCCGAGATAATCGATGCTGTGCTCGCGCTTAATTTTAGGAATGTGTAGAACTGCAGATGTAATTGCAAGAGCTGCGATTCCGAATGGAAGATTGATGACGAAGATCCAGCGCCATCCTGTAATTCCAAGAATTGTTGCATGATCCGAGAAGAAGCCACCGAGAAGTGGACCTGCAACTGATGACAAGCCCCAAACAGCGCCAAAGTAGCCCTGGTAACGACCGCGCTCACGTGGAGGAACGATGTCTCCAATGATGACGAATGTCAGTGCCATGAGGCCACCTGCGCCAAGGCCCTGAAGTGCACGAGTTGCAATGAGCTGACCCATGTTCTGTGATGCACCAGCGAGCAATGAACCGATCAGGAAGGTCACAATCGCAAACTGGAAAACGATTCGACGACCATAAAGATCAGATATCTTGCCGTAAAGCGGGGTAGAAGCCGTTGAAGTCAGGAGGTAGGCGGTAACGACCCATGTGTAATGGTCGAGTCCGTTGAAGTCCTCGACGATGCTCTTAAGGGCAGTAGAAACGATGGTCTGGTCGAGAGCCGCAAGGAGCATTCCCGTCATCAGGCCGCCGAGAATGATCATGATCTCGCGATGCGAGTGTTCCTTGGCAGGGGCATTGGTATTGGATGAGGTATTCATAGAAGAGTAACTTTACTCCGTGAAATCAATAATCGCCGAAGAACTCGTGAAGACCTACGACAAGGGCAAAGTCCGAGCGCTAGATAACCTCAATCTCGATGTAGAAGAAGGCACCGTTTTAGGTGTTCTTGGCCCCAATGGTGCGGGCAAAACAACAACTGTGCGAATCTTGTCAACTTTACTGCGCCCAGATTCAGGTCGCGCAACTGTTGCAGGTATCGATGTCATAAAAAACCCTGAGAAAGTTCGCGAAGTAATCGGGCTATCAGGACAATATGCGGCTGTCGATGAAATTCTTACCGGATATGACAACTTGGTGATGTTTGGCGAGCTCTATCACTTGGGTAAGAAGAACGCAGTTATTCGTGCAGATGAATTACTCGAACGCTTCGGTCTAACAGAGGCTGCAAAGCGACCAATCAAAACTTATTCAGGTGGAATGCGTCGCCGCCTTGATCTCGCAGCATCGCTAATCGTAAAGCCAAAGATTCTCTTCCTTGATGAACCAACAACAGGACTCGATCCTCGTGGTCGCCAGGAAATGTGGGGAGTCATTCAAGAGCTCGTCAAAGGTGGAGTAACACTTCTGCTCACAACGCAATACCTAGAAGAAGCCGATCAATTAGCAGACGAAATTGCGGTGATTGATACCGGAAAAGTAATTGCTCGCGGAACTTCTGATGCTTTGAAAAAGCAGGTCGGCGGCGAACGTCTAGAAGTCGTTGTCGAATCACAGAACATCGCGCGCACAGTTGAAATCGTTGCTGCAATCAGTGGAGTAAAGCCGGCAGTTGATGAAGGAATCCGCTCGATTTCAGCGCCAGTCACCACCGGCTCTCAGGCTCTATTCGAGGTCCTGAAAGCACTTGATAGCGCTGGTATTCATGCTCTAGATGTCGGTTTGAAACGCCCTTCATTGGACGATGTATTCCTTTCCTTAACGGGCCATATCGCAGAAAATAAGGAGGAAGCCAAGTGAGCGCTTTCCGTGACACATTAATCATTACGCAGCGCCAATTGCGCCTTCTTACTCGCGTCCCAGAAGTACTTATCTTCTCAACTATCCAACCTGTGATGTTCGTACTTCTCTTCCGTTACGTTTTCGGTGGATCTATCAATACGGGCCAACCAGGTGGATATGTACAATTATTGATGCCAGGAATTTTCGTGCAGACAGTTGCCTTTACTTTGGCAGGTACAGCATCTGGACTTGCAGAAGATATGAAAAAGGGCTTAATCGATCGCTTTAGATCACTTCCGATTTCACAATCTGCACTCGTTGTCGGCCGCACTCTCGGTGATTCACTTCTGAACATCGTAGTTCTTGCAGTCATGGGAATTGCTGGCTACGCAGTCGGATGGCGCCCAAGTGGCGGAGCGGGAAATGTAGCTCTCGGTTTCCTTTTCTTACTTCTCTTTGGTTACGCACTTTCTTGGGTTGGAGCCCTAGTTGGTTTAACAGCATCTGATGCTCGCGTAGTTCAGAACGTCAGCTTTATTGTGACCTTCCCGCTAACATTCTTATCAAATGCATTTGCTCCAACAACAGGTATGCCACGTGCACTTCAATACTTTGCCGAGTGGAATCCTGTATCAACAATGGTTGCTGCATGTCGTGAACTTTTTGGACTTAAAAACCAATTCGGCGCCACGGCTGGCTCGTATCCCAGCGAGCATCCACTGACTACTTCACTTTTCTACATCGTTGCAATCATGGTGGTCTTTATTCCCCTGGCGCTGCGCCGCTATCGCAACTCAGTTAATTAAGGGCTGCAACAATCGCATCGTAGGTGGGGCTTGGGATGTTCATCATCTCAAAGTGAGTGACTGTCGCTAGTTCTACCAGCTCGATAATGTGGCCATGCTTTGCCATCTCAGCCACGTAATTACGGGTCAGATTGATTGGGACTCGCTCATCGGAAACGCCCTGAATAAAGATTGTCTTTGCGCCAATTGGTGGGCGGAGCATGGGGTCAAGCTCCGGATGATTGTCGGCGCTATCGCCTAACCATTCGCGCACAGCGTTGCGGCCCAATTCGAGTCGTTGGCTCTCTGACATATCTGTCACAGGTGCAAGTCCAATAACCTGATCAGTGAAGGCAAATTTATCTGCAAGCAAGAGCGCCAAATGGCCACCGCTTGAGTAGCCAATCAACGTAAGTTTTATCTCCTTAAGCGTTGAAATTACGAAGCTTAAATCCCGCAGAGTTGTCTCAGGAGCACCTGCCACACGACGAAATTCTGGAAGAACAACGTTAAATCCTTCTTTGGCGAGAGCCACTGCAAGTGGTCGCATATGTTCGCGATCAAAGAGTTCGCGCCAGTAACCGCCGTGAATTAATAGAAGAGTTCTCTTCTCTGAATTATTATCTCCATAAAACTCAAGAATTTGATCTTTATCATCGCCATACTTAATGACAGAGACCGCAACCTCCTTCTCGGCATCAAGAAGTGAGTACGACGGAAATATCGGATGGGAAGCAGTCATCGCATTACGAGACTATGCAAAAAATTCAGCAGATTTAATTTCAACCCTAATTTCGCGACCATTTGGTGCTGTGTAGGAAACTGTTGATCCAATTTCAGCGCCAAGAACTGCAGCACCAAGTGGTGACTTCTCTGAATAAACATCAATATCGCCTGATGCGATTTCACGAGAACCGAGAAGGAACTTACTCTCGTCTCCTGCAATGAGGGCTGTGACGAGCATTCCTGCTCCGACTTTTCCATCAGCACTTGCCGGCGGTGTTCCGATATGGGCATTTTCAAGGATCTGCTTTAACTGGCGAATGCGAGCTTCCATCTTGCCTTGCTCATCGCGAGCTGCGTGGTAGCCGCCATTTTCTTTTAGGTCACCTTCGGCGCGAGCTGCTTCAATCTTTGCCGTGACTTCCTTGCGGCCTTCGCCCTCAAGGTGTGCCAGCTCTGCAGCAAGACGATCTGCCGCCTCCTGAGTTAACCAAGTCTGTTGTGCGCTCATAACGGAGAAGGATACTAGGGATGAATTAGTCGAGGCGACAGGAGATTACGCCTGCATTGACTGCATCCGCGCGCGAGGCAATGATCACGGTGCGTTCAATTGCGCCTTCGCTTGCGGGAATCTGGTCATCGAGCTGACCAACAATGACCTTATCGATATCGCGGGCAGCGATTGTGCAGGTAGCCGGCTGCGACGAATCGCGCCGAGTGATCGAATATCGAAGCTGAGTATTGCGCGGGTCGGTGTTATCAAAAGCTATTACTGAATATGAAATTGCAGGTTCTGCATGATGTAGACCAGCCCACAAAATCCACGCGCCGCCAATAAGAATGAATGAGAGTGCGTAAGGAACCCAAGCGCGTTCTGAGCGAACGCCGTATCGATCGTTGTAATCGAAGTGGTATTGAGAGCCATCTAAGGACATGGGATGATTCTCTCATGAATAAAGATGTCGATATGGGTATCGCAGGGTCGCTCACAATGATTGTGCTTGTTTCCGCGACAGCTTTTCTTTTACGCAGTTTCTATAAGCGTTACAACAACGTCATTAACCGCAAGGATGACGGCGAAAATTAGGAAGCTCTTTACGGGTGTAGCAATCCTTGCGCTCGCCGCTCTCTTTATCTCTTTAGGTTTTTGGCAGTTAGGCCGAGCCCGAGATTTATCTGCGTTACAAAAAGCACCAATCGTCCAAGATCAGCGTATTTACGCATTACCTAAACTGACATCACCACAAGGTTCGCTTCCCGTGGCTGCATATGGAAAATCTGTAGCAGCTTCTGGGCATTACATCGCTAATTACAAAGCTCCCAATCAACTCGCCTCTGATGGTTCAGCTGAGGATTGGGAAGTCGCCTTGATGCAGGTGGATTCAGCCTCCGCAATTTTGGTTGTTCGTGGATTATGGAAGGACCGATTTGCATCTCCCGCTATAGCGATGGCCACAAAGGTTGAAATCACCGGCGCAATTTTTCCAAGCCAATATGAAGACCGCGCAGCAAATACCCCCTCTCAGCTTTCACGCATCGACAGCAGCTTGCTGACCTCAGTCAGTGGCTATCAGCTCTACGACGGATTTATTCTCGTTGGCTCAGAGACAACTCGCAGCGGCGCCGTTGATCGAGCCCGAGTATCTATAGAAATTCCTCAAGGCGGAATCCCTGGCTTTTATTGGCAACACATCTCCTACGTTGGAATCTGGTGGCTGATGGCAGTCCTCGTTCTCTGGGCACCGTTCTACAAACGCCGCGAGGATTCTTAGCGCATGCATGCCCAAGGGCATCGTGACGAAGAGACCGCTGCCAGTTAGAGTGGGCCTATGAAATCTGCACTGACTCGCTTTCGCGTGATGGCCATCGTCTGTGGCGTAAACCTGCTTCTCTTGGTTGCCTACATGGTTGCGAAATACGCTTTCGATGCATTCGCCAACGGCAATCCTTTTATCTTTATTCCAATTGCCCACGGGTACTTTTATATCGTCTACATCCTGACTGTCTTGCAGTTAGCTGTCCAGAAGAAGATGTCACTTCTCATGATCATTGCCCTCGTTGCAGCCGGCACGATTCCTGTCGCCTCATTTATCGCCGAGCGGACAATTGTTAAGAAGTATTCGTAGTCAGATTAAGTCGCTTCTCTATCCTTTCTATGAGTGGCGGATTGTTAAGGATCTCGACTTCACCAAGACGCCTCGCCACGTTGGTGTGACTCTCGATGGCAACCGTCGTTGGGCGAAGCAGAACCCCGACCCCACTGACCCATTTGGCCACAAGCGCGGGGCTCAGAAAATTGCCGACCTCCTTGGCTGGTGCGAAGAGACCCAGGTTGAAGTCGTAACGCTCTGGATGCTCTCCACCGATAACTTCAAACGCAGCCCTGAAGAGATTGCCACCTTGATAGAGGTCATCAGCGAAATCGTCGATGACCTTGCTGCCCGCAAACGATGGAGTATCAAAGCTGTCGGCGCCCTCGATGTTCTGCCAGAACCTCTTGCAACCAAGTTGGCATCACTTCCAGGATGCGCTGATTCAAAGCTTCAAGTCAATGTCGCTATCGGATATGGCGGCCGTCGCGAGATTGTTGATGCGGTCAAAGGATTTCTCGGGGAAGAGGCAGCAGCCGGGCGCTCGCTTGAAGAGGCTGCAGCCGACTTGGATGCCGATGCAATTGGAAGACATCTCTATACAGCCGGCCAGATTGATCCCGACCTACTGATTCGCACATCGGGGGAGCAGCGCCTCGGAGGATTCTTGCTCTGGCAGTCGGCGCTCTCTGAGTTCTACTTCTGTGAGGCCTACTGGCCCGACTTCCGCCGCGTCGATTTTCTACGCGCTCTTCGCGATTACTCGCACCGCCATCGCCGACTAGGTAAGTAGTTGGCACGACAGGCTTGCCGACAAGGTAAATAGCCTCAAAAAGAGCCTCTTTTAAATGTCACAGTCACAAATCGGACATTTCAGACTTTCCCCTATCTGACCTGCGCTTTTACTTATCCCCAAACCTCACGATTTCTGAGAATTTGCGACTCACGCGTAGAAAAATTTGCGACATCCGCCCGCTATTGCAACCCTTTAGCCCATTACGCACCAGGGCGGCGCGGATTACAGGCAAGGAAAGCGGGGTGAGTTACAACGATGTCAGTTAAAGATCTGATCGCTAGCAAGCGCAGTATCTGGTCTCTCGTTGCCGCGACCCTCATCCTTACCGTCGCCCAGCCAACTGCCAACGGTCTCGACTTCCCAACTACGACCCGTCTCAATCTTCCAGAAGGTCCATCAGCAAATCTGACGATCTCGAAGGATGCAGCTTTCAATCAGGGAGTCGCAGTTCCTATCTCAGAGATGGTCAAGGTGGCAGCAATGGCTCACCAGGTCGAGCTTGCACGAACCGCGACCGGCGCGAAGTACATCACCCGCACCATCATGGCCGATGAGTACTCCTGGAGCGATGATCAGTACAGCTGCCTCAACCGCCTCTGGACAAAAGAGAGCCACTGGAATTACAAGGCTCATAACTATCGTTCAGGCGCGCATGGAATTGCTCAGGCTCTGCCTGCATCAAAGATGGAAGTTATCTCAACTGACTGGCGCACAAACCCTGTGACGCAGATACGTTGGGGCCTTCGCTATATCGACCTTCGCTATGACACTCCGTGCAAGGCGTGGGCGAAGTTCAAGCGCTCGCATTACTACTAAATACTAAGAAGGCTTCTTCCCGATAGTCAGAGGGCGCATCGTTTCGGCGAAGAAGTCGTTGCCCTTATCGTCGACAACAATGAAGGCGGGGAAGTCGACGACATCAATCTTCCAGACAGCTTCCATGCCAAGGTCTTCGAAGTCGAGAACTTCAACCTTCTTAATGCAATCTTGAGCAAGGCGAGCAGCTGGTCCGCCGATGGAACCAAGGTAGAAACCGCCGTGCTTTGCGCAGGCATCAGTGACAGCCTTCGAGCGATTGCCCTTTGCAAGCATGACGTGAGAACCACCGTGCGCCTGGAAGTAATCGACATATGAATCCATTCGACCCGCAGTTGTTGGACCGAATGATCCAGATGCGTAACCGGTTGGAGTCTTAGCAGGACCTGCGTAGTACACCGCGTGGTTCTTCAAGTAGTCAGGCATTGGCTTGCCTTCATCGAGCATTGCCTTAATACGAGCATGTGCAATATCGCGGGCAACCACGATTGTGCCGGTCAGAGAGACGCGAGTCTTGACTGGATACTTTGAAAGCTCGGCGCGGATTGCATCCATCGGCTGATTGAGATCGATCTTCACCACGTTATCGTCGAGATGAGAATCAGTTGTCTCTGGCATGAAGTGCGCGGGATCTGTTTCCAGTTGTTCGAGGAAGATTCCATCTTTGGTGATCTTCGCTTTTGCCTGGCGGTCTGCAGAACATGAGACAGCAATGGCGATCGGAAGAGAAGCACCGTGGCGAGGCAAGCGAACCACGCGAACGTCGTGGCAGAAGTACTTGCCGCCGAACTGCGCGCCGATACCCAATGTGCGAGTGAGCTCAAGGACCTGCTTCTCAAGGTCGAGATCACGGAAACCGTGGCCGGTTGCCGCATCTCCTGAAGTAGGCAAGTTATCGAGGTAATGAGTCGATGCAAGTTTTGATGTCTTTACGCAGTGCTCGGCACTTGTTCCGCCGATAACAATTGCAAGGTGATACGGAGGACATGCTGCTGTTCCCAACGAACGCAACTTGTCATCGAGCCAGTTAATAAATGAAGCAGGGTTGAGAACAGCCTTTGTCTCTTGGTAGAGGTATGACTTGTTCGCGCTTCCGCCGCCCTTAGCGATGAAGAGGAAGTTGTATTCATCTTGATGATCGTTATCTGCATAAATTTCAATTTGCGCAGGCAAGTTATTGCCGGTGTTCTTCTCTTCCCACGTTGTTACTGGGGCCATCTG
>JBJTMX010000108.1:0-4498 GCA_046070745.1 Candidatus Planktophila sp.
CGCTGAGTTATCCGCGCAACGAACGAAGTACGTACTGCATGATGCCTCCATGGCGATAATAATCTGCTTCGCCTGGTGTATCGATACGAACCTTTGCTGTGAAGCTCTTGCCGCCAGCGGTGACCTTTACCTCCTTAGGAATTCCACCCTCGTTGAGTGCAGTAATGCCTGAGATTTCAAAGCTCTCTTCACCGGTTAAGCCAAGGCTTTGAGCGTTTTCGCCGTTAACGAATTGCAATGGAAGTACACCCATTCCAATGAGGTTAGATCGGTGGATACGTTCGAAGCTCTCTGCAATCACTGCTCGAACTCATAGAAGGGCAGTTCCCTTCGCAGCCCAGTCACGAGAAGATCCTGAGCCGTACTCCTTACCGGCCAAAATAACGAGTGGGACTCCAGCTGCTTGATAAGCAACTGATGCATCATAAATCGTTGATTGATCCCCACCCGATAGGAAGTTACGAGTGAATCCTCCTTCAACTCCGTTGAGCAACAAGTTCTTGAGTCGGATATTTGCAAATGTTCCACGAATCATCACTTCGTGATTTCCGCGTCGTGAACCATAAGAGTTGAAGTCTTTACGATCAACTCCATTTGCTTCGAGATACTTACCGGCCGGTGAATCTGCCTTGATATTTCCAGCTGGTGAAATGTGATCTGTAGTAACTGAGTCACCAAGAATCGCAAGTACTCGAGCTCCGGAGATATCTTTTACAGGAGTTGGCTGGGCTGGCATACCTTCGAAATATGGAGGTTTGCGAACATATGTTGACTTTGGATCCCACTCAAAGGTATTTCCCGTTGGGGTATCAAGTGACTTCCAGCGATGATCTCCATCGAAGACGCTTGCATAATCTTTCTTGAACATCTCTGATGAGATTGATGAATCAATGACGGATTGAATCTCCTGTGCAGATGGCCAGATATCTTTGAGGAGAACTGGATTTCCATCCTTATCATCTCCGAGCGAATCGGATGCAAAATCATGATCCATAGATCCTGCGATTGCATATGCCACAACAAGCGGAGGCGAAGCGAGATAGTTCATCTTTACATCTGGGCTAATGCGGCCCTCGAAGTTTCTGTTGCCTGAGAGAACTGCTGTCACAGCTAAATCGTTTTCGTTGACCGCTTTGCTGATTTCGATAGGAAGAGGTCCTGAGTTACCGATACATGTCACGCAGCCATAACCAACAAGGTTAAATCCGAGCGCTTCCATGTATGGAGTGAGTCCTGCGCGATCGTAGTAGTCCGTAACTACCTTTGATCCTGGAGCGAGAGTGGTCTTTACCCATGGCTTTGACTTCAAGCCCTTCTCGACAGCTTTCTTTGCAAGAAGTGCTGCACCTATCATGACTGAAGGGTTTGAGGTGTTGGTACATGAAGTAATCGAAGCGATGACAACATCGCCATTCTTAATTGTTGTCTTATTTGCGCCTACTGAAACGTCGTAGGCATCCTTACCTGTCTTCTCAGAGAAGTAAGTTGGCAAGATATCTTCAAACTTCTTCTTGGATTCAGAAATTGAAATACGATCTTGTGGACGCTTTGGTCCCGCAATAGATGAAACAACTGTTGAGAGATCGAGTTCAAGATGCTCGGAATAACGTGGTGTTGCAGCTGGGTCGAACCACATTCCCTGAGCCTTGGCATACTGCTCAACAAGTGCAACTTGATCTTCACTGCGACCTGTGAGGCCCAAGTAACGAAGGGTCTCTTCATCAATTGGGAAGATCGCACATGTTGAACCGTATTCAGGTGACATGTTTCCGATTGTTGTGCGGTTCGCCATTGGTACAGCTGTAACACCTGGACCGTAGAACTCGACGAACTTCCCTACAACGCCATGCTTGCGAAGCATCTCTGTAATAACGAGCGCCATATCTGTTGCAGTCGTTCCAACAGGAAGTGAGCCCTTCAGCTTGAAACCAACAACGCGAGGAATCAACATTGATACTGGCTGACCGAGAAGTGCAGCCTCTGCCTCGATTCCACCAACACCCCAGCCGAGAACTCCTAGGCCGTTGACCATTGTTGTATGTGAATCTGTTCCTACAACCGTATCTGGGTATGCGCGAAGTACGCCGTTAACGTTACGTGTCATGACAACGCGAGCGAGGTACTCAATATTTACCTGGTGAACAATTCCTGTTCCAGGTGGAACAACTTTGAACTCATCGAACGCGCATTGGCCCCAACGTAGGAAGCGGTAACGCTCGCGGTTGCGCTCGTACTCGATATCTGTATTCTGCTCAAAAGAGCCTGATGTTCCATAAAAGTCTGCAATTACAGAGTGGTCAATCACAAGTTCAGCTGGAGCAAGCGGGTTGACCTTGGATGCATCTCCCCCAAGCTCAACGATCGCCTCGCGCATTGTTGCAAGGTCTACAACGCAAGGAACACCAGTGAAGTCCTGCATGACTACGCGGGCAGGCGTAAATTGAATTTCGGTATCTGGCTCGACAGATGGATTCCACTTGGCAAGTGCCTTAATGTGATCAGCGGTGATGTTGGCCCCATCTTCTGTGCGAAGAAGGTTTTCAAGCAAGACCTTCAGCGAGTAAGGCAGATCCGCCGCTCCCTCAATCTGCGAGATGTCGAAGATTTCATACTCTGATCCGTTTACGGAGAGATTCTTCTTGCTTCCAAGGGAGTTCTTACTCATCGCGAGCACCTATTTCTAAAAGTATCTTGACGTCAAGATACCTTAGAAAGGGTGAAAACAGCAATACATTCGATGTGGTGAGTCATCGGAAAGAGATCAAAGGCGCGGATATCTTCTAGGTGGTATCCGCCATCCCGCAAATAACTTGTATCGCGAGCAAGGGCTGCTGGATCGCATGCCACATAGACGATGCGACGGGGTTCTAGTCCTGCAAGCGATGCCACGACATCTTTTCCGGCGCCGGTACGTGGAGGATCCAGGACGACTACATCTGCAGAACTGAACTTATCCATTTCGCGAGCGACATCGCCGGTATGGATGAATATATTTTTATGCCCCTGACAGTTTCGACGAGCATCAGATGTAGCTGATGCACTTCCCTCGACAATATCGATGCGACCAGCTGCGCCAACTGAATCAATTGCTGCGAGAGCGAAGAGTCCGACTCCCCCGTAGAGATCTAAGAGATGGTCACCCTCTTGAAGTTGAGCATATTCAAGAACCGCATCGACGAGAACCTCTGGCGCGTTGATATTGCTCTGCCAGAACGATGATTGTGAAACTGTGTATGTATTTCCAGCAACGTCATAGAGAAGTTCTTTCTTTCCTTCAATAAGTTGTGACTGTGAACGTTGCGAAGTGCGACTTTCTCTCTGTGTTTCAGTGGAAATAGATCGCTCACCTGTTGTACCCATTGAAACTTCTACACGTTTGTTGGCACCGATTTTCTCGTGCGGCAACGTTGGGAAATCAATTTCAGGAACCAGGACTGGGCAATTCGAAATAGTAATCACTTGATTACTGCGCGCCCCTTTGTAACCGATCTCGCCACGTGGCGATGTGCTCGCCGCATATCGCGTGCGCCAATGAAGTGGAGAAGACGCCTCTTCGACGTCGATATCTATCTCCATTTTTGCAATGCGTGCAAATTGTTCAGAGATAACATCTGACTTCAATTCTCGTTGATGAGCTACCTCGATATGTTGGAAATCGCATCCACCGCACTTGCCAGAGTACTTACATGCAGAAATAACGCGACTTGGCGCAGCCTCAATGACTGCAACAACATCAGCTCGAGCCAAAGATTTCTCTAGACCCGTAATCTCAACTTCAACGATCTCGCCAGGAATGGCGTGGCGCACGAAGATAACTGCACCTTCATGGCGGGCGATGAAATGACCCCCATGGGCGACCTTCTCAATCTCCACGCGATAAATCTCGCCAACATGGAGCTCTTTTCTCATTGATTCGGTCATAGAGATAAGGGTAAGGGAGTAAGTTATGCCCCATGCACGTAGTCATCATGGGTTGCGGTCGCGTGGGTTCATTGCTTGCAGTCGAGCTTGAAGCCAAGGGCCATTCAGTTGCTGTTATCGACCAATCAAAAGAGGCATTCCGCCGCTTAGGTCCTGATTTCAAGGGTCGCACTGTGACAGGCGTTGGTTTTGATCGCGATACCTTGCTTGAAGCAGGTATCGAAGGCGCACAGGCATTTGCTGCCGTCAGCAATGGTGATAACTCAAATATTCTTGCTGCTCGCGTTGCTCGTGAGAGTTATGGAGTTACCAACGTCGTAGCGCGTATCTATGACCCAGGTCGTGCTGAAATTTATCAACGCCTTGGAATTCCCACAGTTGCGACTGTCATCTGGGCTACCGATCAAATTCTTCGCCGAATTGCACCTGAAGGTGCGCGCTCTGAGTGGCGCGATGCCACAGGAACAATTCAACTTCTCGAAGTTCATCCACATATTGATTGGTACGGCCGCCCTATCTCTGAATTGGAGACAGCGTCAGAGGCGCGCGTTGCATTCCTGACGCGCTTAGGAGAAGG
>JBJTMX010000109.1:0-3822 GCA_046070745.1 Candidatus Planktophila sp.
ATACCTTCCTTGTCACCAGCGAACTTGATGAAGTCCTTACCAACAGCAGTTGAACGTTATGAGCCAGGCTAAGTACATCACTCAGTTCTTGGATCGTGACACACGTCCAGACTTCGCAGGTCCAGTTGTTGGTCCAGCAATTCAGTCTTGGTACAAGAACCCTAAGGATGTCAACAAGATTGTTGATTCTCTTCAGGCACAATGGGAAGCACTTCCAAAGCTCTAATTTAAGAATCAATTCAGTATTGTCATTGAATAATTAGAGATAAGGTAAAGGTATGAACTCGACGGCGGATAACAAGACAACAACTCAAGTTACCCGCCGTCGAGCCTTTTCCCCGCAAGATCGTTTAACACTCAGCGTCTTTATCGGAGTCCCAACTGCACTCCACGTACTACTTGTCTGGATCCCAGCAGTTGCAACAATTGGTCTCTCATTTACATACTGGACCGGAATCCACATCTCAGATATCAAATGGGCTGGATTCGCTAACTATCACAACATTTTCTTCTCAACACCTGTCTTTTGGATGGCCTTAAAAGATAACGTCATCTGGCTCGCATGGTTTGGTTTGATTGCAACCCCTCTCGGGATTTTGCTCGCCTACCAAATTGACCGCCAAATTCGCGGACACGCTTTCTTCCAAACTGCTTATTACATTCCTGTAGTACTTTCATTAGCAGTAACAGGAATCATCTGGAACTTTATGTTGCGCCCAGATGGATTTATCAACGGAATTCTCGGCAAGGACATCACCAATCCAATTTCATTCTTCGTTGACGATCGATGGAACCTCTACGTGATTTTGGTGATGGCTTCATGGCGACATATCGGCTACATCATGTTGCTGTATTTAGCGGGCCTTAAGGCTGTCGATCCAGCACTACGTGAAGCTGCAGCCCTTGATGGAGCAACAGAGTGGGAGACTTTTAAGAAGATCATTCTTCCAACAATGCGCCCTGTAAACATCATTGTTTTGGTTATCACGATTATCGAATCCCTTCGCGCCTTCGACATCGTGTACATCATCTACGGAACATCAGGCGCGCAGGTTCCAATCCTCGGCACCTTGGTCTTCCAGAACATTTCCGGCGAAGGTCAGTCAATGAAGGGCGCAGCCTACGCAACAATTCTCTTCCTGCTCTCAATCGGGCCGATCATCGCGTACTTGCGCACGACCTTCAAAGAGGATGTGAAGTAAATGTCAGGTATCGTCGTCAACAAGGAGTACCGCGATAAGCAACAACGTAAAGATTCGTTGATCTCACTCTTTATCGGTTTCTTCGCACTTCTGTGGATCTTCCCACTTGTATGGACTCTCTATTCATCACTACGTCCATACACAGACCTTGAAGCAAACGGAGTCTTCTCGTTCCCGCACACAATTAATCTTCAGAACTACTTCGACGCAATCCGTCGAATGAACCTGCCTTTGTACTTCACCAACACTGCAATCATCACAATCCCGGCTGTATTCCTTACATTGTTCCTAGGTTCGTTGATGGCATTCGTTGTCTCTCGTTATTCATTTAAGGCAAATGTTGGTCTTCTCTTGTTCTTCACAGCAGGCAACTTGCTTCCAGGTCAGTTGATCTTTATTCCTTTGTTCAAGATGTACCTTGCTATTGGCGATGCAGTTGGAAACCGTCGTTTCCTTTATGACTCTCACTGGGGCATTGTCTTGATTCACGTTGCTTTCCAGATGGGCTTTGCAACATTCGTACTCAGCTCTTACATGAAGACGATTCCAAAAGAGATTTCAGAATCTGCAATGATCGATGGCGCATCGGTCTTTACCCATTACTTCAACATCATTTTGCCGTTACTCCGTCCAGCACTAGCCTCACTGACCGTATTGATGACTACCTGGATCTACAACGACTTTTTCTGGGCACTTGTCCTCACCTCATCAGATAGCAAGCGTCCAATTACCTCGGCCCTTGGACGACTGACAGGTGAGTACGTGACCGATTACAACCTCTTGGCGGCCGGTGCGATGATCGCAGCCCTACCTACCTTGATTATCTTCTTCGTCCTGCGTAAGCAGTTCGTATCAGGCTTGACCCTCGGCTCAACCAAGGGCTAGATACCCTGTCGTAGGCCAATTTTTAATATCCTGCCCTGACCTTTAGACTGCATCCTCTACCACTGCCCCCCTAGCTCAGTCGGTAGAGCGTTTCCATGGTAAGGAAAAGGTCACCGGTTCGATTCCGGTGGGGGGCTCGCAGTACAGTTCGTCCACAATTTAATAGCACGGTCTTGGCGGGGTAGCTCAGCTTGGTAGAGCAAGCGGCTCATAATCGCTGTGTCGTGGGTTCAAATCCCGCCTCCGCTACAAGAAATACACGGGCATTTTGCCCATAAGAAGGTGCTCGGGTAATCTGAGCGCACCAACCACGAAGGAGTAACACCATGGCAAGTAAGAGCGCGGACGTTCGTCCAAAGATCACCATGGCATGCGTGGATTGCAAAGAGCGTAACTACATTACAAAGAAGAACCGCCGCAACGATCCAGACCGTATGGAACTCAAGAAGTTCTGTCCACGTTGCAAGTCTTCAACTCTTCACCGCGAAACTCGCTAATGACAAGCCCGGATCTCATCGGGCGTACCTTTCCTGGTACAAAATCAATTACCGTTTCTCAATCTGAAATCGATGCATTCTGTGCTGTTCTAGGTGAGACAGATACAACTGTTGCTCCACCTACATTTTCAATTCGTATCTCGCTAGAACAATCTGAGGCAATCCTGACGAGCCCAGAAGTTGGCATCAAGTGGGATCGCCTTGTTCACGGCGATCAGAAGTTTCAAATCAAGCGCCCTCTTAAAGCAGGCGATGTGGTGAGATGTTCATCAACAATCGAAAGCGCTCGCGAAGTCGCCGGCAACGAAATCATTTCAGTGCGTTCAGATATCTCAAATGCAGATGAGCTTCTTATCTCATCATGGTCAACGTTGGTGATTCGCGCATGATTAAAGATCAAGTTTTAGAAGAGAAAGCTTTCTACGTTAACCGAGCTCTGTTGAAGCAATACGCAGATGCTAGTGGTGACCAGAACCCAATTCACCAAGATGAAGCATTCGCAAAGTCTGTAGGACTTCCTGATGTCATTGCACACGGCATGCTCACAATGGGCCTTGTCGCAAAGTACGTTTCAGAAATCGCTGGAGGATCTGCCAAGGTTCTCGAGTTCGGTGGCCGTTTTACAAAGCCTGTCATTGTTCCAGCAGGTGCGGACGTTGATGTAACCGTCACTGCAACTGTCACTGATGTTGTAGATGGCAAAGCGTCACTTTCGCTCTCTGCTACATCTGCCGGCGTAAAGGTTCTTGGAATGGCTAAGGCGGTTGTAGCGCTGTGAGCGCCCCACAAGAAGTTCACGATTTAGCAGTTGCACGTCAGGCAGCACGCGCCGAGCGCAACTTCGCATTATCAGACGCTCTCCGCGATGAGATCGCAGCAAAAGGCTTTGAGGTCGTTGATGTTGCCGGTGGCTATGAGCTTCGCCCAAAGAAGCGTTATGCAACATATGAATCTACCCGCGATATTCGCCCGATAAATTCAGGCAAGTTTGAACTAACAGTTGCAATGATTATCGATGGCTTCCATGAAGATGCTGTTGCAACGCTGAAAACGATTAAAGAACATAGCCCTGATTGTGCAATCACCATGTTGGTTTTAGGTGATGCGGGAATCCTGGCCGACCAGTTAGATGCCCGTACATCGTTGGTAGTTGTTACTGAAAACTTTGGTTGGGGCGAGAATGCCAATGCGTTGCTTCGCAATGTCTCCAGCGAATTTATTGTCATCATGGATCCATC
>JBJTMX010000110.1:0-5316 GCA_046070745.1 Candidatus Planktophila sp.
GCCTTTGTTTTGAGAGCTGATGCATCTGAGCCTGCTTCAGATTCTGAGAGGCAGTATGAGAAACCTTTTCCCGTAGTGAGTGGTTTTAACCAACGATCGCGTTGTTCTTTATTTCCACCAAGTATCAGCGGAAGCGAACCAAGTTTATTTACAGCAGGAATGAGTGATGAGGATCCGCACACTCGTGCAACTTCTTCAATAATGATGACTGTTGCAAGGGCATCTGCGCCTTCTCCACCATTCTCTGTTGGAACATGCGCTGCAAAGAGTCCGTTCTTTACGAGCGCATCATGTGCCTCTTGCGGATAGCGATGATCTTCATCGACCGCTTGGGCAAACGGCGCAATCTCTTTTTCAGATAGAGCTCGTACAGAATCTCGAAGATCGTTGTACTCCTGAGGTAATACGAAAACATCTTTGAGCGTCATTGATTCTCTCCTTTGAGATTGCGCTTATTAAGGGTATCCAGATATGCGTTGTATTGGGCTAATTCATCAGGCTCGCCCATGGCAGCAAGGCGGGCTTCGTTGCGGTCTATGCGCACAGTTTCACGCTTGTCATCGCGCATCCAAAGAATAAATGTGGCGACAAGGGCAAGCAGGATTGGAATTTCACCCATTGACCAGCCGATGGTGCCACCCATCGCTTGATCGTGCAGAAGGTCAGGTAGCCATGAGGTCTTCAGCGATGCGTAATAACCGCCATCTATCAAGGTTGTCTCTGACATCAGTGCGACCGAGAAAAAAGCATGAAGGCTCATGGCGCCAAAGAGAATGACTATGCGAACAATATGTGGGTACTTTCGTGGGTTGGGGTCGATTCCAATAATTACATGGAAGAAGAGGAATCCCGCGAGAATAAAATGGATATTCATCAGGAGGTGCCCGGCATGATTCTGCATCAACGCACCAAATAGATCGGTGAAGTAGAGAACGAAGAGCGAGCCATCGAAGAGAGCCAGCGCTGTAATTGGGTTGTTAAGGATGACTGAGTAACGAGAATGAAGAGCAGTCAGTGCAAATGCTCGAACCCCCCGTTCTTCACTGGTGCGGCCTTGCGGCAGTGTACGAAGCGCCAAAGTGATAGGCGCGCCAAGTACTAAACCAATGGGAGCGATCATTCCCAGCAACATGTGAGCCATCATGTGATATTCAAACGAGAAGATCGCATAGACACCGAGACCTCCTGATGTTGCAAAATCAATCAACGCGATTCCGATTGAGAAGGCAATGGTGCGACCGACTGGCCATGAATCGCCACGAGATTTAAGAACTGAAACTCCCTTGATATAGAGAGCAACAGCAGTAATAAGAAGTGCGATCATTAATGCATCAGGGTTGTAGAGCTTGAGCAGATTCATAAACGATGGTGGCGGTGGTGTCATCTGGCCGACCAATAGCTGTGCTGCAGTTAAGTTAGAGGAATCGCTAACGGGTGGCTGAATCTGCGAGAGCCAACTTCCCATCACGATTACTGCAACCATTACCATTGCTTCCACGCCAACAAGACGTGAGAGCTCTTGCAATCTAATTTCATCGCGTGATGCAAGTGCCTTTCGGTTTGCATAACCCATTGAGAGAAGTACGACGGTAAGGATTACCTTTGCGATTACAACATAAGCATATTGAGTGTTCCACGCTGACTTTTCATTGAGGCGGGTCCAGGCTGTAGCAATTCCACTGGTAACAACTGCAATTGCTGCCCACAACGCTAAATGCGAGAATCGATAAAGAGCAGCTGTGCGCTCTTTGCGTGGAATAAGAATGATTCCAAAGAGACCACCAACCCAGAGAGAAAGAGCAATAACGTGCGTAACCAGCGCACCGATAGCGAGTGCATGTGAGCCATTTGCCGCAGCGTGGCTTTGAAATATCGGGGCAATCAGCGAAACGAGCGCAATAGCCGTTAAAACAATAAGTGGTAGCGCACGTTTAAAGAGTGGGAGTGCGAGAGCGACGAGAGCTAATCCGATTAATTGGAAGAAAATTGATTTTCCAAGATCAGTCTGAGTTAGGTAAGAGTTGATCGTTGTTGCATCAAGAGCATCAGTAAAAGAGACTTCCAGAATCTCGGCGATTTTAAGAATGGCACCAATGAACGATGACAAGAACCAGAGTGTCGCAAGCGCGCCGGCCGTCTTCTTTATCTTCAATCCAGTAGAAGTGAGCGCACCAGCGTCATTGGTAATGAAGAGTGATGACGCTAGAAGCGCACCTATAGTTGCAAAGGCGAGTAAATAGAACGCGCCTTGATTAACAATCATCTTTCGCTATAAAGCTTTCGCGCGTATCGTGCGAGCGCGACCGTTACGACAAGTGCTGCAAGCAAAAGGCCTAATACGAAAATTGTTGTACCTGCATTATTGCCAGATGGGACTGCGGTCTGACTTGGTTCTGGTGCAACCGTTGCAATAACTGTTGGCTCTGCAAAATTAAATGTAAATGTTCCGGTCAACGGAAGATCATTCTCTGCAAGAAGAGTGTAAGTGACAGTGTAGATTCCAGATCGGACAAAGTTTTTCAGTCCAACAACTGCATCAGTTCCAGCAATCGTGAGAGTTCCGTCGTCTACGCGAATTCCAGAAGGGTCAGTTACAACAACATCATTGCCAGTATCAAGAAGTGGCAGCTCGGTGGTGATGGTGACCGCACTTGGCGCAGCCTCAAGGGATTGGCCAGCAGTTGGGCTGGTGGTCACGATGGTATTTGCCGCTGCCCCCACTGCGCCAGAAAAGAGCATCCCCAATGCGAGTACTGCCACGCTTGCGATCTTCTTCATAACGACCTCCGTGCTGTTGATTCGCGCCTATCGTCCCACCTCTTTAGACTATGGCACCAGTCCTACGAGGTAGAAGAAAGGTCACATCTGATGCCTACATATCAATATGCATGCAGCGCCTGCGGCCACGCCTTTGAGATCGTGCAATCGTTTAGCGATAACGCTCTCACCGAATGCCCTGAGTGCAAGGGTGCGGTGAAAAAGGTTTATAGCAATGTTGGGGTTGTCTTTAAGGGCTCTGGTTTCTACAAGACAGATTCAGCGCCAAAGCCAGCTGCTAAGGATTGATTGGCCCTTAGCCACCATGGTGGGGTGGGCGATCACCTTGAATCTCAGCCTCGCGTGCAGCATCGGCATTGTGATCTTCACGAGGGT
This sequence comes from Candidatus Planktophila sp., assembly GCA_046070745.1. GTDB lineage: Bacteria > Actinomycetota > Actinomycetes > Nanopelagicales > Nanopelagicaceae > Planktophila. The sequence goes on from JBJTMX010000110.1 coordinate 3,154, forward strand.
CACGCTCATCGTCAGTTGTGACGGGAAATATATTGCTCATGCTGTAAGCCCCCTGATTCGAACGCGACGGGGCAAGTGTACTCCTGCATACTTCAACCATGTTTGAAAAACTTGGTCACCTTATGTACCGCCGCCGTAAGGCCGCAGTAGCAGTATTTGTTATTGGAATTCTTACAGCTGGCGGAGTTGGGTCGATGGTATTCAACCGACTCGATGCTGGAGGATATTCGAACCCAAAGAGTGACTCATACAAGGTTTACAACTATCTCCATGACACTCTTAAAGAATCTGATCCGACCGTTGTAATCGTTGTTGATGCAGGTAAGGATGTTACTGACCCTTCGGTTACACAGAAAGCACTCGCACTTGAAGCGCGCATTGCAAAAGAGCCTGATGTCACCAAAACAATCTCTTTCTGGAGCGCAGGTAATCCTCCAACATTTAAATCATCAGATGGGCATGCTGCATACATCCTTGTTTATGGAAAGGGCGAGGCCTTTTCTCCTGCAAGCCAAGATATGGGTGCATACTTCCAGAAGCGCTACGACGGCCACGTTGACGGCTTAACTCTCTATGCCGGCGGCGTAGGCGTGATCGGAAATGCAATCACTGAGAAGATTTCAAAAGACCTCAGCATCTCTGAAGCAATTTCAATCCCATTAACATTTATCTTGCTGGCATTTGTCTTTGGCGCACTTGCAGCAAGTGCAATGCCACTTGTCGTCGGCGTTGCAGCTATCTTGGGCGCTTTCTTCATCCTCTTCCTCTTTACTACCTTTACAGATGTCAGCATCTACGCACTCAACCTCACTACCGGTATGGGTCTAGGACTTGGCATCGATTACGCCCTTTTGATGGTCAATCGTTTCCGCGAAGAGTTGCATCACGGCAAAAGTGTCGAAGATTCGATCATTATTATTTTAAAAACTGCAGGTAAGACTGTCTTTTACTCTGGCCTTACAGTTTTCGTAACGCTACTTTCACTGACATTCTTCCCATTGCCATTCCTTAAGTCATTTGGATATGCAGGTACCTCTGTAGTTGCGTTAGCAGTATTCGGCGCCATATTTGGACTTCCACCGATTTTGGCAATTGTTGGGAGCAAGATTGATAAAGGTGTAATTCGAAAGTCTGCAATCACTCCGAAGGAAGATGGTCGTTGGGCTCAGACTGCTCGCTTTGTGATGAAGCGACCTATCTCCATCGTTCTTCTATCAGCGTTGATACTTGGAATCTTTGCAGCGCCAATTAGAAATATTGCTTTCTCGCAAGGTGATTCACGTATGTTGCCGGCATCAAATCCGGCAGCGATCGCTACAGCTCTTCAAGCAGAACGCTTTGAAGGGCAGACTGGCAACCCCATTGAAATTCTTATTCTTGGGGGCGCAGGTAAAGATGTAGAGGTGTCAGCTTATCTTTCAAAAGTCGCTAGCGTCTCTGGAGTTGTCGCAGTAACTCCCCCAAAGACATACGGTAAAGATATTCGCATCGTTGCATATGAATCGATGTTGCCTCGCACTCCACAAGCTCAGAAGATGATTCATGACATTCGCGATATCAAGGCGCCTGCAGGAACATTGATCGGTGGAGTAGCAGCTGATTACACAGATTCACAAGATGGAATTGCAGATACCTTGCCATGGGCACTTGGTTGGATTGCTCTCAGCGTTCTTATATTGATCTTTATCTTCACCGGTTCAATTATCTTGCCAATCAATGCCGTGCTTCTCAACGTTCTTTCATTGGGCGCAACAATGGGAGCACTTACATGGGTCTTTATCGACGGCCACATGCGCTGGTTGATTGGTGATTTCACCTTAACTGGCACCTTGGATACCTCCATTGTCATTTTGATTGCAGTCGTAGTCTTTGGTCTCTCAATGGACTACGAACTCTTCTTGCTCTCTCGTATCCGCGAAGAACATATGGCAGGCAAATCCAACGTTGAGGCAGTAGCCACTGGCTTGCAGCGCTCAGCTCGCATCATCACTGCTGCCGCCCTCTTATTGGCAGTGGTATTTGCGGCCTTTATTACAAGCGGCGTGACATCGATTAAATCGATGGGATTCGGCGTAGCTCTAGCTGTCCTTTTGGATGCATCAATTGTCAGAGGTCTTTTGGTACCAGCCTTGATGCGCCTCTTCGGAGAACGTAACTGGTGGG
>JBJTMX010000111.1:0-7580 GCA_046070745.1 Candidatus Planktophila sp.
ATCGTGGCATGGGCTCACTCGGTGCGATGCAATCACGTGGCGAGAAGAAGTCATACTCAAAAGACCGTTATATGCAGGATGACGTTCTCTCAGAGTATAAGTTGGTTCCAGAAGGCATCGAAGGCAAAGTTGCCTACAAGGGCACTGTTGCATCTGTAGTTCACCAACTCGTCGGCGGATTGCGCAGCGGAATGGGATATGCCGGCGCTCCTGATATCGAGACTCTTCGCCGTGAAGGCCGCCTGATTCAAATTACATCAGCAGGTCTCAAAGAGAGCCATCCACACGATGTTCTCGATGTTGCAGATGCTCCGAACTATGGAAAGAAGGCGTAAGTGGAGATCGAAATCGCACCAGGTAAGCGCGCACGCCAAGCCTTCTCTTTTGACGATATTGCAATTGTTCCAAGCCGTCGTACACGCACCCCGGAAGAGGTCAGTCTTGCCTGGCAGATCGATGCCTATAAGTTCGGACTCCCACTGCTTGCAGCTCCAATGGACTCTGTTGTTTCACCAGAGACTGCAATTGCTATCGGAAAGCTCGGCGGCCTCGGCGTTCTCAACCTTGAAGGACTGTGGACTCGTTATGAAGATCCACGCATTCCGCTAGGTGAAATCGCATCAATGCCAGAAAAGCATGCAACGCGACGTATGCAAGAAATTTATGCGGCACCAATTCGCCCTGAACTCATTAAAGAGCGCATCCAGCAGATTCGCGACGCAGGTGTCACCGTTGCAGCATCCCTCTCACCACAGCGCACAGTTGAACTTCACGATGCGGTGATCAAAGCAGGCGTCGATATCTTCGTCATCCGCGGAACAACTGTTTCAGCAGAACACGTAGGAGCAGAAGGAGAGGCTCTCAACCTTAAGAAATTTATCTACGAACTCGATGTTCCGGTCATCGTTGGCGGAGTTGCGACAACAACTGGTGCGCTTCACTTAATGCGTGCAGGAGCTGCAGGAGTTCTCGTCGGATTCGGTGGCGGAGCAGCACACACAACTCGCACTGTTACTGGAATTGAAGTGCCAATGGCAACTGCAGTCGCAGATGTTGCAGCAGCACGTCGCGAGTACCTCGATGAATCTGGCGGACGTTATGTTCACGTTATTGCAGATGGTGCAGTCGGTCGCTCTGGCGATATCGCAAAGGCAATCGCATGTGGCGCAGATGCAGTGATGATGGGATCAGCGCTTGCTAAGGCTGTTGAATCACCAGGACTCGGATGGCACTGGGGCGCAGAGGCGTATCACCCAGAACTTCCACGCGGTGGTCGCTTCAATGTTGGCACAGTGGGCACACTTGAAGAAGTTGTCCTTGGTCCATCACATTCTTCAGCGGGAGATATGAACCTCTTCGGCGCACTCCGTAAAGCAATGGCCACATGTGGTTATTCAGATGTGAAGTCATTCCAGCGCGTAGATGTAGTCACACACCATGGCAAGTAGTACTCCGTACGGCGTACTTGTCGTCGACTTCGGCGCACAGTATGCGCAGTTGATCGCACGTCGTGTGCGTGAAGCCCACGTCTTTTCCGAGATTGTTCCATCGTCTATTACTGCGGCAGAAGTTGCTGCAAAGAATCCTGAAGCAATCATCTTGTCTGGTGGACCTTCATCTGTGTATGCAGATCGCGCACCCAAGGTGGATCCAGCAATCTTCGCTCTCGGAATTCCTACATTTGGAATTTGTTATGGATTTCAAACAATGGCTGCAGCCCTTGCTGGCGTTGTTGCACAGACTGGCAAGTCAGAGTTTGGGCGCACACCGCTTGATGTAAAGCCAGGGTCAAAGTTATTTGCAGGTCTTCCCGCATCCCAATCAGTATGGATGTCACACGGTGATGCGGTCTCTGAAGTTCCTTGTGGTTTCACAATTTCAGCGTCGACTGCCGATACACCGATTGCAGCTTTTGAAGATGCATCCGGAAAGATTGCTGGCGTTCAGTTCCACCCAGAAGTTCTTCACTCAGAACATGGCCAAGCAATTCTCAACAATTGGCTTATCAATATTGCTGGATGTAAGCCAACTTGGACAACATCAAATATTGCAGAAGTCGAAATCGCAAAGGCTAAAGAAGTTATTGGCGATAAAAAAGTTATCTGTGGACTTTCAGGCGGCGTTGACTCTGCAGTTGCTGCAGCAATTATTCAGCGCGCTGTCGGCAACCAGCTCACATGTGTATTCGTAGATCACGGCCTTCTTCGCAGCGGTGAATCTGAACAAGTGCAGCGCGACTTCGTCGCTTCAACTGGCGTCAATCTTGTTGTTGTCGATGCAGTTGAACAGTTCTTATCTGCACTCAAGGGCGTTACTGACCCTGAAGAAAAGCGCAAAATCATTGGACGCGAGTTCATTCGCTCCTTTGAAAAGGCAGCACGCGATATTGCAGCTGGGGGAGATGTTGAATTCTTAGTACAAGGCACGCTCTATCCAGATGTTGTTGAATCCGGTGGCGGAACAGGCACAGCCAACATCAAGTCTCACCACAACGTAGGCGGTCTACCTGATGACCTTCAATTTAAGTTGGTTGAGCCACTGCGCACTCTCTTTAAAGATGAAGTTCGCCAAGTAGGTCTCGAGCTCGGTCTTCCAGGTGAAATCGTCTGGCGCCAACCTTTCCCAGGTCCAGGTCTTGGAATTCGCATCATCGGTGAGGTAACTCAAGAGCGTCTCGATATTTTGCGTGAAGCAGATGTCATTGCACGCGCAGAATTAACTGCTGCAGGTCTCGATCGCAGCATCTGGCAGTGCCCAGTTGTATTGCTTGCAGATGTTCGCAGTGTTGGCGTGCAAGGCGATGGTCGTACATATGGCCACCCGATTGTTCTGCGCCCAGTTTCATCTGAGGATGCCATGACTGCAGATTGGTCACGCGTTCCATATGAAGTACTTGAAAAGATTTCTACACGTATTACCAATGAAGTCCGTGAGGTCAACCGAGTTGTCCTCGATGTCACGAGCAAGCCACCCGGAACAATCGAGTGGGAATAGGAATATAAAGAGAATGAAAAAAGTCATCGCGATTGCCGCTGCCCTCATGGTCACAATCTCACTTGCGCCAGCTGCGCTTGCTGCAGATAAGCCGACATCAGTTCCTGGTTGCAAAACAACAACTGCTCAGGGACATACTCCTGCATCTGTGAAGCAACCTACTGCTCCTGCAAAGAAGTTGGCCAAGACTCTTACCTTTACAACTAATTGTGGTGACATCGTTATTGCGCTAAATCCAAAAGCTCCACAGACAGTGACCAATATGAGCGCACTCGCTAACGCTAATTACTTTAATAATTCACTCTGCCATCGCCTCACAACACAAGGCCTCTTTGTTCTTCAATGTGGTGACCCAACTGCATCAGGCAGCGGTTCGCCGACAGGATGGAAGGGTTATGCAGATGAAAACCTTCCTAAAGCTGGTGCAAATAACTATCCAGCCGGCACTGTTGCAATGGCTAATTCAGGTCCAGGTACCAATGGTTCGCAGTTCTTCCTAGTTTTCGGTGATACCCAACTTGGTCCCAACTACACAATCTGGGGCAAAATCACCAAGGGTCTTGATCTCGTTAAAAAAATTGGTGCTGTCGGGGCTTACACAATGAATGGCAGCCAACCTGTCTACGCCGGGGATGGTTACCCAATTCAGACAGTTGAGATTGTCAAAGCTTCTGCTAAATAGCTTCTAATTTGTATTGACGATTTTAAAGCTTTCAGCGATACGACCCTCAGGTAGTTCGCCGACGCCAGCGTTGCGCTGACCCCACTCGCGGAGCATCTCTTCGAGGTTATCCATATGACCTGTCTGTGATGCATGCTCTTTAAGAGCTGCAATCTTGAAGTGGAATGTATCGGTGATATCCACGAAATGATCTGGATGTGCGTGACCCTGCATCCACACTTCCTTTACCTTCCAAGGAGCAAGTCCTTCATTTTCAAGAAGGTCTGTAAATGCAAAAGGATTACGAGCATCAGGATAGACAGCCTGAATCGTTGCTTCACCTGCTGCCAGGTGATCTGGGTGGCTTGCACCGATACGATCCCAGTTGCGCTCTGGTGATTGGCACAAGATGCGATCTGGTTGAACGCGACGAATTTGGCGAACAATATCTTTTCGAAGTGCGAGTGTTGGCTCGAGGTGTCCATCTACATAATTAAGGAAAGTGACATCTTTAACGCCGAGAGCGGCACATGCAGCACGTTGTTCGCGTTGACGAACAGCTGGCATCTCTTCCTTGGTGTAACCGGATTCTTCGCCGCCTTGATCGCCATTGGTGCAGAGGACGTAACTGACCTCAATGCCCTTTGCTACCCATTGAGCAATCGTTCCTGACGCACCGAAGTCGGAGTCATCTGGGTGGGCATTTACGACGAGGACGCGCTTGATTTCAGAATCTGCAATGGGTTCCATGACAGCGAAGCCTATTAGACTCCCCGCCATGCACGCCAATGACGAACTACTTGAGGGCCTTAATCCGCAGCAGCAAGAAGCTGTTGCACATGCAGGCTCCCCGCTCTTAGTCGTTGCTGGCGCAGGTTCTGGAAAGACTCGGGTTCTTACTCGTCGCATCGCGTATTTGATGGCCCGCCGTGGCGTCAAGCCATATGAAATTCTCGCAATCACATTTACAAACAAGGCCGCTGGCGAAATGAAAGAGCGCGTCACCGAACTTGTCGGTCCAATTGCAAAGTCAATGTGGGTCTCCACATTTCACTCGGCCTGCGTGCGCCTGCTTCGCCAAGAAGTTGAGCGCCTTGGGTACAGCTCATCATTTTCAATCTACGACTCCGCAGATTCGCAGAAGTTGATCTCTAAGGTGTGCGAAACACTTAACCTCGATTCAAAGCGTTACCCGGCTCGCCAATTCCAAAACATTATTTCTAATGCAAAGAACGAGTTGCAGACCCCATATGAATTCCTAAGTAAGGCAACAAATCAGTACGACACAATCGCCGCAGATGTTTATACGATGTATGAGAAGCGCCTCAAGCAGGCTAATGCAATGGACTTCGATGATTTGATTATGAAAACTGTTGAGGTTCTGCAGAAGTTTCCTGAGGCGAAGGCCCGCTTTCGATCACGTTTTCGCCATATCTTGGTCGATGAGTATCAGGACACCAACCACGCTCAATATCAGCTTGTGAAAGAGCTGACCGGGGACGAGACCGATGGTTTCCCTATTGCAGAACTCTGTGTTGTAGGAGATGCCGACCAATCAATCTACGGCTTCCGCGGTGCAACGATTCGCAACATCTTGCAATTCGAAGTTGATTATCCAAACGCGAAGACAGTCTTGCTCGAGCAGAACTACCGCTCAACGCAGAACATTCTCTCTGCAGCTAACGCAGTTATTTCTCAGAACGAATCACGTAAAGAGAAGAATCTCTGGTCTGATTCAGGTTCAGGCGCACCGCTGATTGGTTACGTTGCTGAATCTGAATACGATGAGGCAGAGTTCATTAAGAACACCATTCGCCAACTTCAAGACAAAGATGAGTCAAAGCCCGGTGATACCGCAGTTTTCTATCGCACCAATGCTCAGTCACGTGTCTTTGAAGAAGTCTTTATGCGAGCAGCAATTCCTTACAAAGTAGTCGGTGGCCTTCGATTCTACGAGCGCAAAGAAGTAAAGGATTTATTGGCATACCTTCGAGTACTTGCTAACCCCACTGATGAAGTTTCACTCAGGCGCATTATTAACTTTCCTAAGCGTGGAATCGGTGACCGTGCCTTAGAAGAAGTCGATCTCTTTGCTCAGGCGCAAGGTATTTCCTTCTGGGCCGCACTTTTGCGCGTTCGTGAAGCGACCGGTGTTCCCAACAAAGCCGCACAGTCAATCAGCGATTTCACCAACATGATCTCGGCACTCGCTGTTTTAGTCGAGCTCAATACAAAGCCGTCCACAATTATTGAGGCAGCTCTGGAACAATCTGGACTTTTACGAGAACTATCAGCAAGCACAGATCCACAAGATGAAGTCCGCGTCGAAAACTTACAAGAACTTGTCTCGGCTTCTATTGAATATGAAGATCGTGATTTTGAAGAGCTCGGTGAAGATGAAGTCATTTCATTGGGTGGCTTCCTTGAGAAAGTGTCACTCGTTGCCGATGCCGATGACATTCCCGATCGCGATAGCGATGCGGGATCTAAAACATTGCCAGATGGCGAAGACCATGGGGGAGTCGTCACTTTGATGACACTTCACACCGCAAAAGGTCTTGAATTCCCAACAGTCTTTCTTACTGGCATGGAGGATGGAATCTTTCCTCACGCACGAACATTCGATGATCCGAAAGAGATTGAAGAAGAACGTCGCCTTGCATACGTTGGACTTACTCGCGCAGAAAAGCGCCTCTATATTTCGCGGGCCGAATATCGTTTAACTTTTGGAACACCGAAGTACAACCCTGCTTCTCGTTTCCTCGATGAAATTCCTTCAAAGCTCATTGAGTGGCAGAACGAAGGAAAGCCGTCGTACACATCGTCGAGCGCAGTTCGTAAGTCTCGCGTTGCGACTGCGCCACCACCACGTGCGACAGGTAAAGTCTCTTCGGCAATGGTTCTCACCATTGGCCAACGTGTGTCATGACACATTTGGCCTAGGCACTGTCGTTGCTACAAATGGCGTGGGAGATAAGTCGGAGGCGACTATCAACTTCGGGGCATATGGCGATAAGCGCCTCTTGCTTCGATACGCCCCCGTCACGCCGCTGTAAATCTGGGCCACTTCGCGGGTTTAGGATTACCCCGTAGCCAACCCCAGCGTTTAGGAGCCATGAGTGGATCTCTACGAATATCAAGCACGTGATCTCTTTGAAAAGCATGCAGTCCCTGTTCTCAAAGGCGCAGTAGCAACAACACCTGAGGCGGCGCGTGATGCAGCAGCAGATATGGGCGGCAAAGTAGTCGTTAAGGCGCAGGTAAAAGTTGGCGGACGTGGCAAGGCAGGCGGAGTAAAGCTTGCAGTTGATGCAGCAGATACATTTGAAAAGGCATCAGCAATTCTTGGAATGGATATTAAAGGTCACACAGTTCATAAGGTGATGATCGCTCAGGCAGCGCCAATCGTTGACGAGTACTACATCTCTATCTTGCTCGATCGTTCAAATCGCACGTTCCTTGTGATGGCATCAGTTGCCGGCGGAATGGATATTGAAGAAGTTGCCCACACAACTCCAGAGAAGCTTGCCAAGGTTCCGGTAAGTGCTGTCGATGGAATCGATAAGGCGCTCGCAACAAAAATTATTGCTCAAGCACAATTCCCAGCAGATGTTGCCGACCAAGTTGCAGATGTATTGGTTACTTTGTGGCAGACATTCCAGTCAGAGGATGCAACTCTCGTTGAGGTTAATCCACTCGTAAAGACTGAAGATGGTCGCATCATTGCTCTCGATGGCAAGGTTTCATTGGATGAGAACGCTGACTTCCGTCAGCTAGATCATGCAGCGCTCGTTGATACAGCAACTGCAAATGCACTTGAAGAAGCTGCAAAGGCAAAGGGTCTCAACTACGTCAAGCTCGATAACGGACAGGTCGGAATCATCGGCAACGGTGCAGGACTTGTGATGTCGACTCTCGATGTCGT
>JBJTMX010000112.1:0-9816 GCA_046070745.1 Candidatus Planktophila sp.
CTTAACAAAATTTAGCCAATCTCGGCTGGGACCTGCAGAATCAGATTTATTGGTCACGATTTCGACAACATCACCATTATTGAGCTTCGATTCAAGCCCCACGAGACGGCCATTTACCTTCGCACCAGCGCATCGAAGCCCCACATCGGTGTGAACCGAAAAGGCGAAGTCCACAGGAGTTGAGCCACCAGGCAACGCGATGACAGAACCCTTCGGAGTAAATACAAATACCTCAGGGCTTCCTAGATCAAAGCGAAGTGCCTCCAGGAACTCTGATGGATCTTCTGTCTCCTTCTGCCATTCGTGCAACTGGCGGAGCCAGAGCATCTCGGGCGATTTCTGTTCCGCACCCTGCTTGTACTTCCAATGCGCTGCGATACCAAACTCGGCACGGCTATGCATGTCATATGTGCGAATCTGAATCTCGATCGCTTTTCCGTTAGGTCCGATCACAGTTGTGTGAAGTGATTGATATAAATTGAACTTAGGCATAGCAATGTAATCTTTAAAACGACCAGGGATTGGGCTCCATCGCGCGTGAATCGAGCCAAGTACTGCGTAACAATCCTTCACATCGTTAACGAGTACTCGGATACCAACGAGATCGTAGATATCGTTGAAGTCACGGCCGCGTACAACCATCTTCTGGTAAACAGAGTAGTAATGCTTCTTGCGACCAGTAACAGTAGATTGGATTCCATCTTTAGCAAGATCTTCTTCAACTGCGTTGATGACCTCACTTGTAAGTGCATCACGTGATGGTGAGCGCTCGGCCACCAATCGAGTGATTTCTTCGTATTTCTTTGGTTCAATCACTGCAAAGCTGAGGTCCTCAAGTTCCCACTTGATTGCGTTCATACCGAGACGATGCGCAAGAGGCGCATAGATATCCAAAGTTTCGCGGGCTTTGCGCGCTGCACTATCGGATGCAACGAATCCCCAAGTGCGAGCGTTATGAAGTCGGTCAGCGAGTTTGATGACAAGCACGCGGATATCACGCGACATCGCAATCACCATTTTGCGAACAGTCTCAGCTTCAGCCGTAGGACCGTAAGTGAGCTTGTCTAGTTTGGTAACACCGTCAACAAGGTTTGCTACCTCATCACCGAAATCAGCACGTAATTGATCAAGCGAATACGGCGTATCTTCGACAGTATCGTGAAGAAGTGAGGCAACGATAGTTGTTGCATTCAGACCAAGAGCTGCCAGAATTTCAGAGACAGCAACCGGGTGAGTGATGTACTCCTCGCCGGATTTACGTAACTGACCTGCGTGAGCATCGTTAGCAACAACAAAAGCGCGACGAATGAGTTCTTCGTCAACGCTTTCGTAGTGCTCCCTGAGCGAACCCAGTAAAGGTTCAATCAGAGAGATGTCAGCCATAAAGAAAGAGGGTTACTTGCGACCCTTGCGCTTAGGTTGATTACGTGGACCACGACCAGTTGATGGACGTACTGCACGAACTTCAGCAACTGGTGCTGCTCCCCCGCGACCTTCAACGCGCTTGCGTAGAGCGATCATCGCTGGCTCCTTCTCGCGCTGCTGCGCCAAGAATGGAGGTGCGATAAAGACTGAAGAGTAAGTACCAACTGCAAGACCGATAAAGAGTGCGAGCGAGAGGTCCTTCAGTGTTCCTGCTCCGAGAAGTCCCGCACCTACAAAGAGGATGGATCCCACTGGAAGAAGAGCAATTAACGAGGTATTTGCTGAACGAACGAGAGTCTGGTTGACGGCAAGGTTTGCAGCATCTGAGTAAGTGCTCTTACCTGATGCAGCGATTGACTTTGTGTTTTCACGGACCTTGTCGAAGACCACCACTGTGTCATAGAGCGAGTAACCGAGAATTGTGAGGAAGCCGATCACCGTAGCTGGTGTGACATCGAAGCCAACAACTGCATAGATTCCAACGGTAATGAATACGTCATGGATTACAGCAACAATTGCAGCAACTGCCATCTTAGGTTCGAAGGCCATTGCAAGGAAGAGCATTACTGTGAGCAAGAATGCGATCAAACCATAGAGAGCCTTCTTAGTAATTTCCTTACCCCATGAAGGTCCAACGATCTGTGTATCGATATTCTCTACAGAGACACCGAACTTTGCTGCGAGAGCATCTTCAATAGCTGTTGATTGAGCTGGAGTAAGTGAACCTGTCTGAACACGGACCTTGTCGGTGCCAATCTTCTGAATGATGAGTTCGCTCTTGATGCCAGTTGACTCTACGGCTGAACGCGCATCTTCAACTGATGCCTTCGTCGTATTCACTGTGTATGACGATCCACCCTTGAACTCGATACCAAGGTGAAGTCCCTGAATAACGAGTGCTGCAATCGAGATAAGGATGAAGACTGCAGATATGGAATACCAGCGCTTGCGGTTTCCAATGATGTTAAAAGATGTCTCACCGCTGTAGAGGCGGCCACCAAGACCTGATAGTTGAGCCATCGAATTAACCCTCCACGTTTTCTGTTGAGACTTCTTTAGTAACGTCCTGCGCCATAGCGTTCTTTGAACCGATGCTCTTTGCAGAGAATCCTGAAAGAGGATGTCCCGATGCGAAGAAGTTCATCTTTGCCAAAATAGTTACAAGTGGCTTGGTGAAGATAAAGACAACCAAGAGGTCAATCAATGTTGTTAGACCGAGTGTAAATGCGAATCCACGAACACCACCTACTGCGAAGAAGTAGAGAAGCACAGCGGCAAGTACTGAGACCATATCGGCAACGATGATGGTGTGACGTGCACGAGCCCAACCTGATTCAACTGCTGTGCGCAGCGTGCGACCTTCACGAGCCTCATCGCGAATACGTTCGAAGTAGACGATAAATGAGTCTGCAGTAACACCAATGGCAACAATTGCACCGGCGATACCTGCAAGTGTGAGCGTGAAGCCGATGTTCTTACCGAGAACTAAGAATGTGAGGTAGAGAAGCGCTGCTGAAACAATCAGCGAGCCAACTGTCACGAGACCAAGTGCACGGTAGTAAAGAATTGAGAAGATAAAGACGAGCAAGAGGCCGAGTCCACCTGCAAGAAGCCCTGCATGCAGCTGATCTGCACCAAGTGTTGGTGATACCTGCTGAACTTCTCCGCGATCAAATGCGAGTGGGAGCGCGCCGTACTTAAGAACGTTTGCCAGATCCTGTGCTTCAACTTGTGTGAAGTTTCCGGTGATCTGCGCATTTCCTGATGGAATTGCTTCGTTGATAGATGGAGCAGAAACAACAAGACCGTCGAGAACGATCGCTACCTGGTTTTGAGGTGAAGCAAGTGAGGTTACGCGCGAGGTAATCGCACCGAATGCCTTTGTGCCTTCGCCGTTAAATGTAAGTTGAACTGTCCAAATATTTCCTGCCTGAGTATCAACGCCAGCTGATGCCTTTGATACCTGACGTCCAAGAACTTCTGCTGGAGCGAGAATGTACTTGCTTGCACCAGAACGTGCGCAAGCAACGATGGTGTCAGTTGGTGCATCAGATCCTGTGCCCTGAAGATTTGCAACATTGGTGCAGTCAAGTGCTGCAAACTTTGCATTCATATCTGCTGATACACCTGCAGCTGGAGTTGCCGCATCTGTTCCAGTTCCAGCAGTTCCTGCAGCAGTTGCAAGAACCTGACGGAAGCGAAGTTCAGCTGTCTGACCGACGAGATCTACAACGCGACGACCTGAATCACCGGGGACAGAGATGACAATCTGACGATTGGTTCCACTTCCTTGCGCAGTAACCTCAGATTCGGCAACACCGAGTGAGTTAACGCGCTGGCGGATAATCGAGACCGCCTGGTCAATCGCCTCAGTGGTGATCTTGTTGGAATCATTGGATGCGCGTGGCTGAAGAGTGACGCTTGTGCCTCCACGGAGGTCAAGCCCTAGTCGAACCGATGTTGCGCCTTGAAGTAGAGCTGTCGCCAAAAGGCCTACGAGAAGTAGGGCCAAGAATGCGAGGGCGCGCGCTGGGCGGCCTGAGCTCTTCACATTTTTTGTAGGTGTGGACATAAGGGCAGAGTCTAGGCGTTACTACTGCGAGGTGTCGAAAAGCGTGGCGCCTGTCGCAGGTGGTGTACGTCCCACATGCTCATAGCCCGCAGGGGTCGCGATTCGACCCCGCGGAGTGCGGGCCATCAGCCCATTTCTGACTAAGAAAGGCTCGGCAACGGCTTCAACTGTTTCAACCTCTTCGCCCACAGCTATGGCCAGGGTTGAGAGACCGACCGGTCCCCCATTGAATCGCTCAATGAGAGCGAGCAAGACAGCACGATCGAGGCGATCAAGGCCCTTCTCATCGACTTCGTAAATCTTCAGAGCATCAAGGGCGTGGGTATGGGTCAAGCTCGATGAACCTGCAACTTGAGCTAAATCGCGAACACGACGAAGGAGACGGTTAGCGATACGCGGCGTTCCACGGGAGCGGCCTGCAATTTCTGCAACAGCCCTTCCATCAGCGCTGACACCGAGAAGTGATGCACTTCGGGCGATTACCTTCTCAAGCTCTTCGCTCTCGTAGAAATCAAGGTGCGCGGTAAAACCAAAACGATCACGAAGAGGTGATGGCAATAATCCTGCACGAGTTGTGGCACCTACCAATGTGAAGTGTGGAAGTTGCAAAGGAATCGATGTGGCACCAGGTCCCTTACCAACAATGACATCGACTCGGAAATCTTCCATTGCCATATATAGAAGTTCTTCCGCTGGTCGTGACAAGCGATGAATTTCATCGAGGAAGAGAATTTCCCCTTCTACAAGTGATGACAAAATCGCTGCAAGATCCCCAGCATGTGTGATTGCGGGGCCGCTAGAGATGCGGATTGGTGCACCCATCTCGCCAGCAAGAATCATTGCAAGAGTTGTTTTACCAAGACCAGGAGGACCCGAAAGAAGAATGTGATCTGCGGATGCTCCACGAGATTTAGCGGCGGAGAGCAGAACACTTAACTGTTCTCGAACGCGATGTTGACCAACGAACTCATCGAGAGATTTTGGGCGAAGTGCTAACTCGGCCGTTGATTCATCATTCGTTGAACGAATGAGTTCGGGGTCGACAATACGTTCGCTCATCGCTTACCGCTCTGCAAAGTAAGTTTGAGAAGTTCAGCGATTTCAAATGAAGCCGGTGACTTACCTTCTTCAGAAAGATGCGTAAATGTTGCATTGATAGCGACATCAGATTCTTTCGCGCTAAAACCAAGACCAGTAAGAGCCGCAAGTAATTGATCACGGACTGCGGAGTGTGTTGTCACTGTTGATACAGGTTGATCTGAAACCAGCTTGCCCTTGAGTTCAAGAATCAAGCGCTGTGCCCCCTTCTTGCCGATTCCAGGAACCTTTTCAATCGCCGCAATATCCTCAGCGGCAATGGCGTGCGCAAGTTGCTCCGCTGTAAGTGCGCCAGTAATTGCAAGAGAAACTTTCGGACCGATACCCGTGACTGATTGCAACATCTCGAAGATGTCACGGTCGCGTGGATCATGGAAGCCAAAGAGGGTCATGGAATCTTCACGGACAACCAGAGTTGTTGAAAGCGTAATGACGCTACCCATAACGATATTTGATGAGGTGCGCGGTGTAATTGAGATGAGATAACCGACTCCCCCAACCTCAAGGACAGTTTTATCCGATGTCAGATGTCGGACGCTGCCGGTGAGTTGAGAGATCATGATTGTCTCAGTTTAGCAATGCGTTCCTTTTCTGCCTTCACCGCAGAGGCAAGTCGCGATGTTGTGGCACCACGCCATGAGTGAGTAATTGCCAGTGCCAACGCATCAGTTGCATCAACAGGCTTTGGAATAGTTTCAAGTGTAAGAATCCTCTTGACCATCTCAGCAACTTGGACCTTACCTGCGCGACCTGAACCAGTGACTGCAGCCTTCACCTCAGATGGAGTGTGAAGGGCCACTGGAATTCCACGACGAGCAGCGATAAGTAGCGCCACGCCTGCGGCTTGTCCTGTACCCATCACGGTGCGGACATTGTGTTGCGCAAAGACCCGTTCAACTGCAATCACATCAGGCTTATTGCGATCAATCCACTCTTCTATTTCACGCTCTAACTGAAGTAGGCGCTGTTCTAGAGGAGCATCGGTAGGAGTAAGAATGACGCCTACATCTTTAAGGCTAAGTTCTTTCAAAGAAAGTTGAGTAATGACACCGACGCCACATCGCGTGAGCCCCGGGTCGATACCCATAATTACTTTCAAAGGCTCGCCATAACCTCATCAGATACATCGAAGTTTGCAAATACGTTCTGCACGTCATCTAGTTCTTCAATTGCGTCGATGAGTTCAAATACCTTCGTCGCACCCTCAGCATCGAGTGGGATAGTCATTGATGGCAAGAACGATGAATCTGCTGATTCGTAATCAATGCCTGCGGCTTGCAAGGCGGTGCGCGCTGCAACGAGATCAGATGCCTCGCATACAACTTCAAATGATTCACCGAGATCGTTTACCTCTTCAACGCCAGCATCGAGAGCTGCCTCAAGAATCGAATCCTCGGTAGCTCCTGCAACCTTATTGACGATGATGACGCCCTTGCGGTTAAAGAGATACGAGACAGAACCAGGATCCGCCATAGTGCCGCCGTTGCGAGTTACCGCAACGCGCACTTCAGATGCCGCGCGGTTACGGTTATCTGAAAGACACTCAATCATAATTGCAACACCGTTCGGACCGTAGCCCTCGTACATGATTGTCTGCCAATCAGCGCCGCCGGATTCAAGACCAGCGCCACGCTTTACTGCGCGATCAATATTGTCAGCAGGCATCGAGTTCTTCTTCGCCTTTGCGATTGCATCAAAGAGCGTTGGGTTGCCATCAATATCAGGACCACCATTGCGTGCTGCGACCTCAATCGCCTTAATCAACTTTGCAAAGTTCTTTGCGCGACGGCTATCAATGACAGCCTTCTTATGCTTAGTTGTTGCCCACTTGGAATGGCCTGACATGGTTCACCTCTATATAACTCGACTTATGTATTAAAACTTGGCGTAAGCGTATCGCCTAGCGGCAAATCTCATCAAAAAAGTACTGGTGCACGCGTAGGTCGCCAGTGATTTCTGGATGAAAACTTGTGGCAAACAAACGACCTTGGCGCACCGCAACAGGATGGCCGCTCTCGGATGCGAGGACTTCTACTGAACTGCCAATTTCTTCAACCCAAGGAGCTCGAATAAAGACTCCATTGACTTTCATTCCAGCAAATTCGATCTCATCTTCAAAGGATTCAACTTGGCGACCAAATGCATTGCGGCGAACAGTCATATCAATTCCACCGAAGGTCTTCTGACCAACAGCACCATCCATGATGCGATCGGCCAAGAGAATCATTCCTGCACAAGAACCGTAGACGGGAAGGCCGTCGGAAATGCGCCTACGTATGGGTTCCATCAATTGGTAAATCGTTGCAAGTAGCGCGATGGTTGTTGATTCTCCCCCAGGAAGAATCAGTGCATCAATATCTGCAAGCTCTTCAGGTCGGCGAAGTGCAAAAGCATCGTGTCCACAAGAAGTAGATGCCGCAATGTGTTCGCGGAAATCACCTTGAAGAGCGAGTACGCCAACCTTCATTAGAGGTTAGGTAATTACCAGCCGCGCTCAGCGAGGCGGTGTGGCGCAGGAATATCAGAGACATTGATACCGACCATCGCATCACCCAGTCCGCGTGATACTTCTGCAAGAACCTTTGGATCATCGTAGAAAGTAGTTGCCTTCACACATGCTGCTGCACGTTGTGCTGGATTACCTGACTTGAAGATACCTGAGCCGATGAAGACGCCATCTGCGCCCATCTGCATCATGAGCGCTGCATCTGCTGGAGTAGCGATTCCACCTGCTGTGAAGAGAACTACTGGAAGCTTTCCTGTCTGTGCAACTTCCTGGACGAGAGCAAATGGTGCCTGCATCTCTTTTGCTGCGACATATAGCTCATCTTCGCGCATTGCTGTAAGGCGACGGATTTCTCCACCGATCTTGCGCATATGTGTCATCGCATTCGATACATCGCCTGTGCCTGCTTCGCCCTTGGAGCGAATCATCGCTGCACCTTCATTGATGCGACGGAGCGCTTCACCGAGGTTTGTTGCGCCACATACGAAGGGAACTGTGAACTTCCACTTATCAACGTGGTTTTCATAATCTGTTGGTGTGAGAACTTCTGATTCGTCGATGTAATCGACGCCGAGGCTCTGAATGATCTGTGCTTCAACAAAGTGTCCGATACGGACCTTTGCCATGACAGGAATTGACACTGCTGCCTGAATCTTTTCGATCATGTCAGGATCTGACATACGAGCAACGCCACCTTGTGCGCGGATATCTGCAGGTACGCGCTCGAGCGCCATCACAGCACATGCGCCGGCATCTTCAGCGATCTTTGCCTGCTCAGCGTTGACGACATCCATGATGACACCACCCTTGAGCATCTCAGCCATTCCGCGCTTTACGCGTGCTGTTCCTGTTGCTTCAGACATTTCGCTACTCCTTAAGTACCTGTATGCAGGCTGGGAAGTCTACTTGTTCGCCCCTTAAGTCGCACCTCAGGGTGAAAGAGGCGTCAATACGGCCTCTTTTGATGTGAGAGCAATCCAAATCTGTCCAGGAGTGAGGAGAATTTCAGCCCCTGTTGAATCTGTAAAAGTCGTACCCGATGCCTCATCGGGGCGCATCCACTCGCCCACTGTGACCGTAGCATCACGAAGGATGTAGCACTTACCTACGCCAACTGTTGCAACAAGTGGAGTAATTCCCCCAACCTTATCTTTATAAATAGAATCAGTGATCGAGACGATTTGAATAATGATGTTCTTAGGACCTAATTGATAACCAGATTCATCGGTGTCAATATTTCCATTATGTGTGAGTAGCCAACGATCCTGTTCGGCTGACCACTTTGCATCATAACTACTCGCAGGCCATGAGATATGAACACTATCGAGCGGCGTTGCATCCGCTGAAAGATCTCCAAAGTTCCAACCCATATTCCTTGCAGTTTCAGCAACTGCTCCACGAGTTGCTGCCTCGGCAAGTAGATCTTTCGCTTTCAACATCATCGCATACGGCGCAGTACGTACTGGATCATTGGCATAGAAACTCGGGCCGTATGAGGTCGCTCCGAAGTTATAAAGGTTCGCCGCAGCAAGCACCGGTAAGAACTTACGCTGCGCACCGCTGTAGGAAAATCCAACTTTCCCGTACTGGGCAAGCAATTCGATATCTGAAATGCGAGCCGAACGGACTGGACCTACAACGGTTGGAATATTCGATGAGAAGACAGCAGCTAAACGAGTGAGACCACCTTCAACTTGCTCGATGTAAACAACATCCGCATCTTTCAATCCTGTTTGAGGATGAGCGAGTGTTGTGTCATCAATTTTTACAACAAGAATTGGTCCATCTTTTCCAGGACGACCTGTCAGAGATGAAACTTCAACCTTGCCCGCAAAGGGAAGAGTGATTCCGTTGCCTGAATAGTTGAAGTAAAAGAATCCTGCGGCGACAGCGAGGATGAAAGTTAGGGATAACTTTTTAAAGGACATCGGCTTCAAATTCATAAGTGACAGGAAGAGGTGCGCGACCTGCAAGACGGAATAGACGAATGATTGGCTTTGAACGAATCAATCGAGTGCGATTAACGGACTCAACGTGAAGTGATGTAGCAACCTTAATCTTTTCATTCAGTTCCGCGAGTTCTCGAAGTAGATCTTCTTCAACTTTTCCGTGAACACCTGTTGAGGTCTCGAGAAGAATACCAAGTGCCCCTGACAGACCTACCTCAGCTTGTGAACGATCTTTCACACTTGCTTCTCGCGCCTGGTGCGCAGCA
>JBJTMX010000113.1:0-4511 GCA_046070745.1 Candidatus Planktophila sp.
GTACCTGTTGCCATGTATTTCTTATCCTTCGATATGTGGGGCGATAAATATCTCTATCGCCAGTCTTCATCTTGCCTACAGCCATACCGAGTAAAGATTTAAGCCTTAACAAACGGGTACTGATTTAAGCGTCCGACTAGGCATAAGGGTACTAGAGCATTGGAGGAATTCATACTCCGAGGGCTTTCACAGAAATATTTCTTCACGCTCAATACGGACGAGTAATAGACTCAATTCATGAGCAACAACGACTTCAATCCAGCAAATAGCCCCATAATCCAGATCGAACGCCGGAAGGCAGTCGCAATCATCGCCGCAGCGGCAATCCTCGCCTCCTCTCTTGGCATCGGATTGGCAAAGGTCGGATCAGGTTTTGCATCGCGGACATCGAATGGAATCACCGTGACCGGCTCTGCGAAGACCTCTGCCACGGCAGATAACGTTGTTTGGACTCTCAATGTTTCACTGACTCGTCCAACAGTGGCAGCGGCAGTTACAAAGGTTGGCGCCGATGTATCAGAAGTTCAGAAGTACCTCACCGCCGGTGGTGTAGCTGCTGAAGAAATCACATTGGGCTCTGTTTCAACCTATGCCAATGAAGAGTATGTCAATGGAAATAGCACAGGACGAATTCTCAACTATCGCGCCAACCGTGATGTCGTTGTTCGCTCAAAAGATGTTCAGATGATTGCTCGTCTCTCGCAAGCGATTGGAACACTGCTTCAATCTGGAGTTAGCGTTAATAATTACGGACCTCAGTACTACATCTCGACTCTGCCTTCACTTCGTCCACAGTTGTTGGAAGAGGCGATGAAGGATGCAAAGGTGCGTGCAGTTGCTATCACCAAGGCAGTTGGTGGAAAAGTTGGATCTGTTCAATCCGTACGTGCTGGAGTGTTCCAAGTGACCACACCAGATTCAACAATGACAGCCGATGGTGGTGCTTATGACACGAGCAGCATCGAAAAGACTGTGACTTCTACCGTCTCGGTAACCTTCTCGGTTAGGTAGATAAACTGAAAGTTTGCTGAGAGTAATTCGAAAATCTGGCGATTAGCCGACTTGTCACATCTCAACCATTTAGAGTGTTGGTATGGCAACATCGAGTAAAGCACCGCGATCTCTAGCAGCTCTGCTGGTACTTCAAAGCGCGAGCTTGGTAGGGCTCTTATCTATTCATAAATTTCCGCACCTCGTTCGTATTGTTGGTCGAGATCTGCACTCAACGGTCACAAACCTCACCGAAGCCGCTTCACTCATTATCGCTATTTCGCTCATCATGATCGCTCAAGGCATCTCTCGCCGCCATAGACGAGCTTGGAAGTTAGCGACAGCCCTTCAAAGCTCTCTCATTGCAATTGGAATCTTTCATAACCTTCATCGATATATAAGCCATGGGTTTACTAGCCACATTGTTTATGGTGCCTTTGGAGCTACTCATTTACTCCTTGAAATCACAATTTTGGCCACTCTAATTTACCACCGGAATAAATTTAAAACATTACCTAATCGACATACACGTATCAGCGATCTGACCTATTTTCTAAAAGTTTCGCTCCTATCCTTTGGAGTAGCCCTTGTAGTTGTTGAAATTGATAGTAAATATTTTGTGAGTAAACCATCGCTTCTTCAATCAATAGAGATTTCCATCAAGGGTTTTTTCGGAATTTCAAGTTCTATTCCATATAGCGCGCCTCGATATCAAGAACGGCTAGAGACAATTCTAGTTTTCCTAGGTGCATTTATTGCCGCAACAACGATTGCTCGCATACTTCGCCCTGTCGATGTAAAAACATATCAAAGTCGGGAGACTCGAATTGCGTTAAAATCACTTTTGGAAAAATATAAGTCGCATGACTCCCTTGGGTATTTTGCTCTACGCAATGATAAATCGCTGATTTGGTCCAATAACAGCAAGGCAGCAATAGCCTATTCGGTCAAACAAGGAGTAATGATTGCAACTGGAGATCCACTTGGCGATCCAGAGTGTTGGCCATCGGCAATCGCCAATTTTATTGAAGAAGCTGAACTACATGGCTGGACACCTGCCATATATGGCTGCACAGAATACGCGGGAGAGATTTGGAGGCGGGAGACCGGTTTTGAGGCATTGGAAATCGGCGATGAGGCGATAGTTCTTGTTGCTTCGTACACCATTGATACTCCACAGATGAAAAATGTGCGCCAAACACTTAATCGTGCCCGTAAAGAGGGAAATTCGACGACCACGAAGAAAATCTCCGAGATTGACGAGGAAACTCTGAAAGAATTTTCTCGAAAGGCAGATGAGTGGCGTCGAGGGGGAGATGAACGAGGTTTCTCGATGGCCCTCGATCGATTCTGCTCTCCAGAAGATGCCGATGCTGTAATTGCCTGGGCCGAGAACAACGGTCAATGTGTCGCCTTATTGCAATTTGCCCCTTGGGGCGTAGATGGACTCTCACTCGATTTGATGAGGCGATCACCACAAAGTTCTCCCGGAATTAATGAGCTGCTAATCCACTCAACAATTGAATATGCCCGTAAGAACAATATCGAGAAGATTTCGCTCAACTTCGCAACCTTTAGGTCAATCTTCGAGCGTGGAGAACGCCTTGGTGCGGGACCAATTACCCGTTTTAACCATAAAGTGCTTATCTTTGCCTCGCGTTTCTTCCAAATGGAATCGCTCTATCGCTTCAACGCCAAATTTGCGCCATTATGGGAACCTCGATTCTTACTCTTTCCTTCAGTAGGAAAGTTTGCGAAGATTTCAATCGCCATCCTTAGGGTTGAAGCATTCCTGCCTCACTTTACACTTGCAATCTTTAAGCGAAAGAGCAAATAATGGGACTTACTGGCCTATTCACCATGCTTATTGCAATCTTCTCAACTTTCTTCGTAACATTTGGAACCGCGATATTTTGGCGACATATCTTCCGGAAAGGGTTTGTCAATTTATTCTTACGAACGTTTTTATTGATTCTGTGTCAAGCATTGGCCCTTACTTCGGTCGGTTTGGCGGTAAACAGATCAAATGGCTTCTTCGAAACGTGGAGCGACCTCTTTGGTACCGGGGCAAATTATTCAACGGTCGCGGTTACTGATTCGCTACTTCCAACATTAACTCCAGCTGATATATCGAAAGCAGTTCCACTCAGTGGTGGAGCAGTTATGGTCAAGGACATTATCACGGGTGCTCAATCTAAAGTTTCTAACAGTGTCTACCTTTATCTCCCGCGCCAGGTGGCGTATGCACTCAAAAATAAGAAGAAGATTAGGGTAGAAAAATTACAGGTAGTCGAATTTCTCACCGGCTATCCTTCTCAACCAATAATGTGGTTCAAAGTGATGAAGATAGAGCGAGAACTTGCAGGCTATAACGTCGCACATCCAAAATCACAAATAGTTGGTATTTTTCCGCAGGTCAATGTTGCTGGAAATTACGACCTCGAGTGCATGAATCTTCCTCATGGAAAACCTCAGGCGGAAACGTGGCTCTCGAAAGACATGCATACTTATCTTGCCAAACGCACCGGAATTACTAAACAACAGTGGTCAATCATGGGGCTCTCTACGGGTGGTTGGTGCTCGGCCATGTTAAGCATGAGACACCCAGATCTATACGATAGGGCCGTTTCGATCGCTGGTTACTACCGACCCGCCCTACCATTAAAGGACCCAATTGCACTTCAGAACTGGGCGAAGCACCACTACAGCCTGAATAAATTCGAATCTAGACTTCCCAAGAAACTTAGACTTTATTTAGTAGCTAGTCTTGGCGATCGATACTCAATTAAAGAGACACGTAAATTCCTAGCACTGAGCCACCCGAATTTACTGATTAAGTATCGCGAGCTTACATCCGGTGGCCATAATCCACATGTATGGGTACCGTCAATCAAGCCAGCTCTTGATTGGCTATAGCGGAATATTTGTATGAGTTCCGCGGCGATGAGGAGCTGATGCAAGTGCTTGAACCAGCGCAGTACGTGTACGTGTTGGTTCGATAACCTCATCGACCGCTCCGATTTCAACAGCGGTGTTAATACCACCTGATACTCGATCGTGCTCTACGGCAAGCTCTAACTCAATTGCAGCACGTTGCTCTTCCGGGAGATCTGCAAGCAATCGACGGTGCAGCACTCGCACAGCGGCAACTGCGCCCATCACTGACACCTCCGATGTTGGCCAGGCGAAGGTACGTGTGGCACCGAGGGATTTTGAATTCATTGCCACATATGCGCCACCGTATGCGCGGCGTGTAAGTAAAGTAACGCGAGGGACAACAGATTCAGCAAAGGCGTGGAGCAACTTTGCACCGCGCCGCACAGCGCCTTCCCACTCTTGACCAGGTCCAGGTAAGAATCCAGTCACATCTGCAATGACAACCATTGGAATTCCAAAGGCATCACAGGTACGAACAAAGCGAGCTGCTTTCTCTGCGGCGGCTGCATCAAGAACGCCACCGATATGTGCGGGGTTATTTGCGATAACACCTACAGTGCGGCCGCCGAGGCGACCAATGACGG
>JBJTMX010000114.1:0-3465 GCA_046070745.1 Candidatus Planktophila sp.
TGTCGGCACATGCGCACGCCCAGCAATTGACACGCCAAGTTTGGATTGCGGCGCAATACAAAGGCATCAAGCCCCTTCGCTTTCATAAGATCACGAATAGGCTGAATACGTTGATTAAATGCGCTCATGGAATCAAGTCTATTCCCCATTGCTCTTTAACAACTTCAAAGGCAGGTGGAATAGATGAGTTGAACTGCACAGAAGAAGCTGCCCACTGTGCAGCAATTTCTAGTGTTTGGGTTGGGTTCAATTCATGTGCGATCCCAGCTAAAAATCCAGCAATAAATGCGTCTCCTGCACCTGTCGCGTCCTTTGCATCCACCTTAAAGATCGGCTGATTGATCTTTGTATCGCCGCTGTAGAGGTCTGCACCATTGATTCCATCAGTCAGAACTATTGTCGTAAAACGATGAAGATGTTCTTCTGGAAATAACTCGGATGGAAAATCATTTCGAGAACCAATTAATAAATCTGCGTGATCAACAGCAGGATCGGCAAGAGCACCTGCGCCAACCACTGTAATACAACCCACTGATTGAGCTCGATGAAGATCTGCTAAGAACTCTTCACGCCAAAGAATAAAAGCAATAACATCACCAGACCGAAACGGCACATTATCCATTCTGAGTTCTCTTAAATGTGGCGTGGCCAAAGAGATAATGGTGCGCTCTGAATTTCCATCAACAAGAACCAACGCATGATTAGTTTTATCCTCAAAATGAGTAATCACTAAATCTTTTATTTGGCTTTGTTCTAAAACTTCCAGCAATAGTTGTCCCGTCTCATCATTTCCTAGATAAGTGACAAGTCCAGTTTCAACTGAAGCTGTACACAGCCCGAGCGCAACATTGGCAGATGAGCCACCGGTCCGCTCTTCGGTCCGGATTGAATTCATAAATGTTCCAGGGGTCGGAAATTCATATAGATATACCACTGTGTCTAATGAAATGGGGCCTTGCACCCAAACCTTCTTAGCCATTAATAGACTCCAAAATCAGCGAACATTCATAAAGATCTTTTTCGATCTCATCCCACTTAACATCATTGAGCCATGGAATGGAATAGAAATCGCACTTTTCAGGCCAACGTGCTGCAAAAAGAGCACCGGCTAATGCGGCCACTGTGTCTGTATCACCGCCTAAGGAACATGCAATGGCAAAAGCGTCTGCGCAGTTGGATGAACGTTTTACAACCCAAACTACAGCCTGCAATGTTTCTAGAGGATCTAGCGAAATTCCCCCTGCAGGTGGTGTCCAGTTTGAATAATCGGGCAGATCTTCTCCTGCGAAAAGTCCTGCAGCAATTTGAGCACACTCAATAGCTTTTGCAGATTTATGGGTTACTTCAACTAAAGCTTTGATCCACTCATCTCGGTTTTCTTTAATAAATAAGCCACACAAAGCGGTTCGCATAATTGCTCCGTTTGTTTCACCGATAACACCTCGCTCTCCAACCTTCACTTCCAACCCGAGAGCAGTCCTTGTTGTTGGTCCTAAACCACGTAATCTAGGAATGGCTTCACGTAGCCCTGCAAGAAAAGATGCAGCAGCCTCGTCAGGTGTTTCCTTAATTAAGGATTTGATCGTCAATATAGAAAGCAAGGTGTCATCACTGACTCCACCGAATGGCCATCCTTCTTTCGGCAATAAAATTTGTGGGACTTCTGCTGGTGTCTGATCTAAAAATTCGTAGTACACGCCAAATGCATCACCTGCCGCATAAGCCAATAGCGGAATCGCTTTGGTTGAATATTGATTCGAGAGTTGAATTGCCATTGATTAAATCGTAGTGGCTCTTATACATTTTCTGAATAGTCTCTAGTATTTAAGTTGTGCATGGTGACGAGCTCCTTAAGCAATCTTTTGAAAATGGTACGTATTTTTCAAATCCATTCCCACTTTTTGCAAAGTTGCGCCAAAGTTATCCTGTTTTTTACAGTGAAACCTTAGGTGGATGGGTCGTCACAAGATTTCAAGATGTTTCAGATATTCTGCACAATCATCAGGATTACTCATCAAAAGGTCGGGTTCTTCATTTAATTAATAAACTTGATCCTGAAGTACAAAAACGCCTGCCACTTCTTCAAATGCATTTTGCGACAGGCTTGGCGCACTCTGATGCCCCTGAGCACAAAAGACTACGTGGGCTACTCGCTCAGGCTTTTACTCCAAAAGTATCTGAATCAATGCGACCAATAACCAGAGATGTAGTGCAAAAGGTGATTTCGCGATTGGAATCAAGCTCTGACTTAATTCATGATGTCTTTACCCCAGTACCTGCTCTAGTCGTTGGTCGGCTTTTAGGCTCGGCTGAATCCGATATCCCTGACCTAATTCGTTGGGCGGGAGCTATTAATGGTCTCTACGAAAAAGGTGGATTAATCGATCCAGATAAAGCGATTTACGCCGAGGAAATGCTCCAGGAAATTCGAGTGTTTGTTACTAGGCTCGCAAATGAAAGACGAACCCTGCGAGATAAAAATGAGCTAGATCCTTCTCAGGATGTTTTAGCAGGATTAGTAACTGCAGAATTGCAAGGAGATTCTTTAAGTGATTCCGAGTTGGTTTCAACTGTCGTGACTCTCTTTGTAGCGGGCCATGAAACAACAACACATCTACTTGGAAATGGAATGCTTGCATTGCTTAATTCTGATTCAGAGTTGCAAAGAATTAAGTTAAATCCTGATTTAATTCCAAGCGCAGTAGATGAAATGGCACGTTTTGATGGTTCAGTTCCTCGATCTTGGCGTATTACAAAAAGCGCCATGGAAATTTCGGGAGTTTCAATTCCAGCAGGTGAACTCGTATTGCCCATGTTGTCATCAGCAAATCGTGATGAAAATGAGTTTGCCGATCCAGATGTCTTCAGCCTTGATAGAGATACGAGAAAGCATTTGGCGTTTGGTCGTGGTGTTCACGTGTGTTTAGGAGCGCCACTTGCACGAATTGAAGGTCAAGAAATCATCAAAGAAATATTAAAGCGATTCCCAAATATGCGTCTAAGTAAAAATGTAAATGAGTTAGAGTGGCGAAAAGACGTTGCTTTGCGTGGGTTAGTTTCTCTTCCCGTAACTCTTTAGAGTCTTCCTGCTTGATGAACGCGCTTTAAGAACTCTTGGGTCTTCGGATTCTGAGGGTTATGCAAAACCTGTTCCGCGGTTCCGCGCTCAACAATGTTGCCTGATTCCAAGAAGCAAACCTCATCGGCAACCTGCGTTGCAAAGCCCATTTCATGAGTAGCTAGAACCATTGTCATTCCGTCACTCTTTAAGTCGCGGACTGCAGTAAGTACTTCATTAACTAATACAGGATCTAGGGCTGATGTAACTTCATCAAGCAACAACAAGCGTGGACTGACTGCAAGCGAGCGAATGATGGCAACACGTTGCTGCTGTCCCCCACTGAGGCGATCTGGATATTGATCTGCCTTATCGGCAAGATCAAAGCGCTTCAAAAGCTCCAAGGC
>JBJTMX010000115.1:0-7514 GCA_046070745.1 Candidatus Planktophila sp.
GAAGCTCAATTTAAAGCTGTGGCACGTGCACTTCGTGATGCTGTTGCAATTGATGGCCGCACTACAGGAATTCCTTCTACAAAGGGCACGCTGTAAATTCAATGGCTATTGCCATACTCGATTACGGATCTGGAAATCTGCGTTCAGCACTGCGCGCATTTGAGACAACAGGTAATGATGTTGTGCTCACTTCAGATTACGAAGTAGCCCTGGAAGCCGATGGCCTTGTTGTTCCAGGTGTAGGCGCATTTGGTGCATGCATGACAGGTTTAAAGTCAGTGCGTGGAGATCAATTGGTTCGCGATCGTATTGCAAAGTCACGTCCCACAATCGGTATCTGTGTAGGTATGCAAATTCTTTTTGCGCTCGGAGTCGAGCACGGTAGGCACGATGGTGTGGGTATCTGGCCGTCAACTGTAGAAAAATTGGAAGCTCCAGTCCTGCCGCATATGGGCTGGAATACCGTGGAAGTAGCAAGCGGAAGCACTCTCTTTCAAGGAGTTGAAGGAGAGTCTTTTTACTTCGTACATTCATATGGTGTCACACAACCTGTTGAGGGTTCTGCACTTCAATCATGGTCAACACATGGAGATCGATTTTTAGCCACTATTGAAGATGGCGTTATCTCTGCAACACAATTTCATCCAGAAAAATCAGGCGATGCTGGTCTGCATCTAATCAAGAATTGGGTAACACACCTATGAGCTACTTAGAACTTCTTCCGGCTGTTGATGTCAAAGATGGTCGCGCAGTTCGCCTCGTGCAAGGTGAACTTGATGCTGAGACTTCATACGGATCACCACTTGATGCCGCGCTCGATTTTCAAACATCTGGTGCTGAGTGGATTCACCTGGTCGATCTCGATGCAGCATTCAGTCGAGGTGAGAACAGTGCTCTTCTTGCTGATGTAGTTGGTCGCCTTGATATCAAAGTCGAGCTTTCAGGTGGAATCCGTGATGATGAATCATTGCGTCGCGCACTCGCAACTGGCTGCGCGCGCGTGAATCTCGGAACTGCAGCGATGGAAAATCCTGAGTGGACTTCACGAGTCATCGCAGAATTTGGTGATCGCATTGCAGTGGGTCTCGATGTTCGCGGTCACACACTTGCTGCTCGCGGATGGACAGAAGAAGGCGGCAATCTCTTCGAAGCAATTGAACGTCTCGAACGTGACGGTTGTGCTCGTTATGTTGTAACTGATGTAACAAAGGATGGAACACTCAAAGGCCCTAACCTTGAACTGCTACGTGAAGTTTGCGCTGCAACTAATAAGCCAGTTGTAGCAAGTGGAGGAATTTCATCTCTTGCAGATATCGAAGCGTTGTCACAACTCCGCTCTATTGGAGTTGAAGGCGCAATCGTAGGTAAAGCGCTCTATGCAAAAGCTTTTACCTTAGAAGAAGCCCTGGAGCTCACACGTAAGTGAGCCTCTCAGTCCGCATCATTCCGTGCCTCGATGTAACCGATGGTCGCGTCGTTAAAGGTGTTAATTTCACAGATCTCGTCGATGCAGGCGATCCTGTGGAAATGGCAGCGCTTTATAACGCTGAAGGCGCAGATGAACTTACATTCCTCGATATCTCCGCAAGCGTTGCAGGTCGCGATACAACTCTCGATGTTGTTCGCCGCACCGCTGAAGAAGTCTTTATCCCTCTGACGGTCGGTGGCGGAATTCGCACTGTTGATGATGTCGATCGCTTATTGCGAGCTGGTGCAGATAAAGTCTCAATCAATACAGCCGCCATATCTCGACCAGAGCTGATTTCAGAGATTGCCGATCGATTTGGTTCGCAAGTCCTCGTTCTCTCAGTCGACGCCCGTCGCGCCAACACTGATTCTGGCTTTGAAGTAACCACTCATGGTGGACGACTGAGTGCCGGTCTTGATGCACTCGCGTGGGTTGAAAAGGCATGTGCACTTGGTGTCGGTGAAATTCTCCTTAACTCTATGGATGCCGATGGAACTCGTGCGGGATATGACCTCGGCATGATCAAAGCAGTACGCGCAATCTCTCGTGTTCCCTTGATTGCCAGCGGGGGAGCAGGAAGTCATGAAGATTTCGCTGCAGCCCTTGATGCGGGTGCAGATGCTCTTCTTGCTGCATCGATATTTCACTTTGGCGTGCACCGCATCGGGGATATTAAGAATTATCTTGATAGAAGCGGATATCCAGTGCGCAAGGCTGCTCGCTTCTAAGGCAGAATACGCATATGACTATCGAGCTCAGCGCATCTGTCGAAGCACTTCTTAAAGATGGCGTCGATCTCATCCCTGCTATTGCTCAAGATAGTGTTACAGGCGAAGTACTCATGCTCGCCTACATGAACCGAGAATCACTCGCCATCACTCTTGATACAGGCTGTGCTACATACTGGTCTCGTAGCCGCAATCAGTTATGGGAAAAAGGCGCAACATCTGGCCACACCCAGAAAGTCATCTCTATCGCACTTGATTGTGATGGAGATGCGCTCTTGTTAAAAGTAGAACAACTCGGCGCTGCCTGCCATACTGGCGATCGCACTTGTTTCCATACTGGGTTGAATTCTTAGCGCATATGAATATTGAAGAGTTTCGCACTTATGCACGCGATAACAATGTCATTCCAGTTTTCCGTAAAGTTTTGGCTGATGGAGAAACCCCGCTAGGCGTCTATAAGAAGTTAGCGAAAAATCGGCCGGGAACTTTTTTACTTGAGAGCGCCGAACATGGTGGCGTTTGGTCACGTTATTCATTTATCGGCGTGCGCAGTCAAACAACTCTTACCGAGTTAGATGGAAGAGCAGAATGGCTCGGTACCCCGCCTGCTGGTGTTCCCCGAAATATGGATCCTCTTCAGGCGCTCAAACTCTCTGTGGCACATCTACGTTCACCGATTATTGAAGGACTCCCACCGCTTACTGGTGGATTAGTTGGCTACATGGGTTATGACTCTGTGCGCCGACTTGAGACCTTGCCCGAACTTGCGACCAATGATTTGAAGCTCCCCGAAATCGCATTTATGTTGACGAGCGACCTTGCGGTGATGGATCACAGCAACGGAACACTTACCTTAATTGCCAATGCAATTAACTGGGATGGCTCCGATGAGCGCGTTGATGAAGCGTACTTTGATGCACAGTCGCGCATAGAAAGAATGTATGTCGATTTACAGAGTTCATTATCAGGTGATGTCTCTGAGATCCCAGAATTTTCTGCGCCATTGTTCGATCGCAATATCTCCGAAGTCGATTTCAAGGCAAAGGTGGAGATTGCAAAGGAGGAAATTCGCGCGGGTGAAGCTTTTCAAATAGTGATCTCGCAACGATTTTCGACTGAAGTTAAGGCGGACGCTCTTGATGTATATCGCGCACTTCGCCTCAGTAATCCAAGTCCCTATATGTACCTATTCCGCTTTGAAAGCGGATTTGAGGTAGTCGGTTCTAGTCCTGAGGCGCTGGTAAAGGTAACTGGTCGCGAAGTGATGGTCCATCCGATCGCCGGAACTCGAAAGCGTTCAGCATTGCTAGAAGAAGATGTTCGCCTGGGTGAAGAACTACTCGCAGATCCAAAAGAGCGCGCAGAGCACTTGATGCTCGTTGACCTTGGACGCAATGATGTTGGACGAGTGTGTACCCCAGGATCAGTTGAGGTAATTGATTTCATGCATATCGAGCGCTACTCACACGTGATGCACATTGTTTCTACAGTTGTTGGAGAACTCGCTGCAAACGCAGCTCCCATCGACGCCCTCTTCTCTGTTTTTCCAGCGGGCACTCTCTCAGGCGCGCCAAAGCCTCGTGCGATGGAAATCATCGAACGTCTTGAACCAACTCGGCGCGGACTCTACGGAGGCGCTATCGGTTACTTTGATTTCACGGGCAACATCGATACCTGTATCGCAATTCGCACCGCTCTCATTAAAGATGGTCACGCCTACGTTCAAGCAGGTGCAGGAGTAGTCGCAGATTCTGATCCAGACTCTGAAAATCAAGAGACTCTCAATAAAGCCGCAGCAGTTCTTACCGCAATCAATACAGCCAATGCGATGCGTGGGTAAGAATGTTTAAACTTAATCTCTGGCTTGTACTTATTGCGATTGCGGCAATCTCTATCAGCCGCAAAATTCGTCTTTCAGGAAAGTATGAACGAAGCGATAAGAAAGCGCGCGAAATCAGCGACTGGAAATCACTCGACCGCGGAATCGATCCGACCGTAAAGGATGAGAAGTAATGACTGTTCTAGATTCCATTATTGAGGGAGTCCGAGAAGACCTTGCAGCTCGCCGCCTTCCATTGTCGCAATTGCAGGAACAACTCTCGATTGCTCCGGCAGTTATTGATGCTCACCCACGACTACTTCAAGGGCCAGTCTCGGTAATTTCAGAGGTGAAGCGTTCTTCGCCAAGTAAAGGCGCTCTCGCCGAAATTGCAGACCCTCATAAATTGGCTGCGCAGTATCAAGATGCAGGAGCCGCAGTGGTAAGTGTTTTGACTGAGATGCGACGCTTCGGTGGCTCACTCGAAGACCTGATTGCAGTGCGCAAGGAAATCTCTATTCCTATTTTGCGCAAAGATTTTATGGTGGATGAGTACCAATTCTTAGAGGCACGAGCTGCTGGCGCTGACGTTGTACTGCTCATAGTTGCGGCGCTATCAAAGAATCAATTAAAGGATTATTACGACCTTGCCACAGAGCTTGGTATGGCTGTGTTAGTAGAGACCCATACTCATCAAGAGATTGAAGATGCGATGGAGATTGAGCCACGCATAGTTGGCGTCAACGCTCGAAACCTCAAGACTCTTGAGATCGACCTATCGGCATTCACCACCTTGATTCCAACAATTCCGCCATCAGTAATCAGAGTTGCAGAATCCGGAATCTCGCAGCGCTCAGAAGTTGAGATGGCTCACGAAGCAGGAGCGAATGCAATCTTGGTAGGCGAGACATTGGTGCGTTCTGGTGACCCACGTGTGGCGATGGACCAACTTCTAGGTCGCACTCACTAGCCCTTCGAAGGTAGCCTTCGCATATGAGCCCGATTGAAACATCGCAGATTCTTGGCCACTTTGGTCCCTACGGCGGACGCTTTGTTCCTGAGGCGCTCATCGGCGCTCTCGAAGAACTTGATGCGGCACATACCGCCGCAATCAACGATCCTGCTTTTCAAAATGAATTAGCGGAACTTCACCGCACATATACGGGACGTCCTTCGATCCTGACAGAAGCTAAGCGCTTTGCAGAGCATGCAGGTGGTGCGCGTATCCTTCTTAAGCGCGAAGATCTCAATCACACCGGCAGTCATAAGATCAATAATGTTTTAGGTCAGGCTCTTCTTACAAAGCGCATGTGCAAGAAGCGCATCATCGCTGAAACAGGTGCAGGTCAACATGGTGTTGCATCAGCAACTGCTGCGGCGTTGATGGGCCTTGAGTGCGTTGTCTATATGGGTGAAGAAGATACGCGCCGCCAAGCCCTCAATGTCGCTCGCATGAAGATGTTAGGCGCAGAAGTAATTCCTGTGACATCAGGTTCTCGTACTCTCAAGGATGCCATCAATGAAGCGATGCGCGATTGGGTTACAAATGTTGAAGATACACATTACCTATTAGGGACAGTGGCTGGTCCGCATCCTTTCCCAACTATGGTTCGCGATTTCCACAAAATAATTGGGGAAGAAGCGCGCGAACAGACTCTTACACTCATTGGTCGTCTTCCTGATGCTGTTCTTGCATGTGTTGGTGGCGGTTCTAATGCAATCGGTATCTTCCATCGCTTTATCTCAGACGAAGGTGTGCGTTTGATCGGCCTTGAAGCAGGTGGCGATGGTGTTGAAACCGGTCGCCATGCTGCAACTATTACTGGTGGTACACCTGGAGTTCTTCATGGAACTCGCTCTTACGTATTGCAAGATGCCAATGGCCAAACAGTTGAGTCGCACTCAATTTCAGCTGGCCTCGACTACCCAGGCGTTGGCCCAGAGCATGCTTACCTTCATGACATCGGTCGAGCTGAGTACCGAGCAATTACAGATAAAGAAGCGATGGATGCATTCTCGCTACTCTGTAAGACAGAAGGAATCATTCCTGCTATCGAATCAGCTCACGCGCTAGCTGGTGCAATCAAGGTTGGTAGAGAGCTTGGTCCTGATGCTGTCTTGCTCATCAATCTCTCAGGTCGCGGAGATAAAGATGTACACACTGCAGCGCAATACTTTGGTATTCCATTGGATGGCATGTAAATGACAACAGCTCTTGATGATTTATTCGTAAAGGTTCGCGCAGAAAAGCGCGCAGCGCTTATTGCCTACATTCCTGCAGGTTTTCCAACAATTAAATATTGTCACCGCATCATTCAAGCTTTTATTGATGGGGGAGTCGATGCAATTGAAATCGGTTTTCCATATAGCGATCCCGTGATGGATGGCCCAACAATTCAGGCAGCAGCAGTTACTGCGCTTACCAACGGAACAACTTCTCAGGATGTACTTGATGCGCTGAAAGTAGCCTCAGCACATGTGCCATCTGTAGTGATGACATATTGGAATCCCATTGAAAAATATGGAGTCGAAAAGTTTGCCGCAGCGATTGCTTCTCACGGTGGTTCAGGTGTGATCCACCCAGATATCACTATTGAAGAATCAGATGGATGGCTCATGGCTGCATCATCATCTGAGATCAATCCAATTTACGTTGTTGCGCCAAGTACTTCAGATGAGCGCCTAAAAAGAGTCACCTCGAAAGCTGGTGGCTTTGTCTATGCGGCGAGCATCATGGGCGTTACTGGTGCGCGCACCTCTGTTTCAAGCGGTGCAGAAGCGCTCGTTGCCCGTACTCGCGCGGTAACAGATCTACCTATAGCTGTAGGTCTTGGCGTATCAACTCGTGAGCAGGCTAAAGACGTTGCTCGATACGCAGATGGCGTGATCGTGGGCTCAGCATTCGTTAAGGCGATTCTCGATGCGCCAGATTTAGAGAGTGGGCTTGCTGCTGTGACTTCGCTCGCACGCGAGTTGTCACTCGGTGTTCGAGGCCAGTAAGACATATATTTAACCCCAGCACTACACGACCGTAAAGGACTGAAGAGACCATGTCACAGAAGAACACAGCAAAGCCAAAAGATAACTTCACCAAATATCTCGTCATCGGTGTAGTCGTTGCAGTGCTTACAATCATGGTTATTCCGACAGTTCTCTCAAAGACGAAACCTGTCTCACAGGCTATTCCTGCAAGCGTTTCTTCAACTGATGGATATGCGATCTCATTTAATACAGATCTGAAGAGCGTTCCTGTTGTCGATATCTACGAAGATTTCCAGTGCCCAATTTGCCAGCAGTTTGAAGCGCTCAATGGTCAGTACATCTCTTCGCTCGTGAAAGATAAGAAGATGCGCAGCGAATCGAGCCAAGTGCGGCGCGCGCTTGCCATCTTGTTCATCTGCACGCGCTGGTCGAGCTGGTTGACGACCGCCGTGAACGGCGGAATCGACGACTGCGCGCGCTCGAGCAGCTTGATGATCACGAGCTGTCCGCCGCTTTC
>JBJTMX010000116.1:0-19127 GCA_046070745.1 Candidatus Planktophila sp.
GGTTCTTCACGCGACTTTGGCCTGCGCCCAGCAATGCAATTACGCGCTGCGCTCTATCTGGTTAAAGATGTTCCTGCAGGTACTCCTGTTGGATACGGCGCAACTGAAGTTACTTCTCGCGATACCAAGCTTGGCGTTGTAACGATGGGATATGCAGATGGCATTCCCCGTGTGGCGCACGATGCTGGAGTGTGGATTAATGGAAAGCGCGCACCGATTATTGGCCGCGTTTCTATGGATCAATTCGTTGTAGATCTTGGCCCTGAATCGACTGCAAAATCAGGCGATTGGGTCGTTGTCTTCGGAAATGGCTCGCATGGCGAGTACACCGCAGATGACTGGGGTGCGGCGAGCGGAAGTATTAATTACGAGATTGTGACCAGAATTGGTCCTCGTGTGCCTAGAATCTACTCTGCTCATGTCTACTAATACGCACTTGCTAGAAGCCAAAGAGGTCAACGTTGCCTTTGGTGGATTGCGCGCACTCTCAAATGTCAGCATTGCAGTTAATCGCAATGAAGTTGTGGGTCTCATCGGACCCAATGGCGCAGGCAAGACAACACTTTTTAACACTATCTGCGGAATCGTCACACCCGATTCTGGCTCTATGACTTTCGATGGCGGTGCAGCTGCATGGCCTGCAACCAATCAATTGGCAGAGCTCGGCATTGCTCGCACACTTCAAGGCGTTGGCCTATTTCCAGAGCTCACAGTTATTGAAAACGTCATGATCGGCGCACATCGTTTTGCAAAGACAGGTTTAATCTCTGCATCCCTTGGCCTCAATACTCGTGACGAAAAAGCGCTCGAGCGCCGTGCACACATTGCTCTCGAGCGAGTCTATGCATCTGGCCTTGCCAATCGCGTTGCGGGAACACTTTCCTATCCTGATGCAAAGCGCGTAGGCATTGCACGCGCTCTTGTTGCACAGCCAAAGATTCTTCTTCTCGACGAACCAGCAGGTGGACTCGGCGCGCAAGATATTGAGTGGCTTAATCGTTTGATTAGCGACCTCTCTGGTGAGATGTCTATCTTGATTGTTGAGCACCATATGGATGTTGTGATGTCAGTCTGTGATCGCATCTACGTTCTTAACTTCGGCCAGGTTATTTCTTCCGGAACCCCAGACTATGTTCGCAATGATCCAGCGGTAATCTCTGCTTACTTGGGGGCTGATGCAGAATGAGCCTTGAAGTCCACAACCTCACTGTTCACCATGGCGCTATCCGTGCAATCTCTGAAGTTTCATTTACTGTCGCAAAGGGTGAGCTCACAGCAGTCATCGGTTCTAATGGCGCAGGTAAATCAACACTTCTTCGCACCTTATCTGGTCTGAAGTCAGCAACATCAGGAACTGCGAGCTGGAACGACCACAACCTGCTGAAAGGTGCCGCGGAAGTTCATGTGCGCCACGGCGTTGCTCATGTTTCGGAAGGCATGTCTGTTATTCCAGAGCTTTCGGTGGAAGAGAATCTCGACCTCGGTGCGATTTGGCGGCGCAATAAATCTGAGGCAGCATCAACAAAGGCAGAAGTTTTCGCACTCTTTCCTCGCCTTGAAGAACGTCGCAAGCAGAGTACATCAACGCTCTCGGGTGGTGAGCGACAGATGCTTGCAATCGGTCGCGCTCTGATGTCAAAGCCACAATTACTTCTCCTCGATGAACCATCCCTTGGCCTTGCACCACTTCTTGTGAAGCAAATTTTCGAAGCAATCTCGAGCATCGCTCAGCAATTTGGTTTGTCTGTGGTCTTAGTTGAACAGAACGCAATGAGCGCACTTCAGATCGCACACACGGGAGTTGTGCTAAACCTTGGCGAAATTGTGATGACAGGTAAGGCGCAAGATCTCATCTCCGACCCAGCAGTTCGCGCTGCCTACTTGGGTTACTAGGGGAGGGCGACGATGATTCAGCTAATTAACACACTACTTATTGGTGTTACTTCAGGTGTGATCTATGCGCTGATGGCGCTGACGATTGTTCTTGTATGGCGTTCAACGAGAGTTATTAACTTTGCTCAAGCAGGTCAAGCGCTGACATCGACATTTATTGGTTTCCAAACGCTGCAATATGTAGATTCATTCTGGTTAGCACTTCTCGCTGCGATGGTCGGGGGAGCGCTTATCTCAGCTATTATCGAAATCGTTTTAATGCGCGTTCTTCTGAAGCATGCAACAAGTGGTGCGATTGCAGGTGTGGCTCCCATCATTGCGACCCTTGGATTACTTGAAGTTCTCAACGCTGGAATCACTCTTATTTGGGGCGGCGAAGATCGTCTGATTACCCCGCCATTTTCAAATGTGGGTTACACCATCGGCACCAATACCTTGGTCTTCTCTCCTATGAAGTTTGCGATTATCGTCATCGTTCTTCTGCTCTTAGGGTTGCTTTCAATTATCTTCCAGAAGACTTCTATCGGACTCTCACTACGTGCAGCCGCGTTTTCGCCAGAGCTCGCTCGCCTTGCAGGCGTTCGTGTTGATCGCATTCGTACCTTTGGCTGGGGGCTCTCCGGGGCGACTGGGGCAGTAGCGGGTCTACTCTTTGTCACCAATGGAAATGGTTCTTTCTCGACAGCATCAACTGGCTTTTCACTACTTCTCATCACTGGCTTTATCTCAGCGGTGATCGGGGGCCTCGAAAGCCTTCTTGGTTCTGTTGTTGGCGGTTTGATTCTCGGCATCATCACATCATTTGTTTTGATGTATATAAGTGGCTCACTCTTCTTTATCGCGCCTTTTGTTGTTCTGCTGCTTGCGCTCTTTATTCGCCCACAAGGAATCTTTGCCAAGAAGGGCGGACGCCGTGCATAAGTTATCGAACAAAGTTCGCATCCTTATTTTTATTCTTCTCGGCTTTTCGATCTATCTTCTCAGCAATCACGTTGATGAACTTCGTGTCTACCAAGGTGCGCAAGTTTCTGTCTACGTCGTTGGTATTGCATCCATTATTTTGTTGACTGGATATTCGGGACAAGTATCACTCGGACAAGGAGCACTCTTAGGAGTGGGTGGATATGCGGCCGCACTTGCGCGCCTTCATTGGAACTTATCTATTCCACTCACATTCGCAGTTGCAATACTTGCCGCAGCTGCAGCCGGTGCACTTCTCGGAGTTGCAGCAGCGCGACTATCAGGTCCTTACCTTGCGGGTGCAACACTTGCACTTGCGGTTGGGCTTCCTTCGATTGCAAATCAATTTTCGATTCTCGGTGGCGAGCAGGGACTCTTTTTCGATGTCGGATTTCCACCAGAATCTTTCGGCCCAGAGTTCACTCAATATAAGTGGTTCTTCTGGATCGCATCCCTTGCAACGCTCCTCGCTATCTTTTGGTTACAAAACGTTATGCGCTCACGCTATGGCCGCACCTGGAAAGCGATTCGTGGAAGCGAAGTCGCAGCAGAGCTTGCCGGTATCAATATTTCACGCGTAAAAATCTTAGCTTTTACCCTCAGCGCAGGTGTTGCCGGCCTTGCCGGTGCACTTTTGGCCATGACAATCGGCACCGTTTCTCCAAGCGCCTTCCCATTAGCCCTCTCTTTTTCCCTCCTGACAGGCGCTGTTCTATCTGGAGTTACCACCCTCGGAGGTGTCATGATTGGGGCAGTGACTCTGGTCGCTATCCCAGAAGTTGTTGGTTCGTTTGTAAGTCGAATCGGTGCAACGGATGTGGTGGCGAGCAATCTGCCTCACATCGTGGTGGGAGCGCTTTTGATCTTGACCGTTGTCTTTGTTCCTAATGGACCGGTTGAACAAATGCGTTCACGACGATTGAAGAAGGAGAAGAGTCTCTAAATCCCGCAAGGGCCCTCAATGGAAGGAAAGAGATGAAATCTTTTAATCGTCGTAAGCTGATTTCAGCTAGTGCGATTCTTGCAGCAACTGCTCTCACAGCTACAGCAGTTCCTGCTCAGGCATTCTCACCAAAATCAGAAATTGGTGTGAGCCAGAATGAAATTAAGTTGGGCGTAACTCTCCCAATGACAGGTGCAGCATCGCCTGGTTACAACAAGGTTCCTGCTGCAATGAAGGCGTACTTCGATTACGTCAATGCAAATGGCGGAGTAAATGGTCGCAAGGTCACTCTCGTCGTTAAGGATGATCAGTACGTTCCAACTCAGGCTGTAGCAAAGACAAACGAACTCATCCTCAAGGATCGTGTTCTCGCTCTTGTATCACCATTGGGCACTGCAAACAATAAGGCTGTCGCTGCATCTGTTAACCCGGGTAAGCGTGGCGTACCAGTTCTCTTCGTGAACACTGGCTTCAGTGGTTTCGCAGATACCAAGAAGTTCCCAACAACCTATGCAATCTTGCCTTCTTATGTAATGGAAGCAAAGATCATGGCTGAGTACATCAAGGATAACTTCGCAGGTAAGACAATCGGACTTGTCTATCAAGATGACGACTTCGGAACAGATGCACTTGCAGGCTTTAAGTCAGCTGGCATCAAGTTCGCAGCAACAGTGGGTTATGCATCTGGTTCACAGAGCGCATCAACAGCAGCTGGTTGGGTCACAAAGCTCAAGGCAGCTAACTGTGATGTTGTAATCCTCTTCGGCGTATCAAGTGCGACAGCAGCTGGTCTCGGTACAGCAGCTGTTATGAAGTACGCACCACAGTGGATCCTTGGATCTGTTGGTGGAGATGCAACAACCATTAAGGCAGCAGGCGTTCCAGCAGGCGTTCTCTACAACGCTGTGGGCGCATCATTCTTGCCAGCAACAACAGATTCAGCAGATGAGTATGTAGCGCTCTTCCAGAGCATTTACTCAAAGGCAGTACCAGGTTCAGCATTCGATAACAACGTTCTCGTTGGAATGAACTCTGCATTTGTAACTGTTCAGGCTCTCAAGGCAGCAGGTGCAAATCCAACTCGCAAGTCATTGCTCGATGCAATTGACTCAAAGGGTTCAACATTTGCTTCAGCTGCACTTCTTCCTTTGAACTACTCAAAGACAAGCCACGTTGGTTACAACGGTTACTGGTTTGGTAAGTACTCACCAACTGGAGATCTCAAGCCAGAAGGTGGCAAGTACACCCTCTACACAACCGATTCAGGCTCAGGCGCTGTTGTTAAGTCAACCTACAAGCGTCCAGCTATGCCAGCGAAAGGACTACCCAACTAATGAGAATCTCTCATAAGACACGTTTCACAACACTTGTAGGTGCAGCAGCTCTCGTAGTTGCTTCCCTTGCTGCGATCCCAGCACATGCTGCGGCCGTTGGACCTCTCTGTGATGGAAAGGTTCCGGTACAGACATGTCAGGGAACAACATCAGATGGTGCTCCATATGTGATGATGGTTCCAGCTAACTTCAATGGGTTGGTTGCTCTCTACTCACATGGTTACCGCTACAACATCGATATCCCAGCGGGAATTCCTGTAGTCGGTGGTTACAAAATCACTAATACTCCAGAGCCGGTCCCAGGAGGAAATCCAGCGGTTGCTAATTACTTCCTTAGCAACGGTATGGCAATAATGGGTTCAGGTTTCGCTCGTCAGGGCTGGAACCTTGATTCTGCAATTGCAACAAATGCCGAATTGATCGATACCTTTAAGAAGAAGTTCACAACAACTACAAAGGTAGTTGCTTGGGGATCTTCACTTGGTGGAATCATCACTCAGACACTTGCAGAGAAGTACCCCACACTTGTAAGCGCTGTTGCTCCAATGTGCTTGGCAGATAACATCTCAGCCGAACTCACAACTGCGGGCGATTTCCTCTGGGGTCTTAAGACCTTCTTTGATCCAACAATCAAGGCTGGAAATTACTCAGCAGGGGCTGCCGGAAATGCGGAAGCGCTTGGCGATATCGTCAAAGTTCTTACTGTCATGAGCAAGCTTCAGGCAGGTGTGGCAACTGGCGCATGGCCAGATACATCTTCAGCAACTGGTAAGGCGTTGGCTGCAGCAGGAATTCCTTCACGCAGCGCACTGCTTCTTCTTGGTCTGATGGCTGGAATGCCAACACAATCTGCACACTTTGACTCACTCTCAGGTCCAGAAGGTGCGCTGAAGTTGTCATTCCCATTGGCTGTTAGCCCAGCGCTAGCAGTACTTGAGAATGGTGCAAACGCTGCAATTCTCGCAATCCTTGCAACACAGGATGTTGAGCTTCAGGCAGGAGGATCTGTATTTGATAACTCAACAACAGATTATGCAGCTCGCGTTGCTGATTCTTCAGTTATCTTCAATGCCGCCCTTTCAGGCAACACTGCGATTACTGCAATGCTCGGCGCACTATCGCCTCTTAACCCAGGTGCTCCACGTGCAAAGGCAACAGCAGTTGCAAAGATGGGCGCATTGGCAGCGACAACTGGCAAGATCAACGTTCCAACGATCTTGATGACAGGAGTTGCAGACCCAATTACTCCAGCAGGTGCATCACAGCGCATCATCGACAAGTATGTCGAGCAGTATGCAGCTGAGAAGGCAGCAGCACAGGCAGATCTTACAAAGAGCGGTTCATACGCAGCTCCTACTAAGAAGCTCCTTGCTATCTGGTCAGTTACACCTAAGGCATGGACTAAGTTCGATGCTGCAGGTGCACCAATCACAACAGCTGCTGCAGCTCCAGGAACAAACCACTGTAACTTCACAACAGCGAACTACCTCACTGTTGCTAAGTTCTTGGTTGATTCTGCAAACTCAGGTCGTATCACCTGGGATTCAACTGCAATGGCAGCAGTACGTAAGTCAAAGGGTCTCTTGGTAGACAACAACTTCCGTGCTCCATTGCTTAAGTACTACGGCGAATAAGCCTTATTACTTCACACAGAAGGCCTCGTACCTGCCGGTGCGGGGCCTTCTGCATTCTCAAATACACTTACCCCGTGCACACAATCGATACTCCCGAGGCTATGTTCGAACTCGGAAAGCGCATCGGTTCGTTATGCAAAGCTGGCGATCTCATCCTTCTCAATGGTCCACTAGGTGCTGGTAAGACTGTCTTCGTCCAAGGCATTGGAGCAGCGCTCGGAATCGAAGATGTCACGTCTCCTACTTTCGTTATCTCTCGTATTCACAACGCACCGCTGCCTCTGATACACGTTGATGTGTATCGGTTACTTGAAGCGGGCAGAGCCAGCGTTTATTTAGATGATTTAGATCTTGATTCACCGCGCGAAGAGTCAGTCACGGTTATTGAGTGGGGCGGGGAAGAGTCTGCTCGACTTTCAGATGAGCGACTGGAGATTGTCATAGATCGCGCTAATGACCTGCGCAAAGTGAGCATTACTGCTGTCGGTGAACGTTGGACGAGCGTTGAGTTATGACAATATCGCTAGCTATTGATACCTCAACATCGCGGACCATTGTCGGAGTGCTAGATGGAGAGAAAGTTCTCTTTGAATCGTATTCTGAGGGTGCTACAGATCATGGTCGTGCAGTCAGTGAATTAGTGTCGCAAGCACTTGCAAATAATCCAGCGCCAGAACAAGTTATTGTCGGCATGGGGCCAGGTCCATTCACAGGTCTTCGAGTCGGAATTTCCTTTGCTCGCACTTTTGCCTTAGCGAGAGAGATTCCTCTCATCGGAGTCTGCTCACTTGATGCAATCTTGACCGGTAAGAGCGATTACACAGTGGCAATCGATGCGCGACGTAAAGAGATTTACTGGGCGCGTTATGAAAACGGAATCCGCGTAGCTGGTCCATCGGTGAATAAACCAGATGAGGTTGCCGATTTCATCATAAATCTCTATCCATCTGTGGCGAAGCTGGTAGAACGTGCAAATACACAGAACGAATCAGAACCGTTCTATCTTCGTCGCCCCGATGCAGTACCAACGGCGGAGCGATCATGATCACCTATCGCCAGCCGATCGCTCTCGATATTCCGGTCCTAGTCTCATACGACAAAGATCTCTTTCCGTACTCACCATGGAATAGCGCCCAATTCAAAGAGGAGTTCGCGGGCATTCCGGCAACTCGTTTCTTTGTAGTGGCTGAAGAAGATAATCAGATTGTGGGTTATGCAGGCTGCTTTGCACCAGCTGAAGATGTTGAAGCAGACATTCTCACAGTGGGCGTTCTGCCGTCTCATCGCCGTAAGGGCATTGCCCGTGAATTCATCCAGCAGATGGAGTCATGGTGTCGAGAGCGCAAAGCCAGTGCCATGATGTTAGAAGTGGAGATCTCTAACCAGGCTGCCATCGCGCTCTATCAATCACTTGGCTATATGAAGATCTCAATTCGCATGGACTATTACGGTTTAGGAAAAGATGCCCAGATAATGCGGAAGGAGCTTTCATGAGCGAGCCGCTAGTACTAGGTATTGAAACTTCATGTGATGAAACTGCAGTAGGAATCGTTCGTGGGCGCACGTTACTTGCAAATGAAATCGCATCCAGTGTTGAAGAGCATGCACGCTTCGGTGGGGTCGTTCCAGAAATTGCCTCGCGAGCACACCTCGAAGCAATTCTGCCAAGTATCGAACGCGCTCTCAAAGTTGCACAGGTTTCACTCAAAGATCTCGATGCAATCTCCGTCACTGCAGGTCCCGGACTTGTAGGTGCGCTGTTAGTCGGTACATCATCTGCGGCCGGACTTGCACAAGGACTTGGTATCCCGCTCTATGGGGTAAATCATTTGGCCGCACATATCTCTGTTGATTATCTAACACATGATCAGCCGCTTGATCCGACGATTGCGTTGTTAGTAAGTGGTGGACACTCTTCGCTCTTGCAGGTAGATGACATCACCTCGACTGTGACAAAACTTGGAGCAACGATGGATGATGCCGCAGGCGAAGCATTCGACAAGATTGCGCGCATTCTCGACTTAGGCTTTCCTGGTGGCCCCGCCATTGATCGTGAAGCTCGAAACGGAAATGCCAACGCCATCGATTTTCCTCGTGGACTCACCATGAAGAGTGATTGGGAAACTCGTCCCTACGATTTTTCATTCTCTGGCCTTAAGACGGCGGTCGCTCGATATATTGAACAGACTCCTACAAGGGTCCGCGCCGATGTTGCTGCTTCCTTCCAGGAAGCAGTGGTCGATGTTCTGCTGCTCAAAGCCCTGGCAGCCTGTAAAAC
Source organism: Candidatus Planktophila sp. (assembly GCA_046070745.1). Taxonomy (GTDB): domain Bacteria; phylum Actinomycetota; class Actinomycetes; order Nanopelagicales; family Nanopelagicaceae; genus Planktophila. The sequence continues at coordinate 9,043 of JBJTMX010000116.1, forward strand.
TTCGGGGATCGATTCTCTGGTGATTGCCGGGGGAGTGGCTGCAAACTCACGCCTTCGCGAAGTCGCAACCGAACGATGCGCCAAGGTAGGCATCCAATTGCGCATTCCAGGCCCAGCTCTATGCACTGATAACGGGGCGATGGTCGCAGCGCTCGGTTCGCTGATGGTCTCAGCCGGCCGCCCAGCCACAGCCGGGGCCTTTGACGCCAACTCCAGCCTTCAGGTTGAACGCGTAAGCCTCTAAGGCTAGATTTAGCACTCTCAGGGCCACACTGCTAATTGCGGCGGACCCTGCTTTGAACACTATCTATCTATTGAAGGAGATATCACCATGGCGCTAAAGCCACTAGAAGATCGCATCGTCGTGAAGGCGAATGAGGCAGAGACAACTACAGCTTCAGGTCTTGTTATCCCTGATACAGCTAAAGAGAAGCCACAGGAAGGCACTGTCGTTGCAGTAGGCCCAGGTCGTTTCGACAATGGCGCTCGCGTTCCAATGGATGTCAATGTTGGCGATGTTGTTCTTTACAGCAAGTATGGAGGAACAGAAGTCAAGTCAGGCTCTGACGAGCTTCTTGTGCTTTCTGCACGCGACATTCTTGCAATCGTCGAGAAGTAAGGTAAGAGCCTTATGGGAAAGATGCTGCAATTCGACGAGCACGCTCGTCGCTCAATGGAACGCGGAGTCAACATTCTCGCTGACACCGTTAAGGTAACACTCGGCCCTAAGGGACGTAACGTCGTTATCTCAAAGAACTTTAGTGCACCGCTCATTACCAATGATGGCGTCACGATTGCAAAAGAGATCGAACTATCTGATCCAGTTGAAAACATGGGCGCACAGCTCGTCAAGGAAGTTGCTACCAAGACAAATGATGTTGCCGGTGACGGAACAACAACAGCGACTGTCCTTGCACAGGCAATGGTGAAGGAAGGTCTGCGCAACCTTGCAGCAGGCGCACAGCCAATGGATCTCAAACTCGGTATCGAAGCAGCGGTTGCAGCTGTCTCTGCTCGCCTTCGCGAGAACGCTTCAGTCGTTGCAGATAAGGCAGAGATTGCAGACGTTGCAACTATCTCTGCTCAAGATCGTGCAATTGGCGAACTCATTGCCGAGGCGATGGATAAGGTCGGTAAAGATGGCGTTATCACTGTAGAAGAGGCATCAACTACTGCTCTTGAACTCGAATTCGCTGAAGGCATGCAATTTGACAAGGGTTATATCTCACCCTATTTTGTGACCGACCAAGATCGTATGGAAGCAATTCTTGACGATGCATACATCTTGATCTCAGCAGGAAAGGTTTCAGCGCTCGCTGAATTATTGCCAATCCTTGAGAAGGTGTCGCAATCTGGTAAGCCGCTACTTATCATCGCTGAAGATGTCGAAGGAGAGGCGCTTTCTACTCTCGTTGTAAACCGCATGCGCGGAGTATTTACATCGGCAGCAGTGAAGGCACCAGGCTTTGGTGATCGTCGAAAGGCAATGCTTCAAGATATTGCAGTCCTAACGGGCGGACAGGTCATCTCTGCAGAGATTGGTATGAAGCTTGACCAGGTACAGCTCACAGATCTTGGCCGCGCACGTCGTGTTGTTATCTCAAAGGATGCAACAACAATTGTTGATGGTGCAGGAGATGCAAAGCTTGTTGAAGGTCGCGTACAAGAACTTCGCAATGAGATTGCAAACTCTGATTCTGATTGGGATCGCGAGAAGTTGCAGGAGCGCGTTGCAAAGCTTGCAGGCGGAGTCTGCGTAATCAAGGTCGGCGCACATACTGAGGTTGAACTCAAGGAGAAGAAGCACCGCCTTGAGGATGCAATTTCGGCAACTCGCGCGGCTGTTGAAGAAGGAATCGTTATTGGTGGCGGAGCAGCGCTCGTGCATGCAGCCGATGCACTCAACGATAACCTCGGCTTCACAGGCGATAAGGCAGTCGGTGTCGCACTTGTTCGCAAGGCATGCGATGAGCCACTTCGTTGGATTGCAGAAAATGCTGGACTTGAAGGCTACGTAGTAGTTGCAAAGGTTCGCGCACTCCCACATAACGAAGGCTTCAATGCAGCATCAGATGTCTATGGCGATCTTCGTAAGGATGGCGTTATCGACCCAGTGAAGGTGACACGTTCAGCACTCGCTAACGCAGCATCTATCGCGGCAATGTTTATTACAACAGAGGCTGCAGTCTATGAGCGCCCAGCTGAAGAAGAACCAGCTGCCGCCGGTCATGGACATTCACATGGACCTGGTGGTCACTCGCACTAATTAAGTACAGCAACTTCTCAGAAATGAGTGGAGGCCCTCGACTATTGACTAGTCGGGGGCCTTTCTCTCACCCAAAATCCCTCACCCCAATCCAAACTCCAAGTACAGTACGCCTCATTACTCACCCGTAGGGGTAACCCCCCGATAAGCAAGAGGCAGCAGATGATTATTAATCCACGTATTTTCAAGAGCGTTGCAAAGGCAGCCGTTCTCGCCCTCACCCTCGCCCTTTTCTCTGTGGTCAGCGGTCCTGTGGCAGAAGCTGCGACAACGGTCTATATCAATGACACGGATGCGCCTCTTGCCTTTGTGAAAGCTAACTCAACCAACCTTATTGGCACTGGTGTGGCGGCAGGGGATGTAGTTCTCTACAAGAGCGTCGGCGTATACGGGGGAGTATCGATTGACGCTGTAATTACAACGATTTCTGTCAGTGGCTCAGTTTCTAACTATGACAATCCAGGAAGTGCCTCCACTGCCGCCGGTGCTGCCAATAACTGGATGATCAATACTGTCGGCGGAGAGGCACGATTCCGCTTTGAATTTTTCCGGTCTGGCTCATACACCGGTGCCAACACTGGTGTGCCTGTAGTTTTGCAGAACGTAAAAATTACATCAATTGACCTCGATTGTTCATCTGCAGCCGGTAGCTACCAATATACCGATGCGACTGGATTCCAAAAGTACGCGATGATGTCGCCTACAAACTTAGCAGTGCAATCGATGACTTCACCAAATCGAGTTCGCTTTATCGCAAATAAGACGGGCTCACGATCATCAGTCCCTGAAGATCAAGTGATGTTGAAATATGACGCAGTTCAGAAAATCGAATTTAGCTTCGGTAACGTCGTTGCAGGTTCAACAAACTACTTCGGCCTTGTCTTTGGTGGTTGGCCAAATGGTGGAATGCCGGTCGAATATTCAAACCAGTACAACACTCCACCCACATCGAGCGACACATCTATGAATGCTTCGGGTGCAACACTGATATCGCTTGCAAACTTTGGTAACTACGCAGATGCAGATAACAATCCATTCTTCTCAGTAAAACTAGGTGCTCCATCGCCTAACGGCACACTTGAGTATTTCAACGGTTCAGCGTGGGTTACAGCCTCTGCCGGCCAAGTTGTCACTACAGCCGATATTGAAAAGGGTTATTTGCGCTTTACTCCAGGAGCAGCAACTACGTCAACAATCTCATTCACCGTCAATGATGGCTTGGACGATAGCGTTGCAAGCTACACGCTGACAATAACTAAGGTATCAAATACTCAAGCGATTACCTTTAATAATCCAGGTACAAAAGGATCGGGATCCGGTGCCTTCCCATCTGGTGCGACTACCAATGCAACTGGACTCACAGTTATTTTAACTTCGCTTACTCCAGGAATCTGTACTGTTTCAGGACTTGATATAACTCCAGTATCAGCCGGAACCTGTGTAATCGTTGCGACGCAACCAGGTGATGCAACATATGGTGCTGCGGCTCCTGTAACCCAAGAATTTCAAATTGTTTCAGGTACTGCTCCAACCACACCTCAAACAATTACCTTTACTCGGCCTGACTCAATGACTGTTGGATCTTCTGCCTATACGACAAATGCAATTTCAACCTCAGCTTTGACAGTCACTTTATTTTCGACGACTCCTGCAATCTGTTCCGTCAGTGGATTAACAGTCACGCCAATCTCTGCAGGCAATTGTATTGTTGAAGCAACTCAGCAAGGTAACTCAACTTATCTTCCGGCAACAAAGGTAACGTTGACCATACCAGTCAACGCAATCGCCGGCGGCGGAACCGCTCCCAACGTTCGTACAACAGGACCGAAGTTCACGGCTACTGATGCAGTGACTCTCACGGGCCGCCTAGATAGCAATGGAGTCAATACGAACTGGCAGTTCTGTTACAAGCAGACCGACTCTCCACAAATCTCCAATGGCGTGCTGGGCGGCTCTCCAACATGTATCACTAGTGCAGTCTTGACCGATAACGGAACTCAGAACCGAGAAGTTACATCTGACCTTTCTAGCCTTTCTAATAATAATTACTACTACCAACTTGTGGGATGGCATACGGGAAACGGAAAGGTGTATGGCGGAATCTGGAAATTCAAGCCAGGCTCCTATCCATATATCAGAACGATTGATCCCACTTCTGTTGCTGAGACAACTGCAACTCTCAATGGATATGTACAAACGAAGAGTGACAAAGAATATTTAATCACTATCTGCTACAGCAAGGCATTCACTGTTGCAACTGATTACTCAGGAAAATTAACCAACTGTGATGCGACTCGATCAACAACACCGGATAAAGTTAAATCAGGTTCCTTCACTTCAGTCTCCCTCAGTGCAACAGGATTAGTGGGCGGAACGCATTACTACTATCAGGTGATTGCAAAACGAAATTCAAGCTACTCTTCGTCGTCAACACCGATCTACGGAAATATTGTCCAATTCGATACAAGTTTGCCTTCACCAACAGTCTCGACTGGCTCAACGACTGGCTTTACCGCTGGTGGGGCAGTAGTAAATGGAACAATTTTTCCTAACGGAAATACAGTTGTTCCTAAATTCTGTATCACCGAAACTTATACAGCTGTAACGCTAACAAGTTCTAATTGCCTCACTGGTGCGCTAGTTACTGCATCACCATCGAGCGTTTCTGGCACAGCCAGCGTCAGCATTAAGTACTCGGTCTCTGGATTGACCGTTGGAAAAGTTTATTATTACCAGGCTTATGCAGGTTCAACTTCAATCAAAGGCGACATTAAAAGCTTCACCTTTGGTGCACCCGTTGCAACAACACAGGCAGCTACTGCGGTACGGATTACTTCCGGTACGTCATGGCAAGCAACGCTGAACGGTTATGTCAATCCCAATGGATATACATCTGAAAACTTCTTCAGTTATTCAGATACCAATACAGTCACTTCGCAAGGAGTGCTCGATAGCTCAACAGCTGTCATCGCTTCCCCGGATTCATTTACAGCACGAGGATCAATTACATACTCGCTGACTGGACTCACTGCGGGCAGGACTTATTACTTCCAGGCTATTGGAAAGAACTCAACCGGAGCTCTCTACAGCTACGGCGAAGTATTGAGTTTCATTACCGCTTCCGCGCCTGATGTAACAACAGAAGATGTCCTCGCATTCGGGGTTGACACTGCAACTGTCCGAGGCACAATGAATGCAAATGGTTCTCTCTCTACCGGTACTTTCTGCATCTCAACCAGCAATGCCACGACTGCGATCGATGGAGTCTTGGATAGCTGTCTCTTTACGCTTCCAACATCTCCTACAACAACAAGTACCAGTTCTGCCACGACAGGGGCTGCAGTTGGCCTATCTCAAGCGACCACTTACTACTACCAAGCTATCGCCGAGAACTCGCAGGGAACTTCATATGGCTTGATTAAATCATTCTCAACGCTTGCGGGATCACCTGTAGCAACAACAGTCGCAGCTACAAATGTGCTCTCCACAACAGCGACACTCAATGGTCGAGTTAATTCAGGAGGTGCGGCGACGACTGTGAAGTTCTGTTACTACACCAACAGCTCTGTCGATGGAGCAGGAAAAATTAATAGCTGTACCTTGACTCCAATAGTTACAACCGTTGCAGCATCTGCTGGTCTGACTGCTGTGACATTGAACGTTGATTCCCTAACAGTAAATACGACCTACTACTTCCAGGTGGTTGCATCCAATACCGTTGCAGGCTCGACCACAACAATTTATGGAGCGGTGCTCTCATTCAAAACTGGTTCACCAATTGTCCAAACTCTTGCGCCAACAAATGTAGGCGCAACATCGGCAACCCTAAATGGAACGGTGAAGGCGAATGGTTCGAATATTACGAGCGCTAAATTCTGTCTTGCTACGAGTTCTGCGGTGGGTTCCAGTGGAGACCTATCAACATGCGTACAGAATCCAAATGCCACACCTACAACATTTAATGCCTCAATCACAATCGCCAATCCTGAATCAGTAACGGTAACGGGTTTGACCACTGGAACTCTCTACTACTTCCAAGTAGTTGCAACAAACGCTCAAAGCACAACGACTTATGGAAGCGTGCTTACATTTGTAGCAGGAGCTCCAATTGGCGTCACTACAGATGCAACCTCTGTGACGTCTTCATCTGCTCGACTCAATGGAACTGTCAACCGAAATAACGATTCTTCAGCAACTGCAACCTTCTGTCTCTCTGATGCAGAAGATGTCAATATTGATCAAACGCTTGTCACCTGTACTCAAAGCTTGGATATTTCATCGAGCCTCTTTACAACTCTGACTTCCGATGATCCCGTATATGGCGATGTTGCAAACCTAGTAGCTGGTAACGTCTATTTCTTCCAGATCACCACAAATGGAGCAAATGGAACCAGCATCGGCGAGGTTCTCAGCTTCAGCACGGGCTACTCAGTGACATTCGTCGCCAATGGGGGATCGGGATCGATGACTGCCCAGACAGGAACCTCTCCAGCCGCGCTCTCAACAAATGCGTTTACACAATCGGGCTACACATTTGCAGGATGGTCGCCATCCAACAGTGGTGCCGTCGCATATGCAGATGGTGCAACTTATGACTTCGCTGCCAATCTCACCCTGTATGCAATCTGGACGGCTTCATCGACGCCAGCTCCAACAACACCGACACCGGTGAAGAAGAAGGCAAAATTGACGTGGGGTACTCCTTCACCCATTAAGCAGGGCACTCCATTGAGCGGAACGCAACTCAATGCTGTCACTGATGTTCCATCGGTCTGCGTTTACTCGCCGGCACTTGGACTCGTTCTGCCTGCAGGTACTTATACATTATCTGTGACATGTACTCCAAGCGATCCCAATTACGAGCCAATTTCTGGAACCGTAATATTGATTGTTAAAGGCAAAGTTAAGCCTCAGATAATTTGGTTTAACCCAACTCCGATTACAAATCCAACACCTTTGAGCAGCACGCAGCTCAATGCTTTGGCGAATGTGCCTGGTTCTTATACATATACCCCTGCTGCGGGAACGGTTCTTGCCCCAGGCACACATCCATTGCATGTTCACTTCAAGCCATCAAATACCGATGACAATGAAGAGATGGATGAAGATGTATCAATCGTGGTGCTAGAGAAAAATACAAAGCCAGCGCCTGCCCCAGTTGCACCAGTCAATGCTCCAGAGACTAAGACAGCTGCAACTCCGCCGACAGCAATCGTCTTACAGACATCCGGCAAGCTCGACACAATCACTGTCGTTAAGACGAATGAACCGCTCGGTGTCTTAATTACTGCTACCGATTGGTCTTTGAAGTTGACCTCAACAACGCAATTTGTACAAGGTACAACGCAAGATACAAACGATCGCGTTGTGATTGAAAAGGGCAATACAGTTACTACAAGTGGTACCGGCTTCAAACCATTTAGCCAGGTCGACATTTGGGTCTACTCAACTCCAACCTGGTTAGGCGCAGTGATCACCGACCAATTCGGTAACTTCACAACGACAGTGCCAATGCCAGCTGCACTGCCAGAGGGTGATCACACCTTCCAAGCAAAGGGCGTCACTCCTGACTCCACACCTCGCATGGCCGATGTTCCAATTACTTTGGTAACGCCTGTTGTAAAGGGCAAGCCAGGTTCACTTCGCTTCGAGGTCTACTTCGGAATGAATTCACCAATAGTTACTAAGGCCGAAATCGCCCGAGTGACTAAGTTAGTAAGAGCCGCACAAGGGAAAATTGCTAGTGGCGCCAAAATTACCGTAGAGATTGATGGCTGGGTTCAGCCAAATCGAAATCCAGGTGATATTAAATATCTTTCACAACATCGCGCAGATAACGTTGCTAATGAGCTTCGAGCGCTTTCGTTGAAGGGTATTTACACTAAGCGATATCCAGGGCTAGAAAAGGACAACATTCCATCAGCACGTCATGCTTCAGTAATTATCAAGTGGAGCAAATCTAAGTAGAATGAAAAAGTAAAACCCCGTCTCAAGTGAGGCGGGGTTTTCTTTCTGCTGCTCTTTATGACGCTTCGGAGATCCGTGTTACTCCTCGGCGTGACAAGATTGCTGCGCGATCATCTTCGGATAATCCGCCCCAGATTCCGTACGGCTCTTGAATTGCAAGGGCGTGATCACGACAGAGTTGAAGTACGGGGCATGAAGAACAGACAGCTTTCGCTGCGTTCTCGCGATTACGGCGACGGGGTCCGCGTTCGCCATCGGGATGGAAAAACATCTCTGGATCCATGCCACGGCATGCGCCTTGGTACTGCCACTCCCACTCATCCGCGACCGGACGTGGTGCCTGTGGGCTGAGGTTCATAACCTTCTCCTTCGTGATCGAAGCTGATGTACGGATACGCACAGTACAACCGTTTCATAGGTTGTTCAAGTGCCAACGCTTCAAAGGTTGTTCATATTCCGACATCTGCCCTAAATGTCCGATTTTCAATTGGTGACTTTAGCCACCATCGGCCATCCTTACCCCATGGCAAAGGCCCCAGAAGAGCTCCTCACCGTCGCTGCGGTGGCACGGCGCCTTGGGGTGGCACCAGCAACCCTTCGCACCTGGGATCGTCGCTACGGCCTTGGGCCTTCAACCCATGAAGCAGGTGAGCATCGCCGCTATTGCCCAGCAGATCTTTCGCGATTGATGTTGATGCGTCGCCTTATTAGCGCAGGCGTCACTCCGGCGGATGCAGCTGAGAAAGCAAAGGCCTCAAAAGGCGCTGTAAAGCTTGAAAAAATAGTTCGCGAATTTGAAGTACGTGAAGATGTTGTTGCAGGGATTAATAAAGCACTACAAGCATTTGATATCGCTTTTGTGGAAGAGACTCTACGGGCAGAGCTCGATGAACATGGTGTTGAAGAAACTTGGCACGAGATCATTGTTCCTACTCTGATTGAAATTGGTCAGTCATGGGAAGAGTCCGGTCAGGGAATTGAAATTGAACATGCATTTTCGGAATCGCTAAAGAAAGTTTTTCGTGAACGATCTGCTGCATGTCAAGCACCAGTTAATGGCCATCCTGTAATTCTCGCGGCTGTTGGGGAAGAACAACATTCGCTTCCACTACATGCACTTGAAGCCGCGCTCTGCGAGCTTGGAATCAAGACTCATTTCCTTGGGGCGCGCACACCATTTGAAGCTATCGCTGCAACTGCGACACGACTTGCTCCACCCGCGATCTTCCTCTGGGCCCTCCTTCCATCTAATGCCGATGTTGAGGTCTACCGACAATTGCCACAGGTGCGCCCGGCACCCAGAATCATCCTCGGTGGCCCTGGTTGGAATGACACACAATGCGAAGATGCCACTTTGGTACTCGGTTCAGGCAATGCCTGCGAGGAAATCCAGCGGGCAGTGGGGCTCTAATCGCACGTTAGAATTACCCACCGCACGATACGAAGGAGAGCCGATGTCCATCGATTCAGAGAAGGTCGCGCTCTTAGGCCTGACATACGACGATGTCCTCCTTCTTCCTGATGCATCCGATGTGGTCCCATCTGAGGTCAACACCTCGACTTGGTTGACTCGCAATATCTCACTCGCAGTCCCGCTGGTTTCTTCGGCGATGGATACCGTCACCGAATCAGCAATGGCTATCGCTATGGCTAGGGCAGGCGGCGTCGGCATCATTCACCGCAATCTTCCAATCGAAGAGCAAGTTGCTCACGTCAAGCTCGTTAAGAATGTCGGACTTGCGGGAGCTGCAGTTGGTGTAGGCGATGATGGATTTGCTCGCGCACAGGCTTTAATCGATGTAGGAGTTGATGTTGTCGTCGTTGACACAGCTCATGGTCATCACCGCGCAGT
>JBJTMX010000117.1:0-8663 GCA_046070745.1 Candidatus Planktophila sp.
CAAACAACATGCCAGTGAAGCGACCATCATTGTCCAAGCGGGTCGCGCCAAAATGATCACCATCGCCACCAATATGGCCGGCCGTGGTACCGACATTGTGTTGGGTGGTAATGTAGAAAAAGCGATTGCGGATGTTGAAGCCAATGACGCTTTAAGCGCTTCCGATAAGCAACAGCAAATCGACGCGTTACGCTTGCAGTGGACCAAAGACCATGACGATGTGAAATCACTCGGTGGTTTGCGCATCATCGCGACAGAGCGCCATGAATCACGCCGCATTGATAATCAGCTACGCGGTCGCTCAGGTCGTCAGGGAGATCCAGGAGAATCACGCTTCTATCTCTCACTCCAAGATGAACTCATGCGCCGCTTTAACTCAGCGTTAGTGGAAAGGTTCTTACTTGCAGCGGGCCTACCTGAGGATGAACCAATCGAATCAAAGATGGTCTCCAATGCAATTCGCTCTGCACAAACTCAGGTTGAGGCGCAGAACTTTGAAATCCGTAAGAATGTTCTTAAGTATGACGATGTCATGAACCGCCAGCGCCTTGTTATCTATAGTGAGCGTCGCCTTGTTCTTGAAGGTAAAGATATTGGCGCACAGGTACAGGATTTCGTTGGTGAAACCCTCAGCGCATATGTCCGTGCGGCAACTGCAGAGGGATATCCAGAAGACTGGAACCTCGCGGACCTTTGGACCGCTCTTAAGTTGATCTATCCAATTTCATTTACCGATGAGCAGCTTCTTGCCGAGGTAGGTGGCAAGGGTGCTCTGGATGTGGACTTCCTTGAAGGTCGCATTCTTGACGATGCTCGCAAAGCATATGCCAAGCGTGAAGAAGAGCTCGGCACTGATGTTCTTCGTGAGCTCGAGCGCAAAGTTCTGCTCTCGGTTCTCGATCGCAAGTGGCGCGAGCACTTGTACGAGATGGATTACCTCCAAGAGGGAATTGGTCTTCGTGCAATGGCTCAACGCGATCCACTAGTCGAGTATCAGCGCGAGGGTTACGAACTCTTCTCAGCGATGATGGATGCAATTAAGGAAGAGCTTGCAAGCCTTGTCTTTAATGTTGAAGTTACTGTTGAAGGCGATAACGGTTCTGTTCAAGCAAAGGGCCTCGAGAGCAAGCCTGCCCAGGTGACTCCATTGCAGTACACAGCTTCAGATGAAAATGGTGTTGTAACGACTGGAGATGTTTCCCGTAACAGCCCATGTCCTTGTGGATCAGGTAAGAAATTTAAGCGCTGCCACGGAGCTGCTTAACTTTTAAATCAGTGAGAGGGAAGTGCAGAGCCACCTTCCATCGAGACCTTCTGCACGTATAACCATTGCACGGGTGCGCTCCTTAAATCGAACAGTCAGTGCTGATTCGACGATGCCATCAAATGGGTGATCTTGGTGGATCGTTGCAATTCTGCCGACTTCACTGACTCCACCAATCAGAGTCAGTAGCTCCAAATACGTGACGCGATGGCACCGCATCGCAATCTGCGCGGGCTGGCGACGTCCGGCAATGATTTCAAGTGAGTTAATCGCAAGGCTCATTGTCCATGTTCGGATGTCAGGCAAGTCTTTGGTGGATGTCGGAGTTGGATAATCATCATCTTCATAACTCTCGCCAAAAGTTGAAGGGTGCGTAAAGAGAATAGCCTTCTGCGGCTGATACACCTCGACAGTAGGCGCGAATAGATCAAGTGTGGGGTGGCTCCATAATTCGCGCGGAGTTGTGCTGGATACGAGAGAGAGTGAAGTGCATTCGAGTGTTGTAGTCATTTGCGAAGATTGCTCGAGCGAGATAATAAAGACATCGGCAGAGCGGATTAACTTTTCTCAACCTTTTGGATGATTGTGGATAACAGATCAAAGGTGCATAGCAGGTGAGTACTTTCCCTCAATGCCAACTAACCAACAGAAGAAATCTCACACTCGCCTCATCATCGCATCCACACTTTTCTGCGCTTCAATCGCTGCATCGGTATTGATTTCATATCTCTCTCATTCGAGCGATTCGTATTGGGTTACATCACATCCCTTAGCGCAAGGCGTTCAAATCACGTCGCAGGATCTATCAATGCGGAAAGCATCCTTAGGCACTGCAAAGGGTGGATATCTCTCTCAAAGCAGTAACCCCGTCGGAAGCGTTACCAATCGCGCATATGCTCAGGGCGAATTACTTCACATCTCAGGTCTGAGCGCGAATTTGGAATATGCACGTAATGAAAGCCTTTCGCTCTCTATCCGAGCAGCAGATATTCCGCCATCAGTTGGAGTAGGGGAGATGGTTTCTCTCTATCAAGTCCACGATGTCGGAAACGGTGAAACACCGATTGCTCCTCAGTTAGTTATTTCACCAGTCTTTATTAAGGAAATCGAGCGCAAGGGCAGCAATTTCGGTAGCGAGATTTCTGTAACCATCTCCCTTGATCGCAGCGATGTAACAACGGTATTAGCTGCGACCAATAGCGGTCGAATTGTTGTGGTTTCGACAAATGGTTGATGAAGTGAGAGATGCAATTACTGCGATACGAGATACAACTCAAGAGGGATTCATTGCAGGCGCACTTCAACGGATCGGTTTCAATGTTGTGCATCGTGCGACATCTGTTGACGGACTCTCGAGCGCGGTGGAGAAGAGTCCTGAGGCGATCATTGTGGCGTCGGAAGACTTCAGGGCTTCAGCATTATCAGCGCAGAACAAAATTCTCACAATCGCTACAACGTCAAAGAAGAACGCCTCCGGGAAATACGTCAATCCGACCAGTGATTTTGAACTCCAAGAATTGTTGAGAGCGCCAGAAGCTGAAGAACGTCTAGATCAGCGCAGGGTTCCTGCAATTGGTTGCGATGTCACCGTCGTTTCGGGAATCTATTCCGGAATCGGTGTTTCAACTATGGCGCTCAATATCGCTCAGGAGTTTGCTCAATCAGGGGAGTCGACGCTTTTGCTTGAAGTAAATCAACTTTCGCCGTTTCTCTCAGAGCATCTTGATATTCAACATATCAATCGCGGAATTGTGCCAACTTCATATGGATTCTCGGTCGGAGAAATTTCATCTCTGGAAACTCTCACTAGATTTTCTGAAGAAGCTCAAGGATTTTCTCGGGTTGTACTTGACGTAGGGAAACTAGATCCTATTGAGCAAATACTTCGGGGCAATCGCTTGGAAGATATCTCTTCAACATGGGCACTTCAATCCGCAACCCGCATTCTTCTTCTCACAAGGAGTTCCTCTAAATCTGTCCGGAAAATTGAGATAACAACTCGCGAGCTGAGGGAATCCATTCTCGGCAAGGTTCCAATGATCGGTGTTGTACTTCAAACTGCGCTCGGAAGGAGAGAACGAAATCTTCTCACAAGCCAGATCCGCGATGCGACGAAAGCCCACGTTGCCATCTTTTCGCGAGATTACAGAGCCGTATCAAAGGCTGATGAAGTAAGTGCTTCTCTCTATTCCGCCTCACCGAAGAGCGCTTTACGAAGCGAAATCCTGACCCACCTGATATCACCGCTATTGGATAGCGCTGGTGAGCGATAAGAGTGGCGGCAGTAGTCCTATATTCTTAGGACATGCGCGTATACCTAGCTTCTACTGCTGATGAGCTTCAAGATTTTATTGAGAGCCAATCACTCGATGTCGCAGAGGTCTATGCGCCAACTCCAATTTACTCTGCAACTCACGCAGAGATGGATGAAGAAGAGCTCGAATATTCGCTCTCTCTCCTTGCGGCAGAGGATGCACTTGATTTTGTTGATGATGAATCTGGAGCAGCTATAGTCATCGCCCTCGAAGCCCCGGATTCAATCATTGGATCATTCGACGAAATCTCTGCCGATCTTCTCTCTCCGCTTTCATGGTCAATGGTTGAGGCAATTTTCCTAGTGGGCGAGGATGCAGAGGACCTCACTTGGTTTGCTCCACAAGAAGCTAAAGCTTCAATCTCTGAATGGCTTGCACAGTAGTTAATTATGGCATCCATTGAAGATTATGTAGAAGGAAGAAGTCCTTCTTCAGCTGAAGAGATTCACAAGCTTCGCGAACTCGTAGCAGATTGGCAATTGCTCTCAGATCTTTCATTTGCAGACCTCATACTCTGGATTCCATTACGCAAAGATGAAACAAGTTGGCCGACTGGATATATCGCAGTTGCACACATCCGCCCAACTACTGCAGCAACAGTTTTTGCACACGATGTAATTGGCGAAGAAATTCCGTGGGGAACTCGTCCATATATCGATCAAGCACTATCTGGCGCTGAGATCGTTCGTGATACAGAGCCACAGTTGCTCGGCGAAGTGATGGTAAAGGAAGAGACAATCCCTGTAACGATGGGTGAGAAAGTAATTGCCGTTATCTCACGCCACCGAAATTCCGAGTTAATGCGCCAACCATCGCGCCTCGAGCTCAACTATCGCGAAATTGCACACGAGCTCTATCGCATGGTTGCTGAAGGAAACTTCCCTTACCAAAATGCAGGAACGCTCTTTGATCCCACACCTCGCGTAGGTGATGGGCTTGTGCGCCTGGATGTAAATGGTTCAGTGAGTTATGCAAGCCCCAATGCGCGATCTGCATTTAGCAGAATGGGTTGGACCAATGAGCTTGAAGGCTATTTATTGGGAGAGATTGCAGAATCTGTTTCTCGCGAGAAGAGTGATGCTAGCGAAGAAGCGCTCATCACAAGCCTGAGCGGACGTGCGCTTCGCCGCGTAGAAGTTGAAAATATCGGGGGAGTAATCGATCTGATTGTTTTGCCGATTATCGCCGGAACAAACCGCATTGGTGCAATTGTTCTGCTCAATAACGTGACGGAACTTCGACGCCGCGAACGTCAATTGGTGACTAAAGATGCCACTATTCGAGAAATTCACCACCGTGTAAAGAACAATTTGCAAACGGTTTCTGCACTATTGCGTCTACAAGCTCGCCGTATTGATAATCCTGCGGCAAGCCAAGCTCTCCACGAAGCAGTTCGTCGACTTGCATCGATTGCTCTCGTCCATGAAACGCTTTCGAGCAGCTCTGATTCATCAGTGGCATTTGATGAAGTTCTCGATCGCTTGGTGGCACATGCACTCGAGCTGACCCCACGTTTAGGTGAACTTGAAATTGGACGACATGGCTCTGTGGGAACTCTTGAATCACGAATTGCGACTCCGCTGGCGCTCGTTATTACAGAACTTATCTATAACGCTCTTGAGCATGGCCTGGAACAAGAGGGAAGTAAGCTGGATATCAATATCGAACGTTCAGCAAAAACTGTAACAGTAACAATTGTCGATGATGGAGTTGGCTTGCCTGAAGGTTTTACCTTGAGTGAATCTTCAAATCTTGGACTTCAAATTGTGCGCACGCTGACAGAAAATGAATTGCGAGGAACGCTGAAGTTGATTTCAGATGAGAAAGAGACGCGAGCAGAGCTCGAATTTCCAATAACCAATTAGTGGTTAGGAATTAAGTCCGTTATCCATCAGACGCGCACGGTTACGTGCTGCGCGGCGCTTCAGTGCGCGACGTTCGTCTTCTGAGAGCCCGCCCCATACGCCAGCATCTTGGCCAGATTCAAGAGCCCAAGCAAGGCAGGCATCCTTGACGATGCAGCGGTTGCACACTTTCTTCGCCTCTTCGATCTGGGTGATCGCAGGACCTGTATTTCCTACAGGGAAGAAGAGTTCAGGATCTTCGTCACGGCAGGCAGATTGATGTCTCCAATCCATGGGGAAGCTCCTTTTCAAAGAGTGAAATATTTTTCACGATGCGTGAGTGAGCAATTCTCCATGGTCGAGGTGAGTTAAACAAGGTTGTACGAGAAAAACATCGTGAAAATGAGGTGATTTATCTCGCCCTAAGTGGTGAAGTGAGTGCCCCCGACAGGATTCGAACCTGTGCACCTGCCTCCGGAGGGCAGTGCTCTATCCCCTGAGCTACGGGGGCCTGCAAAGGGCTGGCCCAGAGGATAGATTAACGGACTATGAGCACATCTGATTTTGCGACTGCGTACTTTGCAACTGGTTGTTTCTGGGGAGCCGAGCGGAGATTCTGGAATCTAACGGGGGTCACATCAACTCGCGTTGGTTATATGGGCGGAACTTCTATTGACCCAACATATGAAGAAGTGTGCACAGGCAAGACAGGTCATGCCGAGATGGTGGAAGTAAATTTCGATCCATCAGTAATTTCTTATCACCGACTCTGCGAAGAGTTCTGGGTGATGCACGACCCGACATCTCTTAATCAGCAAGGTGGAGATATTGGAACTCAATATAGAAGTTCAATCTTCTTTACAACTCCCGAACAAGGCGAAGTCGCAGTTGCAACGCGCGATGCATATCAAGAAGCGCTCAACGTCGATGCAATTGGTGAAATCGTTACAGAAATACTTGATGCAACTGGAGTAATTTTCTATTCTGCCGAGGAATATCACCAGCGCTATCTAGAGAAGAATCCCAATGGTTATGACTGTCACTCAAGTACAGGAGTGACTTTCCCTAAGTAGCAATTAGCCGAGCGCACGCCAGCAATACCAGGCAACAACACTTCGGTAAGGCTCGAACTTTGAGCCCTTCTTAGCGAGCTCGGCAGGTGTGATTTCTTCCTCGAGTGCGTATATCTTCTCCCACCCGCGGCGGACACCCAGATCGCCAGTTGGCCAAATATTGAGTCGACCTAGTTGAAACATCATAAACATATCGACGGTCCACGGACCGATTCCCCAGAGCGCGGTGAGTGATGAAAAAATCTCTTCATCACTCTCTATTTCGTGGAGCTTATTAATATTGATGCGCTTCGTAATTGCTGCATCGGCTAAACCTTGGATTGTTTTGAACTTCGCGCCGGATACTCCTGCCTCACGCATATCTATCTCGCTGATACCCGCGATACGTGAAGGAATAACTCGCCCGCCAGCTAATTTCTTAACTCGCATATAGATTGTGTCAGCGGCCTTCACCGCTAATTGTTGTGAAATTACAGATTCGACAAGAGACTCAAAGTGGGGGATTGGCTTTGGGTTACGGCCAATGGTGCATAAGGGGTGGGAATCAATGACCTTTGCCAACTTCTTATCGCGACTGGAAATATCTGCAACGATCTTCTTCATTGCCTTCTCTATTATCAACCCGTTACTCACGGGGTAATCATGGAGATTCGTGGATGAGAGTGCAATACTTCACGCCATGAGCGATTTCTACTTCGTGCCGTTGTCAGAATTAAAGTCCCATAAGAGTGAAAAGTGGAGAAGTTATCCGGCGGATGTCATCCCTCTTCCAGTTGCTGAGATGGACTTTCCGGTAGCAGAGCCGATCCGCCGAACCATCATTGAGATGATTAACAAGTCTGACCTTGGTTACCTTGGTCCGATTCCAGAACTCGGTGAAGCATTCGCAGAATTTTCAACACGTCGCAATGGATGGACCCCGGACCCGACACAAGTTCGGGTAGCTGCCGATGTCGGTGTCGGAATCGTTGAGGTTCTTCGCGTTATCACAGTACCTGGCGACAAGATCATGATTAATTCACCGGTCTATCCAAATTTCTGGACATGGAGCCGTGAGACGAAACTTGATTACATCGATGTTCCATTGACTCGCTCAGAGAGTGAAGTCAATGGCTCACATTGGATTTTGGATTGGGAAGGAATTGAGAAGGTCTACAAGTCAGGACTCAAAGTTCACCTCATCTGCAATCCTCACAACCCATTAGGTCGTGTCTATACAGCTGATGAACTCAATCGCCTCGTAAAGCTTGCTCATGAAAACGGCGTCATCATCATTAGCGATGAAATTCACTCACCACTGACATTTAGCGAGCAGAAGTTCACGCCAATCCTTTCACTCGGTGATGCGGCTCGCGCTGTATCAATCACCGTTAAATCATCAAGTAAGGGTTGGAATATTGCAGGCTTGAAGTGCGCAATTATTGTTACTCAAGATGCAGCGCTCCATGAGCGCCTTAATGCGATTGCACCCGCTACTCACTATCGCGCATCACTGCTTGGAGCCTTTGCATCAGTTGCGGCGTTCCGTGAAGGCGAACCATGGCTCGATAAGTTAATGGCTCAACTTGATCACAATCGCAAGCTCGTCGATCAACTTCTCAAAGAGAAGATGCCACTGGCAGTAAGCCATATTCCGCATTGCTCTTATCTCTCATGGATTGATTTCAGTGCTTACAAACTGGAGGCAGAGCCATCAGTGCACTTCCTTGAAAAGGCTAAGGTTGCATTCCAGCCAGGTATTCGCTTCGGTGAGCAGTGGGCGCAGTGTTTGCGTCTGAACTTTGCGACCTCACCTGAAATCATCGAAGAGGCAATTACTCGCGCAGCGAAAACCCTGTAACGAGCAGTTACCCTTACACCATGACAGATATTCGCCCAGAGACAGTTGCTATTTCTTCAGGACGACCTGAACATGGTCCTGGCGCAGCTCTCAATACGTCAATATCTCTAAACTCCACATTTACTGCTGGAGGAGGAATTGGCTACGGCCGCTTCGGCAATGAGACATGGTTTGCACTCGAAGAGACAATCACCGCTCTCGAGCATGGCGATTCAACTCTCGCATTTTCATCTGGCATGGCAGCGATCTCTGCGGCCTTTTCACTTCTCCCACACGGCGCACCTGTTGTCGCATCAGATCAGGGATATAGCGGCACCATGGCGCTTC
>JBJTMX010000118.1:0-29952 GCA_046070745.1 Candidatus Planktophila sp.
CGGATTCAACATCGATATCGATATCAGGCAGCGCGCGACGAAGTGGCGAACAGAAACGCTCCATCAGAAGGCCATGCTGAATTGGATCAACCCCTGATATTCCGAGGAGATGACAGATAAGTGAACCAGCACCTGATCCACGCGCTGCAACGCGAATACCTTTCTCGCGGGCCATATCGGTGATATCTGCAACGGTAAGGAAGTACGACTCAAAACCTAAGGTGGCAACGGTTGCGAGTTCATCATCGAGGCGTGCGCGTGCAGTGCGGATGGATTGTGAATCTGTGTAACGCAGATGTAAGCCTGATTCAGTACGTTCGCGCAGTACACGGCGCATATCTGCAGCGTTTGCAGCACCTACAACATCTGCCTCGGGTAAGTGCACATCACCTAAACCAATATTGCGTTGCGGTGATAAGAGCGAGCGTTCGGCCCACTCGCGCGTTGTCTTTAACAACTGGCGCGGTGAACCTTCGCCGGCAGCGCGCGCAATCTCTGCAGCAAGGTGGTTCATCTCGCTACTGTCTTTAAGGAAAGCCTCCGCGTTACGGCGTTCGAGATGTCGTCTATCGAGTGGAACTAGCTGGCGCGCACAATCGAGAATATCTGCAACAGGTCCATCACTGCGATCGCGCATTCGCACTGCATTGGTGATGACTGCAGGGATATCGTGCTCGCGAGCAAAGACCAATGAGCGCGCTGCATGAGCAGTCGATCGCGGACCATTACCAGCAACAAGATGTGAGACGCACTCGATGGCATGATCGGCAAAGTACGGACGAGTCTTATTAAAGATATCCATTGCAAGATCAAAACGATGCAAGCCAATCGCCTCAGATACAGGTGACTCGGGGCCATGCAATAAATAGAGGTGCGAACTGTGTTCGGCAAAACGTTCGAGGATATCCATTGTCATTACTGGAATGCGATCACCTGATGTAAATGTGATGCCTCGATAGAGGTGCATCAGATGGCGATATCCCCCATCACTGCCAGCGAGAATGGTGAGGCGCGGAAAAGTTTTCCGATCTGATTTGACCCCAACTGATTCCGAATTAATCAAATCAATCTGAAGATTAATTCCGATAATCGGCGCGATGCCATATTGAAGGCAGCTCTTTGCAAAACGGATTGTTCCGGCAAATGAATCGCGATCAGTGAGACCGAGTGCGGGCATCTCAAATTCGGCAGCGCGCGCCACTAAATCATCTGGCTGCGTTGTGCCATATTTAAATGAGTACGCACTTGTTGTGCGAAGATGGATAAAGCTCATGAGATGTTAAATCGTTGTGACGATCCACTGCCCCGTTGTTTCATCGCGTTCGAGTTGAAATGTTGTCAGTGCGCCAATCGGTGCAGCTTCTACTCGCCATAAGGCGCGCGCTTGATCATCGGGGCGATACTTTCCATCGCTGACGCGGTTCCACCATCCACCGCTTTCGCACCAGCGCGAGAGAACGGCGTGGATGCGAAAACGCTTTCCGCGGAAGGTGAACTCAATAGGAGTAGTAGGTCCATCGATAAGGACCTCTCCTGCGGGGATAATTTCGCTCGCCACGTGAGCCTCCTTTGCTACAGATAGTCCGATAGTTATTCGAACAGATGTTCGAAAAGTAGCCCACCCCACTGACAAGGGCAACGCTCGACTTCGCCTTGAGAGTTTCTGGCGTGTTGCGAGCGTGATGTAATTGAAATTTCAACTACATCCTCTACCCTTATCGGGTACTTAGCGGAAATCGCTGGGCAGACTTATAGGAGAATCAATTGAACGCAGTACTAATTATCGGCCGTATTTTCTTTGGCATGTTGTGGATCGGCGCAGGCTTTGCACACTTTAAGAACCTTGAAGCAATGACAGGTTATGCAAAGTACAAGAAGCTTCCAGCTGCAAAGCTCGGAGTTCTCGGTTCAGGTCTTACATTCCTCGTCGGTGGAATCCTCGTTGTTATTGGAACATGGGTTGACCTTGCATCACTCTTGATCGCTGTCACAGTAATTCTTGCAGCAATTATCTTCCACCAGTACTGGAAGGAAACAGATGCAAATACAAAGATGCAGGAGACAATGGCATTCAATAAGGACATCGCTCTTGGTGGCGCAGCTCTTATCTTGTTCGCTCTCGTGGCAGGCGGCCTCGTAACAGACTTCGGTCCAAGCGTTGGAACACTGGCACTATTTGGCTAATTAGGCTAATTTCCTAAAAACAAAGAGTCTAGAAGAAAGCCTCCTGAGAAATCAGGGGGCTTTCTTTATTATCTGCCACTATTCACACATGGAAATTAGTGCCGCCCTCATTGCAGGTGCACTTATCGGCACAGTCCTTGGATTTATCGGAGCCGGTGGAGCGATGCTCTCGGTTCCAATCCTGATCAATATCTTCGACTTCTCTCCACATCAAGCAACGACCGCTGCCCTTGCAGTAGTTTTCTTGGCAGCACTATCCGGTGCGCTACCAAAGATGCGCATCCATGAGGTTCTCTATCGCGATGCGCTCATCATCTGGGGAATCGGTTTAGTTACCAATATCGGATTCTCATCTATTGCTGATTCCCTGCCAGAAAAATTTATCAGTACAGGTTTCGCGCTCGTACTCTTCTTCGCTAGTTACTCAATGTTTCGCGAACCGTTTACGGATGTACATAAACGTATTCCAGTTGCTCTCCTCGTTGTGATCTCGCTAATCGTTGGCGCAATCACCGGTCTCTTCGGAATCGGTGGCGGCTTCCTCGTTATTCCCACCCTTGTACTTTTTTTTGGAACTCCCCAGAACATCGCAGCAGGCACATCACTTCTCGTTATTAGTGCGAACTCCCTTACGGCGCTCATTGGTCATCATGCAATGTGGAATCAGGTGAACTGGAAGATTCCTTCATTGATGGCGGTAGCTGCAGTGATTATGGCAAGCACTTCATCGCACTTTGGAAAGATTGCATCTCCTGCAACGCTCCGCAAAGCATTCGCTGGACTTCTCTTTGCGGTGGCAAGCTTTACTTTGTTACAGGCGTTGCTTCTGTCTTGATTGCGCGAGATAGGAAACCAGCAACAAAGAGCGCTCCGATCGGATAGAGCATCGCCCATGAAAGCGATGTCGCTTCAGCAATTAACCCTGTAACAGTCGGACCAACAAATACTCCAGCAATTCCAATGAGACCCACTCTTGCAATTGCTACCGGGGCGGCAAATTGCGGAATGCGAGATGCTGCCAATATAAATGCTGGATACATGGGACCTATAGCAAAGCCAGCAAAGATGAAACCAATATCCATAATGATCAATGCAGGAATCTTGGCGTGTGAAGAAAGTGGGATTGCAATCGCTAAGCAAATCAACCAGATTAACCCACCAAGGTATCCGCCAACACGAACTGTGCGAGCTGCACCAAATTTCTCGATGATGCGATCACCAAGAAAGCGGACAGTGATCATTGCCAGCGCAAAGCAGGCAAAGCCACTGGCATAAAGTCCTGGGCCGATTCCCATATTTTCATGGAGCAAAATTGCAGACCAATCACTCGCTGACATTTCGGCAATCATGCTGGTTAGAAGACCCGCAGCAAGTGCCCACAAGACGGCAACATCTTTACCGAACCAAGGAATGCTGCCCTTTGTCTCGACTGTGCCATCACCGCGATGTCCATCGAGATTCTTTGGAAGCATCGCGAGATTAGTTGGAATGAAGAGAAGCAAGCTAACTATTCCGATTCCAATCAAGTTTGTGCGAGGTGAAATATGTGATGCCATAACGCCACCAAAAATCGTTGTGACAAAAGAACCAAGGCTCCATGCTCCGTGAAATGAAGTCATACATTTCTTGTTGATGATTTTCTCCACAGCAACCGCTTGTGCATTGTCACAGATATCCGTGGTGACAATTCCAAAACCCATCAAAATCAATCCAACCATCAGAGATATTGGAGTTCTTGCTGCGCCCATCAAAATCAGTCCAGCCGGAAATACTAAAGATGAGAATGTCAGGATTACTTTAGTGCCAACTTTGTGAATCAAGCGGCCAGCAATTTGACCCGCTAGCAAGGAGCCAAAGGTGGAACCGAGAAAGATAAATCCAAATTGGCCATTATTAATGCCGATATTCTCTTTAATCTCTGGAATACGAGGCACCCACGCCATCGAAACAATGCCCATTAAGAAAAACGATGCCCAAAGCGCGGTACGGGCGCGAAAACCACGTGCAATGTCTGTACTCACGATGAGAAACCTATCCCCTAACCTTGCCAACTATGGAGCATATTCTCGAGAAGTCGGCGGTGAAAAGAGTAGCTGCAGCGATGCAAGAGCTCTCTATTGCAGGTCCCATTACTGTTCTAGGAGAAACAGCGCGCACCGCACAAGATGCAGCATCTGCTCTAGGAATTGAAGTAGGTCAAATTGCATCATCCCTTATCTTTCAAACTCCTGAAGAAGAAGTTCTCCTCATTATTACTAGTGGACGCCATCGGGTAGATACCGATCTCGTTGCCCACAACCTTGGCTATAGCGAACTCGGTCGAGTAGATGCTGCCTTCGTCAAGAATTTCTCTGGCTTCTCAATCGGCGGAGTGAGCCCTATTGGCTGGAGTAATAAACCGGATATCACCTTGATTGATGAAGCTCTCAACGATTATGAAGTTGTCTGGGCCGCTGCAGGGCATCCACATGGAGTCTTTCCAACAACTTATAACGAACTTCAACTCTCGACGGGTGCAACTCCAATGAGAGTGTCAAATGACTAATACTGTCGTTTACATCTTCACTGTAAAAAAGAAATCAATTCCATTTGCATTTCTACAGATGGCGATAGGTCGTCGCACAGCCCGAAAGATTCCAGGAGTCTCGTTCGCAAAGTTAATGGGAACAGGGACAGGCAAAACTTTCACTCCATCAGATGCAGATTTGAAGCAATGGGCCATTCTCTTTGTCGCCTCGGATCTTGAAGTAATCGATAAATCACCATCTATCTCCCGATGGAAGAAACGATCGACAAACGTTGATCGGTATTTACTCAACCCAGTTTCCTCACATGGTGAATGGTCAAAAGTAAAGCCTTTTGAAATTTCTACTGCGCACCGCACTGGTGGTCCAGTAGTAGCCATCACTCGTGCTCGCCTCAAGACAAGCCAAGCGATTAGATTCTGGAATTCAATTCCCCCTGTCGTACAGGATCTCCATAAAGCCCCAGGGTTGATTTTCTCTATCGGTATTGGCGAGGCTCCGATTGGATTGCAAGGCACATTCTCACTCTGGGAATCTGAATCAGCGCTACGTGATTTCGCATACAAGAATTCCCCGCACCGCGTCGCGATCGAGAACACAACAAAATTCAATTGGTACAGCGAAGAGCTCTTTGCGCGCTTTGACCTTATTAATAGGGCAGACTTCCCTCATGTCCATTAGGCACTACACACCTCGCAGACGCCGCCACGGAATTTCGCAGCGCGCGCGAATCACATTGGGTGCAGCGCTAGCATCGACGATTCTCTTGCAAATCTCTTACCCGCTCACACATGGCAGCGTTCTGCAATACATCACTATTGCAACTGTTTATATGGGCGCGCTCTCTATGGTTCTTCACGCATATCTTTCCTATGGCCCGAAGTATTCATCTCGCTATTTCTTAATGACTGTTCTCTTCGGATATTTTATTGAACTTCTCGGAGTCCACACCGGATGGCCATTTGGTATCTACTCATACGACTCTTCACTTGGTTTTGCACTCGGCGGCGTGCCTCTCGTTGTTCCTTTTGCCTGGGTGATGATGGTGCACCCTGCTCTGGTTGCTGCTCGCCGAGTGACAACGAAGTGGACTTTTATTTATGGCGGCGCACTCCTTGCTGGATGGGATTTCTTCCTCGATCCACAGATGGTTGCAGCAGGTCGATGGACATGGAAGGTGGATGGAGCGCATATTCCATTTGTTCCTGATGTTCCACTTTCTAATTACTTTGGATGGCTCCTTGCGGGATGTGCCATCGTGGCGCTGCTCAATATTTCGCTTCCCTTTGAACGTCGCAAAGAGAGTGCAAGCCTGCGCGCCGTCACCATCCTTCTGACATGGGTGCTCTTCTCTGGTTTTATCGGAAACCTATTCTTCTTTGACCGTCCAGGTCTTGCATTCTTGGGTTCTGTTGTCTTCGGAGCTTTCGCTACACCATTTATCTATAAGAATTGGCTCGGCGAAGCGTAAATCCAATGACCTTTGCGCTCTTCTTACTGAACTCTCTCTTGCTTGGTCTTGCACTCATCAACTTCATCAGTATTCGCAAGCCTTCCGCTATCGCAGAAACTGACGCTTCAATACTTGTGCTCCTGCCTGTACGCAATGAAGAGGCAAATATCGCTCGTGTACTGACGGAGCTCAACAATCAAAAAGGCGTGCCGAATCTTCATATAGCCGTGATTGATGACAATTCAGAAGATCGAACACATCAGATTACTCAAGCATATGTATCAGAGAGAATTTCACTCGTCACCGCACCTGAGCCACAAGCAGGGCTCATCGGTAAAGTAAACGCACTTCAGTCGGGATTTAACTCTGAGCGAAATGCAGATGTAGTTATTTCAGTAGATGCAGATGTGCATTTCCAATCTGATGCAATTGCTCGTGCGATCAATACCCTCAACGCATCTGGACTAGATTTCATATCTCCGTATCCACGACAGATTGCTATTTCTTTTGGAGAACGATTAGTTCAACCTCTCCTTCAATGGTCATGGATGAGTACCGTCTTGCTACGAGGCGCTGAGAAATTTCCGATGAAATCCACCGTTGTGTGTAATGGACAATTCTTAGTGATGAGGCACTCTTCTCTGAAGACCATTGGTGGCTTTACAACAGTTGCCAATAAAGTCCTGGACGATATTGAACTGGGTCGCGCATTTGTAGATCATGGTTTCAAAGGGGCGGTGATTGATGGCTCAACCATCGCATCTACGCGCATGTATTCGTCCTTCGATGAAATTCGCGCAGGATATGGAAAGTCTCTCAACTCAGCATTCGGTTCAATAGCCGGCTCAACGTTAGCTGCCCTCTTTATGGTGGCGACAGGCATTGCGCCATTTGTCTTTGCAATCTCTGGAAACTTATTGGCAATCGCTGCCTGCGTAGCAGTTATCGGCACGCGAGTGATCAGTGCAGCATCATCTTCGGGGCGCATGCGTGATTCATTTCTCCATCCAGTATCTGCAGCTCTCTTTATCTATCTGCTTTACTTCTCATGGCGCAATAGAGGCGCCATTCAATGGAAGGGGCGCACCGTATGACTGGCCAAGTCGGCAAGGTGAAGAACCCCAAGAAGATCGTCGTTATCGGTGCAGGTATTGGTGGAATGGCTACCGCTGCCCGTCTTGCTCGTGCAGGACATAGCGTTGAGATTTATGAAGCATCCGATCAACCCGGCGGCAAATGTCGTACGGAATGGATCGGCCGTTACGCATTTGATACCGGTCCCTCACTTCTCACAATTCCTGCCGTCTATCGCGATTTCTTCCAGCGCACCGGCAAGCACATGGGCCAGGTATTAGAACTTCAGGAAGTCGATCCCTCTTTCGATTACAGATTCCACGATGGCAAATCAGTGAAATTCACCAATCTTTCACGTAAAAAGACGCTGCACGCTATTACTGATTCATTCGGTGTAGATGCCGCCGCGCAATGGGATGCAGTACTTCAACGAGCCGAACGTATGTGGGATGTATCCCGCGAACCATTCGTTGAATCAGAACTTCGCAGCCCGTTATCACTATTGAAACGTCGCCATATTCTTCGTGAACTTCGCATCATCGCACCCCGTGCAACGTTGCGAGACTTCGGCTTAGCCAATCCTTACCTTGCAAAGATTATGGATCGCTATGCAACATATAGCGGATCTGACCCACGTAAAGCCCCTGCAGTGCTTTCAACAATAGCCTTTATCGAAGAGTCTTTTGGTGCTTGGCACATCAAGGGTGGAATCGGAACACTTTCTACTCATATTGCAGAGCGGTGCGAGAAGGTGGGAGTACAGATTCACCTCAACTCCCCCGTGCAATCAATCACTCTTAAAGGCAATAAGGCAACTGGCGTCACCCTTGCCGATGGAACCGTCGTAAGTGCGGACTATGTCATCTCCAACGCTGATGCTGGATTTACATATAACTCACTCATTTCCGCGAAGACCCGAAAGGTGAAGCGCTTACGTAAGCAGCAAGCACAACTTGAACCATCACTGGCTGGCTTCTCATTACTCCTCGGACTTCGTCCATCTGATGCACCGAAACTTTCGCATCACACAATTCTCTTTCCGGAAGATTATGACGACGAGTTCGAATCAATCTTCACAACAAAGACTCCGGTTGAAAAACCCACAATTTATATCTGCTCTCCCAATGATCCGGCGATGGTCAAGAGCGAAGGTCATGAAGCGCTCTTTGTTTTAGTAAATGCTCCGCGTCATAGTTCAAATCCAGTAGATGGATTTGACTGGAGTAATCGCGAATTTGCACAGAGCTATGCCAATCAGATTATCGATGCGATTGAGGCGCAAGGAATATCAATCCGAGATCGATTGGATCTATTAGAAATTCGCACGCCTTTGGATTTACAGAATTCAGTTAATGCTCCAGGTGGTTCAATCTATGGAACCTCGAGCAACGGCCCTCGCGCTGCATTCTTGCGAGCCAAGAACCGTTCGCCATTGAAGAATCTCTATCTTGTTGGTGGTTCTGCCCATCCTGGTGGCGGACTACCGCTCGTTGGATTGAGCGCAGAGATTGTTGCAAACGCAATTCTTGCTAACGGAGAATAGATCTCGCCATTCGCATCACCATCAATAATCCGATGGCTTGCAAAATAGTAAATCCGATTGCGATCTGAGTGAGATAGTTATACCCAAATTGGAATGAGAGCGTGATTGCAATAACAAAAATGGCTCGCACTGGGCGCTCTGCTGGAGTGACAACGCCGATTTCAGAATAACCAAGGGATGCAAGACGTGCACGTGCATATTCCTGTGTTGCACCCAGAACCCAAATGGCGATAGCCCAACGCATCGGAACGCCAACAAATGTTGCACCCATCAGCCAAAAAGCCTCTGTAATGCGGTCTGCAATCGAGTCATAGAGCTCGCCGAACTTTGATGTTTTATTTCGATAGATTGCAAGCGAGCCATCTACACCGTCGCAGATAAGCGAAAAGATGACAAGTCCTATTAATTGGCTTGTATATGTCGTGTAATAGATAAGAAATGAAGACAGCATTCCGATTGTCGTCACGATATTCGGAGTCAATCTGAAGAATGCAAGGACCCGTGCAATCCAGAAAGAGATGCGCAACCAGAGAGCGATGACGCCCTGAACTTCGACCCCCCCATGGAGTTCACTCCATCGTGAGTTAAATTCATTTCTACGCATTAACGAGAAGCCTTTATGCGCTCAAAGATTTCACGCGTGGATGTTGATGTATTCATAGTAAAGAAGTGGATTCCTGGGGCGCCCGCGTCGAGCAAAGCCTGTGACAAGTCCGTTGCGATATCGACTCCTAATTTACGTAAGTCATCTGGGTTGTCGGCAACCTTCTCAAATGCATCCGCTACATCAGCTGGAATCGGTACCCCACTTAGTTCGGACATGCGATTGAGTTGCTTCACATTTGTGACAGGAAGGATTCCCGGAATAATGATTAATTTGGAACCTCGTGCCGCAAGTGCATCTGTGAGTGCAATCCACTTCTGCGCGTCAAAAAAGAATTGAGTTGTTGCAAACGTTGCACCACGACGTTCTTTCTCAAGCAGTACCTCAATATCTTTGTTGAAATCACCTTCAGACGCTGGATGGCCATCAGGAAAAGCTGCAACTCCGATGGCAAAGCCGCCGATTTCAGCCGCAAGTGAGACCAATTGATCGGCGTGATCGAACCCACCAGGTGTGGTTTCCCATGGAGCACGTGGACCGCCGACAGGATCTCCACGAAGCGCGAGAATGTTATGGATTCCTGCTTCACGATATTTCGCAAGAACGTCGATCAACTCTTCGCGAGTAGAGCCAACGCAGGTGAGGTGCGCCACTGTAGGAATCTTGGTGTGAGCGCCAATCTCTGAAGTAATGCGCGTTGTGCGATCGCGGGTTGAGCCTCCAGCGCCATATGTCACTGAGATGAAATCAGGGGCAATAGATTCAAGGCCTTCAATGGCTGCCCATAGCTTGCGTTCGCCTTCTTCATCTTTAGGAGGGAAGAACTCAAATGAGAAGGTCGGCTTACCGCTCGCCCATTGGTTCGTTATGCGCATCTCCACGGTGTCAGGGTACCGTTGCCGCGTGGCAACTGAGGTCAAGGCAACTATTGAAAAGGTACGTGGAGAAATCCGTGGCGAATTAGCTGATTACCTTGCAGGTCAGCGTACCTATCTCACCTCTATCGCATCTGAACTCATAGCAGTCTGCGATGCCCTCGATGAATTCTTGCTCGATGGCGGAAAGCGTCGACGTCCCCTCTTCGCGTACGCAGGGCTACTTGCATCAGGGGCTGCGCCATCGCGTGAAATTATTCGCGCAATTTCAAGTCTTGAACTTTTGCAAGCATGTGCGCTGATCCACGACGACCTCATGGATCGCTCCGACACTCGTCGCGGAAAACCTGCAATCCACCGCCACTTTGAAAACTTGCATCAATCAACTGCGATGAATGGCCTTGCAACTCAATTTGGTGAATCCGCCGCTGTTTTATTAGGCGACTTAGCTCTTGTCTGGTCAGATCAAATGCTTAACTCTTCAGGAATTGCACTTGATTCTCTTCTAGCCGTGCAGATGATTCACGATGAGATGCGTGTAGAACTTATGGCAGGTCAATATCTCGATGTTCGTGAAGCTGGCGAGAAGACGTACAGCGCAGAGCGATCACTTCGAATTGCGCGCTACAAGTCTGGTAAATACACAATCGAACGTCCATTGCATATCGGCGCAGTCATTGGTCAACCTGCTTCACATTCACAATTACTAGATGCGCTATCGCGTTACGGGCTTCCACTCGGTGAAGCCTTCCAGTTGCGCGATGACATGCTCGGAATTTTCGGTGATCCAGAAGTCACTGGAAAGCCTGCAGGCGACGATCTTCGAGAAGGTAAGCGCACAGTACTTATTGCAATGACTCTCGAATCCCTCGATGACTCGGCACGTGCAGAACTCTTTGCACATCTCGGTCAGGCTGATATTTCACCCGAAAAGATTGAAGATCTCCGCGCGATTATTCGCTCCTCAGGGGCTGTTGAAAAAGTTGAAAACCTGATTGAAAAGCTCATGAACGAATCACTATCCGCAATTGAAGATCCCGCCATCCATCCATCCTCACGAGAATTTCTTACCTACATTGCGCTCAGCGCTGTGAAACGGAGCGCCTAATGGCTGCACGCATCAAAGGTCCATCCCAGAAAGTTGTTGTTGTGGGAGCAGGCCTTGCAGGCTTAAGTGCTGCACTTCGCCTTGCAGGAGCAGGTCGCGATGTCACTGTCATTGAACGCGAATCAGTTCCTGGTGGCCGCAATGGTCTACTAAATCAAGATGGCTATTCATTTGATACAGGACCTACCGTGCTGACCATGCCTTCACTGATTCAAGATGCATTTAGCGCAGTCGGTGAAGATATGAAAGATTGGCTTGAACTCATGCCAGTCTCACCTCTCTACCGCGCCTTCTATGCAGATGGTTCTCAGATTGATGTTCACGCTGATACAAAGGCGATGGAGCAAGAGATTCGTGAGAAAGTTTCTGCCACAGAGGCTGCGGGCTATCGTGAGTATGTTGATTTTGTTACTAAGCTCTATAAGTACGAGATGAATGACTTTATCGATCGCAATATCGACTCTCCACTTAATTTGCTTACGCCAAACTTGGCGCGATTGATTGCTCTGGGTGGTTTTAGAAAGCTACAACCGAAGGTCAATCAATTCCTTAAAGATCCGCGCCTTCAAAAAGTTTATTCTTTCCAGGCGATGTACGCAGGCGTTAGCCCACAACAAGCGCTGGCTATTTATGCTGTCATTGCATATATGGACTCGGTCAACGGCGTCTTCTTCCCTAAGGGTGGAATGCATGCAGTTCCTCGCGCACTTGCAGCGGCAGCTGAGAAGCACGGTGTGAAGTTTGTATACAACTCATCCGTTACGTCACTCGAGAAGAACGGTTCACGCGTTACTGCAGCAATTACCGATAAAGGTGAGCGCTATGAGTGCGATGCAATTGTCATGAATCCGGATTTGCCAGTGGTATGGAAAGAACTTCTTGGAAAAGAACCACTCTCCATTAAACGTTTGAAGTACTCCCCATCATGTGTGACTTTGCTTGTGGGTTCTTCTAAGCACTATGACCATGTAGCTCACCACAATATTCACTTCGGTGATTCATGGGATGGCGTCTTCGATGAATTGATTAAGAAGAAGACACTTATGTCTGACCCTTCAGTGCTTGTCACTATTCCTTCACACGATGACAATTCTCTTGCACCTGCCGGCAAAGAGTCGTATTACGTACTCTTTCCTACGCCTAACCTGGATGCAGATATCGATTGGAAGAAGGAAGGGCCACGCTATCGCGATGAGATGATTCGTGTTCTTGAATCTCGCGGCTATGAAGGCTTTGGCGATGCGATTGAAACCGAATCGATGACCACTCCCCTTGATTGGCAGGCTCGAGGTATGGAGCGCGGCGCACCATTTGCTTCTGCCCATACCTTCTTCCAGACAGGTCCATTCCGTCCTCGCAATATTGCTGCTGGCTTCGATAACGTTGTCTTTGCAGGTAGTGGAACTCAACCAGGAGTTGGTGTTCCCATGGTTCTTATCTCTGGTCGCCTTGCTGCCGAGCGCATTGTGGGACCTGTTAAATAAATGTCAGATCTTCTCCAACAGTCGTACGACGAGTGCAAGCGGCTCAACGCGCTTCATGGAAAGACTTACTACTTAGCAACACTTCTCTTACCTAAGAAGAAGCGACCACCAGTTCATGCACTTTATGGTTTCGCGCGATTTGCCGATGAGATTGTTGACGACCTCGCATCAACGTTGGCGCCAGAAGAAAAAGCAGATGCTCTTCGCACATGGGGCAAATCTGTTCTCGATGATTTGCGAAGCGGTTCCAGTGATGATCTCATCGGACGAGCACTTGTAGATACCGTCAATACTTACACAATTCCACTCGAATACTTTGAAGCATTTATGACCTCCATGGAGATGGATCTCACCGTTACTCGATATAACAACTACGACGAGCTGATGACTTATGTCTACGGTTCCGCTGTTGTCATTGGTCTTGAGATGCTTCCAATCCTTGGTTACAGCGAACCTCGCGCCATTGAAGCTGCAACTGCTTTAGGTACAGCCTTTCAATTAGCGAACTTTATTCGCGATATCGGAGAAGATATCGACCGCGGTCGTATTTATATGCCTCTCGATGAACTTGCTCGATTTGGAGTGACGGAAGAGATGCTTCTACAACGAAGGATGACTCCAGAGATTGTTGAGGCCATTAAGTTTCAGATTGATCGCGTACGACAGCTCCAAGCCACTGCAGAGGCAGGAATCAAGTATCTAGATCCGATCTCACGTCCATGCATTCGTGCCGCGAGCGAGCTCTACTGCGGAATCGTTGATGAGATCGAAGCCAACGGTTATGACGTATTTACCAAGCGCGCAACAACATCGCAGTGGCGCCGCCTTCGTGTTGCTGGAATTGCCTTTATCCAAACATTATTCGCACGCATGCGCTAAAGTTTTATCTACGGGAGCCACGGTGGCTGAGAGGAACTCATTTTATGAGTTCGACCGTTTGACCAGTTCGGTAATGCGAACTGAGAATGTTTGAGGTTCATTGTGTCATCCATCTTCTTTACAGCCTGGGGCTATGAAGTTTCCTATCTCGAATTCGTAGCATCGATTGCATCTTTTATCGGTGTAGGTCTTGGAATCACAGGCAAGCGCATTACCTGGCCATGGTGGGGCATCAGTAGCGCTCTCTATCTTCTGCTCTTTATTGAGTGGGATCTACTTGCTAGTGCGCTCTTGCAAATAATCTTTATCGCAGCTGCAGTCATGGGTTGGTTTGGCTGGGAAGTCAGCGGCGCAAAGCCAGGACCGTTTGCCAATAAGTACCGTCTCTACACAGTGATTGCGATCTTTATGGCAACCTTTATCTTCGCTCCAATTTTGACTCACATCGGAGCAGTCGCTGCATTTCCTGATGCACTTCTACTCTTCGGAAGTCTCGCCGCGCAGTTGTTGATGGTCTACGAGAAGTACGACAACTGGCCGCTATGGCTCGTAGTTGACGCTGGCTATACCGCGCTCTATGCATCACAAGGACTTCTCTTCACAGCTCTGCTCTATGTCGCATTCACGATTATGGCTGCTTTCGGATGGAGCTCTTGGTATGCAACTCACCGACGCGCTATTCGATCTCTGTAAATCCGCGAAGCGCCCCATCATCGCAATAGATGGGCGCGCAGGTGCAGGTAAGACAACTTTCGCCAATCATCTCAGCACCGCTCTTTCGTTGAAATATAAAACTCACACTCTTCATATGGATGACCTCTATAACGGGTGGGAGAACGCCTTTGATCATCACCTCACCGATGCACTTACTCTCGCCGCCAAGGCGCATCAGAAATCTGAGAAGTATTCACTCGCGACCTTTAATTGGGGCTCCAATTCTTTCAATCAACCAGCTGAAGTTCCTCAAGCAGAGTTGCTTATCCTTGAAGGCGTTGGATCGTCACAAGCATTTATTCGTCCATTCTTAACCGCCTCAATCTGGATTGATATAGATGCGGATGCAGGATTGGCGAGAGTTCTCAATCGCGATGGCGAAGCAATATCTGCACAGATGCAGAATTGGCTGAGAATTCAAAAGCAACATTTTCTCGACAACGACTCACAGAACGCCGCCGATTTCGAACTATCTAACTAGAATCCCCTCGTGTCTGATCTCACCGGCGAACTCATTGATGGGCGTTACCAACTCATCCGCCAAGTCGCCTCAGGTGGAATGGCAAGTATCTACGAA
The DNA here is from genome assembly GCA_046070745.1 of Candidatus Planktophila sp. Classification (GTDB taxonomy): domain Bacteria; phylum Actinomycetota; class Actinomycetes; order Nanopelagicales; family Nanopelagicaceae; genus Planktophila. The sequence goes on from JBJTMX010000118.1 coordinate 15,021, forward strand.
GGTATTGATACCCGCCTGGATCGCAAAGTTGCAGTAAAGATTATGCACTCGCATCTCGCTCAAGACGAACAATTTGTTGAGCGCTTTATCCGCGAAGCAAAAGCTGCCGCTGCGCTCTCTCATCCCAATATCGTTGCAGTGCAAGATCAGGGGTGGAATCAGAGCGGAACACCTGCAGTCTTTATTGTGATGGAGCTCGTTGAAGGACATACGCTTCGCGAATATTTGAACGAGCAAGGCAATCTGCAATTCGCCGATGGAATTAAGTTCCTTATGCCGGTTCTCAGCGCACTTGCTGCAGCTCACAAGCAAGGAATCGTCCATCGCGATATTAAGCCTGAAAATATCTTGGTCTCAAAAGAAGGCCGCATCAAGATTGCGGATTTCGGGCTAGCAAAGGGGCCACTCTTTGGCTCAACAATGACAGCAGAATCCAGCGTCATTCTTGGAAGCGTTTCATACCTCTCCCCTGAGCAAGTTCAACGTGGCGTTGCAGATGCTCGTTCTGATGTTTATGCAGTGGGCATCACCGCATTTGAAATGTTTACTGGCAAGAAACCCTTTGATGGTGAGGCTCCGATTCAAATTGCATATATGCATGTCAATGAACGCGTGCCACGCATCAGCTCTATCGTCAGCAATTTCCCAGAAGATTTAGATGAACTCATTTTCCAAGCTACTGCAGGCAATCCTGATGAACGTCCGCGTGATGCCGCTGATTTCTATTCACGTTTGAGCGCAATCAATTCTAGATTGAACCCAAAAGAGAATCAGCTCAGCCTCGAGCTCGATATTCCTATTAAGCCGATGCGCCCCAAAGTAAAGCAAAAGTCTCTCAAAAAACGATTCCAAGAATTGACCTCACCGATTCCAATCGTTGAGAAAACGCTGCCTGTCAAAGTTGAACGCGAAACCACTGCACAAGTTGCTCGCCGTAAGAAGCTGAGCAAGCGAGTTCGCCGCAATCGTTATATCGCAGCTGGTATGGCTGTCGCACTGGGCATCACAGGTTGGTATGTACTTATTGGCCCTGGATCGCGCGTTGTAGTGCCTTCAACTGTCGGCGCAACACAAACTGAAGTTACGGCCGCCCTTAATCCACTAGGACTTACTTCGATAGTTCTAGAACGTCGCTATAGCGAAGAGATCGAAGCAGATCACGTTATTGAATCTATTCCAGCAGGCGGTGGCAAAGTTGATAAGGGCGGAGTCGTAAAGCTCGTTCTCTCCAAAGGTCCGGAGCGTTACGTCATTCCAATGGTGCAGGGACTTACTCCTGAGGCAGCACAAGCCGCGGTTGCAAAATTTCCTCTGAAGATAGCTCCAGTCGTTGAAGTCTTTGACTCAACCGTTCCCAAGGGATTTGTAATTGCAGTCAGCCCAGCTGTCGGCAGCAAAGTAAAACGTGATTCAATAGTGACCTTGACTGTTTCAAAGGGAATTGAGCAAGTTGCACTCCCTTCATATCTTGGCAAGAGCGGCGAACAAGCTCTCAATGAATTAACAGATGCAGGATTTAAGGTCACATCCACATATGCATTTAGCGAGACAAAGCTTGCAGGTGAAGTTATCTCTCAATCTCCTGCAGGTGGTGGCTCCTTTAACAAGGGTGGCGCAGTTTCAATTGTGATCTCTACGGTACCTGCGTTTGCCTACATCCCGAATCTCTATTCGATTGAAGAAGCGAAGGCAGTAAAGGCTCTTCAAGACTTAGGTCTCAAGGTAGTCGTCAAGAAGATCGGCAAGAGGGCCATTAAGAAGGTCACAAACATCACCCCTAAGGTCGGAAGCAAGGCAAAACGCGGTAGTACCGTGACCATCACAGTAGGCTAGGCCTGTGCCTGCAAATAAGAATTCACGTCCACGTATCGGAGCCCACACACCAACTTCAGGTGGAATGGCAAAGAGATCCATCGCCTATGCCGAGCTCACCGGCGCTGAAGCAATTCAAGTATTCACCTCTAACCCCCGCGGGTGGGCGATGCCTGAGACTAATCATGAAGCAGATGCGCTCTTTCGCGAGAAGGCGACAGCGCTCGACCTTGAGGTATATGTGCATGCACCTTTTCTCATCAATTTAGGTTCACCTACTGAAGATACGTATAAGAATTCACTTGCATCGACCGCATACTCACTCAAGCGTGGTGAAGAAATTGGCGCTCTCGGCGTAGTCGTCCATACAGGATCTGCCGTCAAAGAAGAATTTGTCGATCATGCATGGAAGCAGATAAATAAGGGCATGATACCGATTCTTGAAAAGCTCGGCGATGATGCACCAATGCTGTTGCTCGAACCAACAGCTGGCCAAGGTCAATCACTTGTAAAGCGTCTTGAAGATTTAGAGAAGTATTTGAAGGCACTTGAATACCACCCAAAGGTCGGCATCTGTCTCGACACATGTCACGTCTTTGCCGCTGGTCATGACATCGCTAAAAAGGGTGGAATGAAAGAGACTCTCGATCTCTTGGTCGAAGTTGCTGGCATTGAACGCATTCAGTTGATTCATGCTAACGATTCCATGGATGTCTGTGGCGCTCTCAAGGATCGCCATCAAAATATCGGCAAGGGCTTTATCGGTGAAGCACCATTTAAAGAACTCCTTAAGCACCCTGCAGTTGCCAACGCACCACTGATTCTTGAAACTCCAGGAATGGAGCCTGAGCACGGCGAGGAAATCGCACTTCTGAAAAAACTTCGCGGATGAGCCATGCGCTCAAGATGCGAATTGCCCCATGGGCACTTCTCGCCGTATCGGCAGCATGGGGTCTCTCATTCGTAGTGATGAAGGATCCGATTGCTAAGCAGAGCGTCAACAGCTTCCTCTTCACTCGCTTCGCGCTAGCAACAGTAGTGATGATTCTTATTAAGCCAACAGTTTTTCGACTCATCAATCGTGAGATGCTCTATAAGGGATTTATTGCGGGGCTATTTCTTGGAACTGGCTATATCTTTCAAACGCTAGGTCTTGCTATTGCAGGTGCTGCAATCACCGGTTTCGTTACAGGTCTCTACGTTGTTACTACTCCCCTGATTGCTTGGGTTGTTCTTCGCCACAGAATCACGAAATACACGTGGGCATGTGTTGCTGTAGCAACAATCGGTCTTGCACTTCTTTCTCTCCATGGCTGGAGCGTTGGTTACGGCGAATTCCTCGTACTTATTAGCGCTATCTGTTTCGGTGCTCACATTGTGACTCTCGCTCATTGGAGCAAGGGCCTCGATACATATGCGATGACAGTTGTGCAGCTGGCAACCCTTGCACTCCTGACCGGTGTTATTGCATTCGGGCAAGGTTATGAATCACCAGCAAATTCAACTGGCTGGATTGTCATTATCTACACCGCAATTGCGTGTACTGCTGTCGCATTCGTTGTGCAGACATGGTCGCAGGCACATATGGCACCTACAAAGGTGGCAGTCATTTTGACGATGGAAGTTGTTTTTGCTGCTGCCTTTGCGCTGATCTTTGGCGGCGAGTCACTCACCCTTCAAGCGCTCATTGGCGGCGTTCTTGTTATTGCTGCAATGTTCGCCATTGTTATGGAGAATGAAGAGAAAGTAGAATCCTTACATGGCAATTGATCTTCGCTCCGACACAGTAACTCAACCATCTGCTGGAATGCGTGAAGCAATCGCCTCTGCCAAGGTTGGCGATGATGTCTACGGTGATGATCCAACAGTCAACGCTCTTGAAGCACGCCTAGCTGACATGTTCGGCATGGAAGCTGGACTCTTCTCCCCTACGGGATCTCTAGCTAATCAACTTCTTATTCGCACTTTGGTTAAGCCAGGCGAAGAACTCCTGACCGATGAACGTGCACATATTGTTCGCGCCGAGCTCGGTGCCGGCGCTGTCTTCAGCGGAATCACCACTCGCACCTGGAAGTCTGAGCGAGGATTGCTCAACGCAGATACTCCCCTTGCTCTCGCTCATGAAAATGCAGGCCCGTATTTAGTTTCAACAACGGCTATCGCAGTTGAAAATACCCACAACTTCGGTGGCGGCACAGTGTAACCTATTGATGAAATTGCAAAGCTATCACGCGAAGCACGCGCGCGAGGAATTGCAATACACCTCGATGGGGCTCGCATCTGGAATGCACATGTTGCAACTGGTACTCCATTTACAGAATTTGGTAAGCACTTCGACACCATTAGCGTCTGTCTCTCCAAGGGTCTCGGAGCTCCAGTGGGTTCAGTCTCCCTCGGCTCAAAGGCTGCCATTGCAGAGGCGCGTATCTGGCGAAAGCGTTACGGGGCCGGAATGCGACAGATCGGCCTACTCGCTGCAGCGGCGGATTACGCTCTCGATAACAACATCGCTCGCATGGCAGATGATCATGCTCGAGCTAAGAAGATGGCGGTCGCCCTAGCCGCTCATGATGCAACTTTGATTAATCCTGATCATGTAGAGACAAATATCGTCGGTCTTGATCTCACTCATGCAGGAATCACCGCTGCAGATTTTGCTGCACGGTGCAAGGAGAACGGCTTATGGATGAGCGCTCTAGGAAAATCCTACGCACGTCTTGTTACTCATCTAGATTTCGATGACGCACAATGCGATGAAGCAATTGCGATTATGACAAAGGTGCTTGGTTAAATCTCATAACCTTCATGCTCGAGTAACCAAATTTTCTTACCTACGCCCCACCCATAAGCACCGATTGCGCCGCCAGATTTAATAATGCGGTGGCACGGAATAATGACTGCAATTTTATTCTTTGCACATGCACTGCCTGCAGCTCGTACCGCTGCTGGACTGCCTGCTCGATATGCCAAATCTGCATATGACTCTGCAGTTCCCGCTTTGATTTTGCGCATCGACCTCCATGCTCGTTGCGAGAAATCTCCGCCGGGTTGTTTTACTGCAATTGAGTTAATGGCTTTAAGGTCCCCATCGAAGTAATTCTCGAGAAGATCGGTGACACCAGAGATTGCTCTCCCTTTGCCGATCTTCTCCTCTAAATCTTCATTTGAGAGTGAGGAGAGGAGATCTTGAAATCCAGAAAGATTAAGACCTAGAACAGTTGTTCCACGGGCAAGGATGTAGAGCTTTCCAATCGGTGACGACATCGTCGTCGAGAGAAGCTCAGTCATTTCTTTATCGGTCGCGCAACATTTCAGCTACGAGGAATGCGAGTTCGAGTGATTGAGAGTGGTTTAGGCGTGGATCGCACGCTGTCTCGTAGCGGGACTCGAGGTCCTTCTCTGAGATCTGATTGCCTCCACCGAGGCACTCAGTGACATCGTCACCAGTGAGTTCGATGTGGATTCCACCTGGATGTGTGCCGAGCTTCTTGTGCACTTCAAAGAAGCCACGTACTTCATCAAGCACATCTTCAAACTGACGAGTCTTGTAACCATTTGATGTCTCAAATGTATTGCCGTGCATTGGGTCACAGACCCAAAGAACCTGTGCGCCGCTCTTGGTGACGCCCTCAACAAGAGCTGGCAAAATTTCGCGAATCTTTGATGCGCCCATACGAGTAATAAATGTGAGGCGACCTGGTTCGCGATTGGGATCAAGCTTTTCAATCAGCGCGAGTGCATCTTCAACTGTTGTCTTAGGACCGAGCTTTACACCGATTGGATTGCGGACCTTGGATGCGAAATCAACATGTGCTCCATCCATTTGACGAGTGCGTTCACCGATCCAAATGAAGTGACCTGATACATCGTATGGAAGATCTGTGCGTGAATCGATGCGAGTAAGTGCCTTCTCGTACTCAATGATGAGAGCCTCATGGCTTGCATAGAAATCAACTGCCTTGAATTCGTTGGGATCAACACCAGCTGATTCCATAAATGAAAGTGCGCGACCGATTTCATTTGCCACTTGCTCATAACGCTCGCCGAATGTTGAATCCTTAATGAATCCCTTGTTCCACTCGTGAACACGGCGAAGATCCGCAAAACCACCTTGGGTAAATGCGCGAACCAAGTTAAGGGTTGCAGCCGAAGTGTTGTAAACCTTTACCAAACGCTGTGGGTCTGGAGTGCGTGATTCAGCTGTGAACTCAAGACCATTAACTGCATCTCCGCGGTAAGCAGGAAGAGTGACATCGCCACGAGTTTCAGTGTCATTAGAACGTGGCTTTGCAAACTGACCAGCCATTCGTCCCACCTTGATGACAGGAAGTGATGACTGGTACTGCAATACAGCTGCCATCTGCAAAATTGTCTTGATGCGATTGCGAATTGAATCAGCAGTTGCTGATCCAAAAGTTTCTGCGCAATCTCCACCTTGAAGCCAAAATGCCTTACCTGCTGCTGCATCTGCGATGCGAGCCTTGAGCTCATCGCATTCACCTGCGAAGACCAACGGAGGCAGAGCCTTGAGCTCTGCAACCGCTGCAGCTAATAGTGCACCAGTAGGTCCGCCTGGCCAGTTGGGCTGTTGGGCCGCAACGGCGCTTTCATTAAAGAGCGAATCAAGTGATGTCATGTCAGTAGCCTAAAGTCTCGAAGGGAATTGATGCGTGCTAATTTTTCGCGGCTTAGCCGAAGAAAGAGAAGACTTCTTCGTAGCGTGAAACCGGTACTGTCTTCAAGACATCAGTTGCTGATGCCAATGGGACATGCACGATATCTGTACCGTGAAGCGCCATCATTGTTCCCCAGTCACCTTGGTGAGCTGCAGTGATTGCTTCAAGACCGAAACGTGATGAGAGAACACGGTCGAATGCAGTTGGTGTTCCACCGCGCTGGATGTGACCGAGAACTGTGCAACGTGTCTCGTAACCAGTCTTCTTCTCGATCTCCTGTGCAAGCCATTCGCCGATTCCTGAAAGCTTGACGTGACCAAATGCATCGAGCTCTTGATCCTTAACAATCATGTCGCCATCTTGTGGGATTGCACCTTCTGCAATAACGATGATGGGAGCTGTGCCTGTTTCGAAACGTGACTTCACGTATTCGCAGACCTTATCTACAGAGAACTTCACCTCTGGAACCAAGATGCATGCTGCATCTCCTGCAATTCCTGAGTGGAGTGCAATCCAACCAGCGTGGCGACCCATGACCTCAACGATTAATGGACGGTGGTGTGACTCTGCAGTTGTGTGGAGACGATCGATAGCCTCCATTGCAATGTTGACTGATGTATCAAAACCAAATGTGAAATCTGTGTTGTTAAGGTCGTTATCGATTGTCTTTGGAACGCCGATGACCTTGACGCCAAGTGCGTGGAGCTTTGTTGCAACTCCGAGTGTGTCTTCTCCACCGATTGCGATAAGCGCATCGACACCATGCGCCTCAAGGTTTGCCTTAATCTTCTCAACGCCGCCATCGATCTTAAATGGGTTGGTGCGTGATGAGCCGAGAATAGTTCCGCCCTTAGCAAGGATTGGCTTTACAGTTGCAAGATCCAAAGGCATTGTCAGGCCCTCTAGAGGACCCTTCCAGCCATCACGGAAACCTACGAACTCGTAACCGTAATCTTTGATTCCCTTAGTTACGACTCCACGGATAACGCCGTTAAGTCCTGGACAATCTCCGCCACCTGTAAGTACACCAAAACGCATTTTGAACTCCAAAATTATCTGTGATTGGGCAAAAGCCCCACGTCGCCATTGACTACCGAAGTCTACAGTGAGCGTGCTTTACTGTCGCCATGCCATTGGCCACAGAGATCCAAGAGTTCTTAGCAAAGCAGGCAGCATCTGGCGCTCCCGCAGTGTGGGAGGCGCCTCTGGCGCAAATTCGAGCAAATACTCAAGGGCGTATGGCGACATCAGGGCCTGTCGAACCATTATTTGAGATTCTCAATCGCTTTATTCCAGGACCTACAGCAGATTTACCTATTCGCATCTATCGCCCTACAGAAAATCCAGCAGCACCAGCAATCGTACATTTTCATGGCGGAGGTTTTGTTCTTAATTATCTCGACATGTACGACGCTTCAATGTCGCGCCTTGCCAATCAATCTGGATTTACCATCATTGGAGTTCATTATCAGAAAGCTCCCGAGCATCCATTTCCGGTTCCATTTGATGATTGTTTTGCAACGCTGTTGTGGGTTCGCGATCACGCAGATGAACTTCGCATCGATAAGAATTTGATTGGCGTTGCTGGTGATAGCGCAGGTGCAACTCTTGCAAGTGCCGTTGCACTGAAAGCACGCGACAATGGAATTGCTCTATCTTTTCAAGCACTCATCTACCCATGTAATGGTCGCGATTTCACCACTGTTTCCTATCAAAAGAATGCAACTGGATACGGGCTATCTACGCAAGCCATGAAATGGTTCTGGGATCAATACCTTCAAGGCGATCACCACGACAACAATCCATATGCCTTGCCGATGGTTGCAACTGACTTCAGTGGACTTGCCCCTGCAATCATCATTACCGCCGAATACGACCCATTGCTCAGCGATGGAGAAAAGTATGCAGAGTTATTGGGTGGCGCTGGCGTGCCAGTTACATACAAGCAATTTGATGGAATGATCCACGGCTTCTTCACCAATTTGGCCGTAACACCCACCGCAACAATTGCAATCGATTATGTTGCAGATGAGCTTAAGAAGTTGCTCCCTTAAGGAGTAACGCGAATTCCCTTACCCACGACGACGATTCCAGAATCAGTGACGGTAAAGCGCTGACGATCACGCTCGAGGTCAACGCCAATCTGCGCACCCGGTTCGACAACAACGCCCTTATCGATAATCGCCTTACGGATTACAGCGCGATCACCAATCTTGACGCTCGGCATTAGCACTGAGCTGTCGACAAACGCACCGGTTCCGACGTGAACATCGTAAGAAGCTACTGTGCGACTGACGTGGCCACCAGCGACAATAGAACCAGCACCAACAATGGAATCCTGCGCGATACCGTTTTCAGAGAACTTTGCAGGTGGAAGTGATGGTGGATTGGTGAGCAATGGCCATTCGCGGTTATACAGATTAAAGATCGGGTGGATAGAAACTAAATCCATATGTGCGTCGTAGTACGCATCGATTGAACCTACATCGCGCCAATATCCCTTATCGCGCTCGGTGGCACCTGGAACAACGTTGTGCTCGAAGTCGTAAACCTTCGCCTGACCAGCTGCAGTGAGCATCGGAATAATGTTGCCGCCGATATCGTGACGAGATTCAAGATCTTCAGAGTCGATGATGAGCGCTTCTTCCATGACATCGCGCTTAAAGATGTAGTTACCCATCGAAACAAGTGCGAGATCAGGATGACCTGGCATTGCAGGTGGATTAGCTGGCTTCTCGTGGAATTGCTTAATAGTGATTCCATCTTCAGCAAGTTCGATAACACCGAACTCGTGAGCCTCAGCACGCGGCATACGAATCGCAGCAATTGTTACACCGGCACCTGTTGAGAGGTGCTGGTCATACATCTGGCTTGGATCCATGCGATAGACGTGATCTGCACCAAAGACAACAACGTGCTTTGGATTTTCATCTTGAATCAGATTGAAGTTCTGCAAAATCGCATCGGCAGAACCTGTATACCAACGCGGACCGAGGCGCTGCTGCGCAGGCACTGGGGTGATGTAATTTTCTAGAAGAGTCGACATGCGCCACGTTGTTGTGATGTGGCGGTCGAGAGAGTGCGATTTGTACTGAGGTAATACTGCAATCTTGCGCATCTCCGCATTAACGAGATTGGAGAGAACAAAATCAATGAGGCGATAAGAGCCGCCAAATGGCACTGCAGGTTTTGCACGATCTGCCGTGAGCGGCATCAATCGCTTTCCTTCGCCACCAGCAAGAACTATTCCGAGAGGTCTCTCAAAGCGCGCCATGGCGAAAGGTTACTCAACTCCCTTCAAAGAAGCCATACTCCCCGTTACTCTTTCTCAATGTCCACAACTCGTATTGGCATCGTTACCAAGGAATGGCCACCAGCTGTATATGGCGGAGCAGGTGTTCATGTCGTCCAGTTAACTGAGGCCCTACGCAACCTGAATGATGTCCACGTAGATGTTCACTGCTTTGGTGGAGCCCGCACCGATGGCTCGCATGGATATGAGACTCCCGCTGAATTTGCAGATGGCAACCCAGCCCTTCAAGCAATTGCAACTGATTTAGCGATTGCCAACAATCTCGGCGAGGTCGATGTTGTGCACTCACATACTTGGTATGCCAACATGGCTGGTCACACCGCAAAACTTCTCTACGGAACTCCACACATTGTCAGTGCGCATTCGCTCGAGCCACTACGTCCATGGAAGGCAGAACAACTCGGTGGCGGATATCAGATTTCATCATGGGCGGAGAAAACTGCCTACGAAGGCGCAGATGCAATCATCGCTGTCAGTGATGGAATGCGCGCAGACGTTTTGAAGGCATATCCCAATGTGGATCCTGCAAAAGTAGTCACGATTCGCAATGGCGTCGACACAAATAAGTTTGCACCAAACACCGACACCACTGTTCTTGAAGAATTTGGGGTCACTGGTCGATATGCGATGTTCGTTGGTCGCATTACTCGTCAAAAAGGTTTGGCGCATTTACTGCGTGCATGGCGTGATGTTCCTGCAGATTACGGCCTTGTTCTTGCAGCTGGCAGCCCGGATGAACCAGGTATTGGCGCAGAAGTTGCTAATCTGATTGCAGAGCTACAGGCAACACGTAGCAATGTCTGGTGGATTAAAGAGATGCTCCCCCACGACAAATTGACTGCAGCACTTACCCATGCAGACCTCTTCTTATGTCCATCAATTTACGAGCCACTCGGCATCGTTAACCTTGAGGCGATGGGATGTGAAACAGCTGTTCTTGCATCTCGCGTCGGAGGAATTCCTGAAGTTGTGAGCCACACCAATACAGGCGAGCTGGTGGATTACACACCTGATGACATCGCAGGATTTGAAAGCTCCATTGCTGAGGCAATCTCGCGGTTGATGGCAGATCCAGAACTTCTCACCCGGTATGGAAAGGCTGGTCGCCAACGCGCGATTGCTGAATTTGGGTGGGGCGCAGTTGCTGCAACTACACTTTCGCTCTATCAATCAGTAATTAACAATCGTTAATTAATTTCTAATCCTTAAGTAACGGAGTAATAATGTCGCGTCGCGGCTGGTTCTTGTTTATCCTCACAGGTCTCTTGTGGGGTGTGCCGTATCTCTTTATCGCTGTCGCTGTCGACCCAGATAATGGCTTTACTCCGGCAATTGTTGTCTGCTTACGTACAGCAATTGGTGCAGCCATGTTGTTACCTTGGGCCATTCACCAGAAGACTCTGGTGCCAGCTATTCGTGGGCTTAAGTATGTGGCGCCATATGCAGTTCTTGAAATGATTGGTCCTTGGATTTTGATCGGAACGGCCGAGCAGAAGATTTCTTCAGGTCTTGCAGGTCTCCTTGTTGCGTCAGTTCCTATCTGGGCGACAATCTTTGCCTCAATGAAGGGTGACAAAACTGTCTGGCATCACAAGCGTCTCTTCGGTTTAATTCTTGGATTTGTCGGTCTTCTCCTCGTTGTTGGAATTGAAAGTATTAAGGGAAGCGCTGATCCACTATCCATCGGAATGGTTCTTGTCGCTGCAATCGGCTATTCATACGCAGTCATGTTTGTACAAGACGGACTTCCAGGAGTTTCAGGAGTTGCAATCAACGCTGTTGCAATGGTGATTACATCTATTTTCTATGCGCCATTTGCTATTCATCAGTGGCCAACGCATCACATTGCTGCATCTGCAATCTGGGCAATTGTCGGCCTCGGCGTACTTTCAACTGGCGTCGCCTTTGCAATCTTCTTCTCGCTCACCCCAATTATCGGAGTAGCTCGAGCATCGCTTGTGACTTACCTGAATACCGCGTTTGCCGTGGTACTTGGAGTCCTTATTCTCGATGAGCCACTTACAATTGGAATCATTATTGGACTGCCACTTGTTCTGGTTGGCTCCTATTACGCAAGTCGAAAGAACGGTGCAAAAGAAGATGCTTAATGCAATCATCCTTGGAATAGTTCAAGGTCTCACAGAATTTCTTCCTATTTCATCGAATGCGCATATGGCAATTATTGGTCGCCTCATGGATTCAGCAAAGGATCCAGGAGCAACATTTACGGCAATCACTCAGATTGGCACTGAACTCGCTGTCTTGATCTACTTCCGCAAAGATATCTTCTCGATAATTGGTGCATGGCTTAAGTCGCTCAACCGCAAAGCTCATCTCACAAATCACGAACGCAGCGATGCGCGCCTTGCTTGGCTTATCGGAATCGGAACTTTGCCAATTGTTCTCCTCGGCTATCTTGGTCAGAGCTATATCGAAAACGAACTTCGCTCTCTGTGGGTTATTGCATCCACTTTGATTATCTTTGGATTCCTCCTTGGATTCCTTGATTACATGGGTCGCAATGAGCGTTCATTGGATCAGCTCACACCTGGCCACGGAATTCTCTACGGTCTCGCACAATCACTTGCTTTGATTCCAGGTGTCTCACGTTCTGGCGCAACTATCGCAATGGGTCGCATCCTCGGTTACCGTCGCGAATCAGCGCTTCGTTACTCATTTTTGCTCGCACTGCCAGCTGTATTTGGTAGCGGTCTCTATGAGCTCAAGAAAGCACTCGATGAGCCAGGTATCCGTGTCTTCACAATGCCTCAGACAATTACGGCAACTGTGATCGCATTTGTTGTTGGGTATGCAGTAATTGCTTGGTTGATGCGTTACATCTCAACAAAGTCATTTACGCCATTTGTTATCTACCGAATTGTTCTCGGTACTGCACTTTTGCTTGCACTTGCTACGGGAGCGATTGCTGCTTAGTTAATAAGGGCTAGTGCTTCTTATCTGAGAAGCCGAGGCGTTCTAGCAACTTTGGATCGCGTTGCCACTCTTTAGAAACCTTCACATGAAGGCCAAGGAAGATTCGTGCACCGAGCTCGCGCTCAATATCCTTACGTGCGCGCATACCAATATCTTTCAGGCGCTGACCTTGGTGCCCCAAGATGATGCCTGTCTGTGAGTCTCGTTCTACGTGAATTGATGCATGGATGTCGTAGAACGGACGTGTTCCGTTTGGCTCGCGCTCTGACATCTCATCGATAGTCACCATGATCGAGTGTGGAAGTTCTTGCAGCGCATCCCGCATAGCCGCTTCGCGAATGAGTTCGCAGATCAGCTGTTCTGTGCCTTGATCACTCTTCTGGTCTTCTGGGTAGAACGCTGGCCCTACAGGGATATTCTCGCCAATAATCTTTCCGAGAAGCTCAATCTGGTCATGGATAACAGCAGATACAGGAATGATTTCATCCCATGTAAAACCTTCAGCGAGGTCACTGATGGTCATCAAACGATCTGCCAGTGTTTTCTTATTGACTGTATCTGTCTTTGTAACAAGAGCAAACTTCTTTGCACGTGGATGCTTTGCAATTTCTGCAGCAATAAATTGATCCCCTGCACCAGTGGCTTCATTTGCAGGAAGGCACATCATGATGACATCGACTGATTCGAGGTTCTCATTTACCACTTTATTAAGGTGGTGACCCAGCAAAGTTCGAGGTTTATGAACGCCTGGTGTATCAACTAGGACGGCCTGAAAGTTTTCGTTATTGATGATTCCGCGAATTGCGTGGCGCGTGGTGTTGGGATGGTGGGATGTGATCGCAATCTTGCTACCAACCAGCGCATTGACGAGAGTTGATTTACCTGTATTTGGGCGGCCAACAATGGCAACGAAGCCCGAACGGAAATCACTCATGAGCTTATTCTCTCATTACTTCTCCCCCGCCTACGCCAGCGCAGTCATGAACTCATAGGCATCAGCCACTGATGTCACTAGCTCTGCACTGCGTTCGCCAATCAATCGATGGCAGCCTTCTGAAGTTGGCGCAGTAATAGGTCCCGGAATCGCCATTACGGGTCGTGCCAACTCTGCAGCATCTCGAGCAGTTCGCAGCGATCCACTTCTAAATGCTGCCTCAACGACCAATGTTCCCTTCGATAACGCTGCAATCAAACGATTGCGCACTAGGAATCTGTGAGGTCGTGCAATAACACCAGGCATGTACTCAGTGATAATCGCGCCATTTTCAATAATCTCTTCAAAAAGTCGCTGATTGCCAGCGGGATATGGAATATCTAATCCAGATGCTGTCACAGCAATCGTTACGCCTTCAGCGACAATAGCTCCCTTATGTGCCGCAGAATCAATTCCATATGCACCACCACTTACGATTGCCCATTCGCGATCAACAAACCCCGCTCCGAATTCTTGCGCAGCGCGGATTCCATATGGCGTCGGATTACGAGTTCCGACTATCGCCAAACTTTGATTCCCTAATACGGCTACATCGCCTTTTACCACCAATGCAATCGGTGGCACATCTAAGTCATTGAGAAGTTTTGGCCACTCAGGATCTTCGGGTACAAGCAGCTTTCCAGCACACCGTGCAATTGCGTTATAACTCTCACGAATATCAATAACTTCACCCGCTGGAATTCCCGCAAATACTTCTGCGACCCCACGCTCTGCAATTTCTCTCGCGACCTTCGGTGCACCCGCTTCATAATGTGAAGCAATCACCAATCGCATATCTCGTATTTCCATCGACTTCTCCTTTTCAATCACATTATTAATGGTCAAGACATGCTCAAAGGTTGCCCACCAAACTTCAGTGGACAACCTTTGAGGTACTAACATTGGTGGAAACTATGAAACGAATTTGAGAAATGCTCCAAGAACTGCACTAGCCAAAAGGAGCGATGCCCAGAAAACTGTAAATTTCTTAGAATCGAGAATACGTCCGATGGATTCCCATATCGGCATATCAATGAGCTTTAGAATTGCACCTTTAAATTGCTTTTCCATGGTGTTAGTTTCGCCGTTCGCTCGTAGAAATATCATGACTTTTACTCAGCCAATAACCATAGTGTGAAGGCGGCCTTCAATAAAGTAAATCCAAATCGCCCTGCTTGTGCAGCCGCTCCAACGAGTCCCGTTCCAGCTAAGCCTTCATTAATG
>JBJTMX010000119.1:0-6621 GCA_046070745.1 Candidatus Planktophila sp.
GGAGCCATCTTATTTTTGACAACCTTGACACGTGTGCGGTTACCGACGGACTCTTGTCCATCCTTAAGTGTTTCGATACGACGGATATCAAGGCGCACCGATGCGTAGAACTTAAGCGCCTTTCCACCTGTAGTTGTCTCAGGGGAGCCGAAGAAGACTCCGATCTTGTCGCGAAGCTGGTTGATGAAGATCGCTGTTGTCTTTGACTGGTGAAGCGCGCCAGTAACTTTACGGAGAGCCTGAGACATCAAGCGCGCTTGGAGACCCATGTGTGAATCGCCCATCTCGCCTTCAATTTCCGCGCGAGGAACAAGCGCTGCAACGGAGTCGACTACAACGAGATCGAGAGCGCCAGAGCGAACTAACATATCCATGATCTCGAGAGCTTGTTCTCCAGTATCTGGCTGTGATACGAGAAGCGCATCGATATCAACGCCGAGTTTCTTTGCATACTCTGCATCGAATGCATGCTCTGCATCGATAAAGGCGCAGATGCCGCCCTGCTTCTGCGCAGATGCAATTGCGTGAAGAGTGAGTGTTGTCTTACCTGAAGATTCTGGTCCGTAAATTTCTACGATGCGGCCACGAGGAAGCCCGCCGATGCCGAGCGCCATATCAAGGGCCACTGATCCTGTTGGGATAACTTCGATAACTTGCGCTTGCTTATCTGACATCTTAATGACTGCACCCTTACCAAACTGACGTTCGATCTGAGCGAGGGCGGTGTCGAGCGCCTTGTGGCGATCGGATGATGCTTTTTCATCGGCTTTACTTGGCTTTTCAGCTGCCATGAGCTTTTCTCCTTTTAATCGAACGACCGGCGCTATGCCTGCCGTTTGGGGCGGCCCAGAAGGTACGGAAACTTCACCGACGGCCGTAGGCGTTATAGAGACGCTGTGGGCGGAAGAGTGAGACCGCTCTGGTTGTGCATGGCCATCGCTGGCCACGGATTAAGGGTAGTCGAACATCTGTTCGAATACCACCTAAGACACGCCAATACGATAACCGCCACCACCGACAAACGAGGCTGGTTCAGGCCATACTCACGCCGTGCTCATCCTCCTGCCGCCTTCTGAGAAGAAGGCGGAGACCTCAAAGCCCACCGTGGCGATGAGCGTCTACACCGGGGTTCTCTATCAGGCTCTCGACTGGCCAACGCTCTCCCCTGCCGCCAAGAAACGCGGCGAAACGGCGCTGGCGATTATCAGCGCAAAGTACGGAGTCGTTCGTCCATCCTCGAAAATTGAACGGTACAAAGAGAAGATCAATAACACAGTGATGGCGCCGGTGGTCGCAGCTGCATTAGATGGCGTGAGAGTGCCGCTTATTGTTGATTGCAGATCTTCTACCTATAAAACAGTGTGGAAGTCGCCAGTTGATATCACCGTTGAAATTCGGGTCTCAACAGTTGTTGATGGCGTGCGAACTGTGATCACTCATATGTCGAAGAAGACGCGCGGTGAAATCACTCGATGGTTGTTGCAATCGCGTTCCATGCCAAAGACACCAGAGGATCTCTATGCAATCGTGTCTGAGAAATATCCATGTGCGCTGACTCCATCAAATGGAGTTGACCCATGGGTCTTAGAAGTTATCGCTGTTTAGCAGTTTCATTGGGGCACTGCTTACAGACAGCACGCCAAATTTCATCAGCTTCAAGTCCGGCTTTCAGCGCTTCATTAACTGTCTTGCTACCTAGTTCGCTGATTGCAATATCCTGCGAAAAAGATGGCGCCCATTTAGGGCCAAAAGAGAGAACAAGTCGCTCGCGAAGATCTGAGATGCGCATTTAAAAGAGAGTGTCTGTTGCCAGTTGTGCGGCTTGTTCGCGTGATTGCTCAGGCGTTAGTGGTTGCATAACTTGACCTAATAACCAGCGCATTGCAATACCAGTGCCAGGCTTTGATTGTGTGGCTCCATAAATTACCTGAGCTATGGTGAGAAAGTGTTCTGATGTTGCATTTGTCATTGCAGCAACTAATACATCTGCATCATGAATACGCATCGCAGCAAGTGCTGGATCTGAAGAAATAGAGATTGATAGCGATTCAAGAGCATCTGCAGGCGTGCCAGCGGTTGTTGCAAGTTCAGTCAGGCGCTGCACTTCAGAGGCAACAAGGGCTGCAAGAACAGCATCTTTATCGCGGTAATGGTTATATAGCGTTGCGCGGGATACTTCAGATGTATCCGCAATTTCGATCATTGAGAGCCCTGAAATTCCAGAGCGAGCAATCAGTGTTTTTGTACCTTCAAGAATTGCAGCTTCAGTACGACGGTGCGCGTTTGCTTGAAGCGAATATTTAGGCTGCATCGACAACGACGAGCTTTGCGCTTTCGGCAGATGTAATTTCGAAAGTTACCTCTGTCATCAATGATCCGAGAGTCAGACCTAGGGCTTCACAGATCGAGTTAAGGAGTTCCGATGATGCCTCTTTTTGGCCGCGCTCAACCTCTGAGAGGTATCCAAGAGATACGCGAGCATCGCGAGCTACATCGCGAAGTGTGCGCGACTGTTCTGTGCGGGCGCGACGTAGGGCAGATCCAACGGATTCTCGTAGCAGCGTCATCTCACCCTTCCAATCTCGAATTATGCGGTGCGGTAGCTAAGGATACGGGCAAAGGTGCCGATTGCGCTGGATATAGCGCCCATGCGGATAGCCTCACGTCCGCTATCGAGCTGTAACTGAATTGTTTGATTGATCGGCCCGCGGATAGAGACCCAGACGGTTCCTTCTGGAATACCTTGGTGGTCGCCAGGGCCGGCAATTCCAGTCGTTGCAATACCCCAGGTTGTGCCAAATTTCTCTCGCACGGCATCTGCCATCGCGTTCGCAACTTCCTCACTTACTACAGTGAATTGTTCAATGAGATCAGGATTGATTCCCAAGATATCAATCTTGACAGAATTTGTGTAAGCGATGATTCCGCCGAGAAAAACTTTTGAAGCACCCGGTGTAAATGTCAGGGCATGACCTAATCCACCTGCGGTGAGTGACTCTGCGATAGATACAGTTTCACCGCGATCTTCGAGATAGGCAACAACGGTATTGGCATGTGCGCGAAGGGGCATGGGTTTAATGTACTCGTGGCAATAGCGCTAGTACTAGCCTTCGAGAATTTCCTTTGCTAACAATTCGGCATCTTTTGCCGTGCGCGCAGAAAGTGCAGCCTGCGCTGCGCGTTGACACTTATCGAGATCTACATTTGCGAGGAAACCGCGCACTTCAGCAAGTGCGCTTGGTGCCATAGAAAGCGATGAGACCCCGAGTCCAACGAGTACGGCAGCAAGGTAGGAATTGGCTGCTGCTTCACCGCAGACTCCGACAGGCTTAGAAATTGTCGCAGCAGATTGTGAGGCAATTGAAATCGCGCGAAGCACTGCAGGGTGCCAAGCGGTAGTCATATCAGAAAGCCTTGAGTCCATACGATCAGAAGCCATCACATATTGAGTCAAATCATTTGTGCCAAAAGATCCGAATTCAACTTCTTCTAGGACGCGGTCAGCATGAAGAGCTGCAGCCGGAGTTTCAATCATTACCCCCGGTGTCTGCATTCCGAGCGCTCTCACGCGATCTGCGAAATCTTTAGCTTCATCCGGTGTATTAATCATGGGAGCCATTACCCAAAGCTTTACATCGTTACCGTGTGATGCCTTTGCAAGTGCTTCAAGCTGTCGATTTAGAACGTCGTTGCTGGTACGAGTTAAACGCCACCCTCGAACGCCGAGCGCCGGATTCTCTTCATGAATTGCATTGATATATGGAACTGGCTTATCACTGCCAGCATCAAGCGTTCGAATTACAACTTTCTTGCCCGGCATCAGATCAAAGACATCTGAGTACATCTTTACTTGCTCTTCAACACTAGGCTCGATCTGAGAGTCTAAGAAGAGTAACTCTGTGCGGAAAAGACCAATGCCTTCTGCGCCAACATTTACGGCAGCACGAACATCATCAACAGTGCCGGCATTGCCAAGGAGCTGCACAGGTGTACCGTCAGATAAACGACCTGGTCCTGTAACAGATTCTGCACGTGCTTTGAGCTTTGCTTCCCTCTCTGAGCGCTCTGCAATAATATCCGCTGCAGCATCAACGATCACATCGCCAGCACGACCATCGACGAGAACAGTTGCTCCATCTGCAAGTTCCATCACGCCAGTACAACCGACAATCGCCGGAATACCGAGTCCTCGAGCGACGATAGCTGTATGGCTTGTAGCGCCACCATGAGAACAGACAAGTGCGAGTGCAAATTTCAAATTAAGAGCTGCAGTATCTGCGGGGGTGAGATCTTCAGCAACAATGATTGTTGGCTGTGTAAGAGTAAGACCTGTGCTCTCAATACCTGCAAGCTTATTAATCAAACGAGTTTGAATCTCATCGATATCACTGACTCGTTCTGCGAAGTAACCCCCGAGCGCAAGCAACTGCTCCTTAAATCCACCAAACGCTTCATCAACAATCGGACGTACATCGAAGGCAACGCCTTCGGAAATTGCACCTTCAAGAACTTCAATCACCGATGGATCTCGAGCCATCATTGCTTGTGCGCCAAGGACATCCTTCGCAACTTCTAGTTCGATTGTCTCTGCACTATGTTCGAGATCGGCTGCAACTGCATCGAGCGCTTTTAAAACCTGATCGATATCGGCAGGAACTGGCGCATCTACCTTTTTCGCAATAATGCGACGAACTGGACCTACTACTACTCCAGGCGATACACCGATTCCTTGATAGTTCATTGAAATTTATTCGTCGTGATCTGTCGCGATAATGTCAACGATAGATGTGAGCACGGAGTCAGCGTTATCACCATCTGCAACGGTAACTTCGATTGAATCGCCGTTTTTCACACCGAGTGCGAGAATCGAAAGGAGTGAACCAGCATTGACCGCCTTCTCTCCTGGTCGACCAATCGTGACTGCAAGACCTGCGGCAGCTGCCGCCTTTGCAAGAATGGTTGCTGGACGTGCGTGAAGTCCTACTTTGCTTCCAACTGCAACGATCTGACTTGGCATTGAACCTTCTCCTCGCTCTGCGGTAGTCGAACTCTACTGAAAAATCCTGCAAAGAAGAAAAGTGGCCCTGAGTTTCCTCAGAGCCACTTTTCTTACTGACGAGTTACTTATGCATCTGCCTTTGCGCCGATGCCCTTTGCAATGACAACGGCAGCAGCTGTAACAACTGTTCCGATCACGATTGCGAGGATGTATGTGCCGACTCCACCAACGAGTGGAAGAACAGCTACACCACCATGTGGCGCGCGGAGTGTGTTTCCGAATGCCTCAACGAGTCCACCTGTAACAGCAGAACCGACCATGATTGAAGGGATAACGCGTGCTGGGTCAGCAGCTGCGAATGGGATTGCGCCTTCAGTAATGAATGTAGCGCCAAGAACCCAAGCAGCCTTTCCATTCTCGTGCTCTGCCTCTGTGAAGAGGTTCTTGCGCACAACTGTTGCAAGAGCGAGACCGAGTGGAGGTGTCATACCAGCAGCCATAACAGCAGCCATATGTGTAAGACCAGCGCCTGTTGTTGATGTACCAGCAGCTGTAAGACCTGCAACACCGAATGTGTATGCAACCTTGTTAACTGGTCCACCCATATCGAATGCCATCATCAAACCGATGACGATACCGAGAAGAACAGCTGAACCATCACCAAGACCATTAAGCCATGATGTTGCACCTTCGTTGAGTGGTGTAACAACGTTCTTGACCACGAGGTACATCACTGAAAGCGTGACAATTACTGAGATCAGTGGGTTGATAACGATAGGCATGATAGAACGGATAGCAGCAGGAACATTCCATGTTGAAATCCAGTTAGCGATGTAACCAGCTACAAGACCACCGACCATTGCGCCGAGGAAGCCTGAACCGATTGAACCCGCAACAGCACCAGCAGCAAAACCAGGAACGATACCTGGGCGGTCTGCGATTGCGTATGCGATGTAACCTGCAAGAGCTGGAAGCAAGAACTGCCAAGGGCCCATTGCAAGACCGAAGAGAAATGCACCGATACGAACGCGTGGATCAAGGGATGCTCCATCTGCATTTGTACCATCGAGTGCATTCTGAACTCCTAGGCTGGTAAAGCCAGCTGGGTCTCCTGAAATCATAAAGCTCAGAGCGATGAGAATACCGCCCGCTGTAACGAACGGAATCATGTAGCTGACGCCGGTCATTAAGTAACGACGAATGTTAGAACCAGAACTCACGGAAGTTCCTTTCTTTCATAACCATCACAACCATTGTGAAGGGGGTCTTACTTATTCAGTTTTTCGTGCTTTACATCATCCTCGCCGCGCTCAATCTTGCAAGCTATTGAGCTCTTTGAGAATTTTCTATTTATCCGTTTGCTAGCGCCTCCGCCTGCTCAACGAGATCTGCTGCGTTTTTGATAGCAGCTTTAGGTGTTGACTTCACGATCTTGCACCCGTCGAAGCGATCTTCGTCGCGGATACGAACATCGTTTGCAAAGATAATTGCATCTGCTGATGCGATGACATCTGCAGGTGTTGGCTTGTATCCGCCAGCGCCCTGTGTCTCAATCACCATCTCATGACCTTTTGCCTTGCCTGCGCGATAAGAGCTTCTGCTGCCATAAATGTATGTGCGAT
>JBJTMX010000120.1:0-10588 GCA_046070745.1 Candidatus Planktophila sp.
CTTGCGCAGATGGAGCAGGAGGGAACTCGCTTCCGTCCCGGAGTTGCAGCAGGCTCAGATATCACTGGAGCCGCATTGCGCACTCGTTATGATGCAGTTCTCCTTGCAGTCGGTGCAACTCAGTGGCGCGATCTTTCGGTCAAGGGTCGTGAACTCAAAGGTATATACCAAGCGATGGAGTTCTTGCCATGGGGCAATAAGCAAGCACTCGGTGAAGTCGAAACTCCACCAATCAATGTTGCCGGTAAGCATGTTGTCATCCTCGGCGGTGGCGATACGGGCGCTGACTGTCTCGGTACATCTGTACGTCAAGGCGCGGCAAGCGTGACTCAACTTGAGATCATGCCTCGCCCTACGGAAGATCGACCAGCAGGACAGCCATGGCCTACCTACCCAATGATCTTCCGCGTCTCGAGTGCACATGAAGAACTTGATAATCGAATCTTCGGTGTCAGCACCGAAGAGTTCCTCGGAGATGAAAAGGGAAATCTTCGTGCACTCAAAATTGTTGAGACAAAGTTTGTTAATGGAAAGTTTGAAACTCTTCCCGGAACAGAGCGCGAACTTCCGGCAGATTTTGCATTCCTTGCAATGGGTTTTACAGGTCCAGAGAAGACTGACCTCATTGATCAACTTGAAGTTGAACTCGATGAGCGCGCCAATCTCAAGCGCAATGAACAGTTCCAAACAAATCAAGAAGACGTTTTTGTTGCAGGCGATGCCGGCCGCGGACAGTCACTGATTGTCTGGGCTATCGCTGAAGGTCGTTCTGCAGCTGCTGCAGTAGATCGTTACTTGATGGGGGAGACTCAACTGCCTTCACCTATCGAGCCAACTACTCGTCAGATGCTGGCCTAAAGAGCGTCACCGCTTAAAAGCCATATAAATCACAGATCAAAACTGGCCAGTAATGGCTGGTACTAATCATTACTAGATAAGGTACGAACATGCGCCGCGCGAAAATTGTATGCACAATGGGTCCAGCTGTTGAATCTCCAGAGAAGGTGCGAGAACTCATCGCAGCTGGAATGAATATGGCACGCCTGAACCTTTCACATGGTTCCTACGAAGAGCACCAGGGACGCCTTGATCGCGTCCGTGAAGCGGCAAAGGAAGCTGGAAAGGCTGTTGCAATTCTCGTCGACCTCCAAGGTCCAAAGATTCGCCTTGCTCGTTTTGAAAATGGCCCACACGAGCTCTTCCGTGGAGATATCTTCACAATTACCACTGATGAAGTTCCTGGCACAAAGGAGCGCGTTGGTACGACATATAAGGGCCTTCCAGGAGATTGCAAGCCTGGCGATTTCATCATGATCGATGATGGCAAGGTCACTGTTGAGGTTGTTGAAGTCAAGGGCAACGATGTCATTACAAAGTGCATCTTCCCAGGAATGGTCTCGAACAATAAGGGCCTCAACCTTCCAGGTGTTGCAGTCTCAGTTCCTGCAATGTCAGATAAAGATGAAGAAGATCTCCGCTGGGGACTTCGCGCCGGAGCAGATTTCATCGCGCTCTCATTCGTACGTAACGCTGCAGATATTAAAGACGTTCACGCGATCATGGATGAAGTTGGAATCCATGTTCCTGTTATCGCAAAGATCGAAAAGCCACAGGCTGTCGATAATCTTCAAGAGATTGTTGATGCATTCGACGGCATCATGGTCGCTCGTGGTGACCTCGGCGTTGAAATGCCAATTGAAGATGTTCCAATGGTCCAGAAGCGTTGCGTTGAGCTCGCTCGCGATGCAGCAAAGCCTGTCATCGTGGCAACACAGATGCTTGATTCAATGATTACTAATTCACGCCCTACTCGCGCAGAGGCGACAGACTGTGCAAATGCTGTACTTGATGGCGCAGATGCTTTGATGCTCTCAGGTGAGACATCAGTCGGCGACTTTGCAATTGAAGCAGTGCAGACAATGGCACGCATCATTGAGAAGACTGAAAAAGAAGGTCTCGATCGCATTCGTCCTTTGTCACATGCACCTCGCACAAAGGGTGGCGCAGTCACTAAGGCAGCAGCTGAGGTCGGAGACGTTCTTGGCGCAAAGTACCTCGTGACATTTACGCAGACTGGTGACTCAGCTCGTCGTATCTCACGACTCCGCTCACATATTCCTATTCTCGCAATCACTCCAGAGGTCGGTACATATAACCGTCTCGCACTTTCATGGGGAATCGAGCCAATCGTTTCGCCAATGGTTAAGCACACAGATGACATGGTTCTTCAGGCAGATAAGTTGATTATCGACTCGAAGCGCGCAGTTATTGGTGATCCAGTCATGATCATCGCTGGTGCACCCCCAGGAATTCCTGGCTCTACCAACGCTATGCGCGTGCACACTGTGGGCGATGCAGTCAACGGCGTTGTACCTGCCTACAAGTAAACCTTTTTTGTCAGGTAGGATTGCCAGCGTAGCCTCGGTACTCCAACGGTAGAGAGGGCAGTCTCAAACACTGCATAGTGTCGGTTCGAATCCGACTCGGGGCACTCTTTATTTTTCACTCATCGACAGGGGATAATTTATCTATGTCCATCCGAATCCTTGTTGCAGAAGATGAAGCGCTTATTCGCATGGACCTCGTTGAGATGTTGCGCGAAGCAGGATACGACGTAGTTGCCGAGGCAACTAATGGTGAAGAGGCAATTGCGCTAGCGACAGAACAGAAGCCAGATCTATGCATCCTCGATGTAAAGATGCCTATCCTTGATGGAATTTCGGCTGCAGAGAAAATCATTTCAATTGCGCCCGTCTTGATGCTTACCGCATTTAGTCAGCGCGAGCTTGTAGAACGTGCACGCGATGCTGGTGTGATGGCATATGTTGTAAAGCCATTTACTATCGCCGATTTGGTTCCTGCAATTGAAATTGCAATGAGCCGCCATACCCAGATGAAATCTTTAGCTGATGAGGTGGCCGACCTACATGAGCGCCTTGAGACCCGAAAAGTGATTGATCGCGCAAAGGGCATTTTGATGAAGGCGCTTAACCTCTCCGAGCCCGAAGCATTCACCTGGATTCAACGAGCCGCCATGGATCGTCGCCTGACGATGAAAGAGGTTGCACATGCAGTCATTTCGCCAGAGGCAGCCCTCGATAAGTAACTCTGTTCACGTAGTGAGATGACCCGCTTTTTGTAATCAAAAAGTAACCTCCCACGCTCACTTTTTACGGCTTTTTCCTTGTCTGTGGATAGCCCCGCCCGTTACCCTTCAACCTTCCCTGTCCCGGGACTATGCACGACGAAAGGCAATACATGAAGAAGAACAAGGTAATCGCTCTTGCGGTTGCTGCTGCATTTGCGGCAACAACAGCAGTTGCAGTAGCTCCGGCTAATGCAGCGATTAAGAAGGAATTCACAATCGCTTACCAGGGTCCTCTCTCAGGTGGAGAAGCATCAACTGGTATCGATGAGCAGAACGCAGTCAAGTACGCAATTAAGGTATTCGAAGCTGCTAACCCAACATACAAGATCAACCTCGTCTCAGTAGATGACGAAGGAGATCCAGCTGTAGCTTCAAAGGTTGCACCTGGTATTGGCGCAAATACAAAGATCATCGGTCTTGTTGGCCCAGCGTACTCAGGAGCAACAATTGCTTCACTTCCTTACTACAAGGCAGGAAAGCTTCCACTTATCTCTCCATCAGCAACTCGCGTTTCTCTTACAGATCCAAAGAGCCCAACAGCGAAGTCTGATTACGGATTCCCTGTATTCCACCGCGTCGTACGTACAGATGATAAGCAGGGCCCAGCTCTTGCTAAGTACGCAACAAAGGGAATCGCAAACGCTAAGGTCTTCATCTTTGACGACCAGTCTTCATACGCAGTCCCATTGGCTGGTTATGTAAAGGCAGCACTTGGTTCAGTTTCAGGCGCTTCACTGGTTGGAACTGACTCAGTACCTAACACAACAACAGACTTCTCACCAACACTTGCAAAGATCAAGTCATCAGGTGCAAACGTTGTTATCTACACTGGCTACTACAGCCAGGCAGCTATCTTCGTAAAGCAGCTTCGTGACTCAGGCTCAAAGGCTGTCTTCGCAGGTGGCGACGGAGTCTTCAACCAGCAGTTCGCAGTTCTTGCGGGCGCAGCTGGTGAAGGTGCACTTCTTACTGGAGTTGCAGGTCTTTCTGATGTTTCATCAACAATCGCTGCAGACTTCAAGGCTAAGATTGGTACATCAGCTGGTGTTTACGCTGTTGAATCAATCGACGCTACCAACATCCTTCTCCAGGGAATCAAGAAGGGTCGCGTTAACCGCGTCTCACTTCTCAACTGGGTCACTAACTACCAGGGTGAAGGCCTTGCTGGAACATCACTTGCATTCGATAAGAACGGTGATATTTCTGAAGGTGGATTCTCTGGCTTCCTCGTAACAGGCGGAAAGCTTGTTAACAAGGGTGCAGTGAAGTAGTTCCAGCTTTGAAAAAGCAGGAAAGATAAATTAATAACCGATAGGCGCCTATGAATCTTTTTAGGTTCTAGGCGCCTATTGGCTTTAATTCGCAGAAGTATTGAAGTAGATTCCAGCCACGCACGTAACAAGAATTCCTTAAAGGGGCGAGATGTTTAACGTTTTTATTGATCAGTTCTGGCAACTGACGGTCTCGGGTATTGCTCTTGGATTCATCTATGTACTGATTGCACTTGGGTACACGATGGTCTATGGCGTACTTCGCATGATCAACTTTGCTAACTCAGAAATTTTTATGTGGGGAACATTCGGCGCGATTATCGCTAGCCGCAACCTCTTTGGATATAGCCAGACTTCTCAGCCAGCACATGGCTTTAAGTTGGCGCTTGTACTCCTTGTCCAGCTCGTCTTCGCAATGGCATTCGCTGGCCTAACGGCAGTCTTTGTTGAATTTGTTGCTTACCGTCGCCTTCGCGCGCGTGGCACAAACCGTCTTGCAACTTTGATTTCTGCGATCGGCATTTCAATGGCGCTCTCCGAGACGATGCGTCTTCTTACAGCATCACGCCCAGTGGGATCACCACGTATCCTGGAAAAGACAATTCTCTTTGAAGTATGGGGCGCATCAATTCGCCTCGATAACGTCGTCACAATCTTTGCCGCAGGTTTGATCTTTATCGTTCTTGAGCGCTTCGTAAAGCTCTCACGTATGGGTAAGGCAATTCGCGCAGTATCCATGAATGAAGATGCTGCCAAGTTGATGGGTATTAACCTCAACCGTGTCATCACAACTACATTCTTGGTGGGCGGGCTTGCAACTGGCGCAGCTGGTTTTTTCTACACAACTGTGTACGAGTACACCAAATTCAATATTGGCTTCACAATGGGTCTTGCAGCCTTTACGGCAGCAGTTATTGGTGGAATCGGAAATATCCGCGGAGCATTCTTTGGGGGAGTGGCGCTAGGCCTTACTGAGGTTTACGTATCTTCAATTCTCGGAACTCAGTGGAAGTCAGTGACAGTCTTCATCATCCTCGTTCTCGTACTTCTCTTTAAGCCATCTGGCCTCTTTGGTGAAGCTATTACACAGGCAAGGGCATAAGGTAAATAAATATGAAGATGTATAACTTCCGCGATCACGGCGCTGCAATTTGGGAGCGCTCAGGCCGTCCAGCTCGTATTGCAATCGCAATCACAGCAGTTGTCGTTGCAGCGCTCCTTCCATTTGCTGGAATCTCAATCCTTGCAACACCTGTTGCCTCATATGACTCAGTTCTTGTCTATCCAGTGGCTATCTATGTATTGATGGCACTTGGCTTGAATATCGTTGTTGGTAAATCAGGAATGCTCGACCTCGGTTATGTTGCATTCTTTGCAATCGGCGCCTACACAATGGGCTTCCTTGGAATACACACAAGCCTCAACACTTGGGAGATCATGCCAATCGGCGTTGGTCTTGCAATGCTCGCAGGTCTCTTGCTCGGTCTTCCAACGCTGCGTCTTCGTGGTGACTATCTTGCGATTGTTACCTTGGGCTTCGGTGAAATCATTCGAATCGTCGCTCTCAACGTCTCATGGACAAATGGTCCAAACGGAATCTCTGGCGTGCCACAGCCACCAGCGATCTTGGGACAAGAGTTCGATATCTTCAATCAGAAGATGTACTTCTGGGTTGTTCTCATCATGATCCTCTTCACAATCTGGATGATTCGTCGCCTCTCTGTGCGCCGCCCAGGACGTGCCTGGGAAGCAATCCGTCAGGATGAAGATGTTGCAGAGCTCATGGGTGTTCGCACACTCAAGTACAAGATCTGGTCATTCGTACTTGGTGCAGCAATTGGTGGCGCAGCTGGCGTTCTCTATGCATCTAAGAACCTCTTTATCTCTCCAGAAATGTTTACCCTCAACGTCTCTATCTTGATTCTCGCTTGTGTTGTTTTCGGCGGAATCGGAAATATCTGGGGCGTTATCTTGGGGGCGGCAATTCTTGGTTACCTGCCAGACCGTATTCGCTTCATCTCAGATGCGCGTCTCTTGGTCTTCGGTTTGGTTCTCGTAGTTGTTATGAACTTCCGTCCAGATGGACTCCTTCCACGTAAGAAGCGCGAGAAGGCACTTGTTAAGAAGGGGGCATCTGCGTAATGTCAAAGACACTACTCAAGCTCGATAACCTCACCATGAAGTTTGGTGGCGTTACAGCTCTCAACTCAGTTAACCTCGAAATCCAAGAGGGCGAGATCCTCGCTCTCATCGGTCCTAACGGTGCTGGAAAGACAACAGTCTTTAACGTCATCACCGGTGTCTACCAGGCAACTTCTGGATCAGTGACATTCGACGGACAGAACCTTGCAGGTAAGAAGCGTCACGCAATTACCAAGCTCGGTATCGCTCGTACATTCCAGAACATTCGCCTCTTCGGAGATATGACTGCTCTTGAAAACGTCATCACTGCTACAGATGTACATAAGAAGAGCGGCCTTATCGGTGCACTCTTTGGTACACCTCGTGCACGTCGTGAAGAGCGCGAGAACCGTGCAAAGGCACACGAGATCCTCGAGTTCATCGGTATCGATGAGTACTCAGATCGCCTTGCAAAGAATCTTCCATACGGTGTTCAGCGTCGCCTCGAGATTGCTCGCGCGCTCGGAACTTCACCAAAGTTGATTTTGCTTGATGAGCCAGCTGCGGGCTTTAACCCACAGGAAAAGGTTGAACTTGCAACAACAATCAAGAAGATTCGCGACAATGGTTACACAGTTCTTCTTATCGAGCACGATATGTCGCTCATCATGGGAATCTCAGATCGCGTAGCAGTTCTCGACTTCGGTCAGAAGATTGCTGATGCAGTTCCTTCAGTTATCCAAAACGATCCTCGTGTTATCGAGGCTTACCTAGGAGTGCCTGCAGATGCGTCTTGAAATTAAAGATCTCCACGTTCACTACGGCAAGATCGAAGCGATTAAGGGCGTATCAATCGTCGTTAACGAGGGCGAGATTGTCACACTTATCGGAGCTAACGGCGCTGGTAAGACAACAATGCTCAAGACCATCTCTGGACTTCGTCCAGTATCTAGCGGTCAGATCATCTTCGACGGTCAAGATATCTCTAACGTGCCCGCACATAAGCGCGTTGACCTTGGACTCTCACAAGCACCAGAAGGTCGCGGAATTTTCCCTGGCATGACAGTTCTTGAGAACCTAGAAATGGGTAAGTTCCACCGTCACAACCGTAAGGCTGAGATGGCAGAAGATCTTGAGAAGGTCTACACACTCTTCCCACGTTTGAAGGAGCGTATCTCTCAAGCTGGAGGAACTCTTTCAGGTGGCGAGCAGCAGATGCTTGCTATCGGTCGTGCACTGATGGCACGTCCAAAGGTTCTCCTACTGGATGAGCCTTCAATGGGTCTTGCTCCACAGATGATTGCAAATATCTTCCGCATCATCACAGAGATCAATAAGCAGGGCGTAACAATTCTTCTCGTTGAGCAGAATGCACAGCAGGCGCTTCAGCGCGCACACCGTGCATACATTCTCGAGACAGGAAATGTTGTGAAGGAAGCTAAGGCTTCAGACCTTCTTAACGATCCAGCAGTTCGCGAGGCATACCTCGGAACTGGTGCAGAAAAGGGCCACCACTAAGGCGGTTAAGAATTAACGCTGCGCAAGAATGAGGCAGGTGATACGGGCAGTGCATGTGCGCTGCCCGTCTTCATTTTCAATCTCAATTTGGTAGCTGCACATTGTCTTACCTAATGAAATTGCAGTAGCAGTACCTGTAACAAATCCCTTTGTCGCTGATTTGTGATGAGTTGCGTTGATATCAACGCCAACAATCATTCGATCAGGACCTGCATGAAGTGCGGTTCCAATAGATCCAAGTGATTCAGCCAAGACAACATTTGCGCCACCATGCAAGAGTCCTAATGGCTGTGTATTTCCTTCAACTGGCATACGAGCTACGAGGCGCTGCGGTGAGGCTTCAAGAATTTCGATGCCCATCTTCTGATCGAGAAGTCCAGAGCCACGTTCTTTCAAAATTGCCAAGTAATCAGGTTGCGTCATAGTTCGAAATCTTAACTTGTTACATAGGATGTCCGCCATGAGCGCGCCAAAGAAGTTGTTATTGATTGATGGCCATTCAATGGCCTATCGCGCCTTCTATGCGCTGCCTGTCGAAAACTTCACCACCGCAATGGGCCAGCACACCAATGCCATTTATGGCTTTGCCACGATGTTGATCTCGCTCATCAAGGAGGAGAAGCCAACTCACGTTGCAGTTGCCTTCGACGTTTCTCGTAAGACATTTCGCTCTGAGATTTTCCCCGAATACAAAGCCAATCGCGCATCGACTCCGGATGAGTTCCGTTCGCAGATGTCATATCTTCACGAGTTCATCGATGGCTGCGGTATCGAGCACTTCCAACTTGAAGGTTATGAAGCAGACGATTTGATTGCAACGATTTCAAAGAAAGCCGAGCGGGATGGATTTGAAATTCTGATCTGCACCGGCGACCGTGACAGTTTCCAGTTGGTCAACGAGAAAACGACAGTTCTATATCCAAAGCGCGGCGTCAGCGAGATGGCTCGCATGACACCCGATGCTGTCTTTGAAAAGTACGGCATGACTCCGGCTCAGTACCCAGACTTCGCAGCTCTACGCGGAGACCCAAGTGATAACTTGCCATCGATTCAAGGCGTTGGCGAGAAGACTGCCGCTAAGTGGGTCGTTGAGTATGGTTCACTCAAAAATTTTCTCTCTGAGGTGGATAAGGTCGGCGGCAAAGTCGGCCAAGCTCTTCGCGACAATATCGATAATGTCATCCGTAACCGCGAGCTGACACAACTAGTTCACGATGCTCCAATCACCTTCGCACTCGATGCAATGGAGTGGAAGGGAATCGATCTCGAGAAGATTGATCCGCTACTGACTACTCTTGAATTCAAAACTCTCAAAGATCGCTTTAAGCCCATTGCTGCTACATCATCTGCCCCAGCAAAGGGCCGGAAGAAGGCCGAAAATGAACTTCAAGGCGATCTCTTTGGGGCACCAGTCGCAGGAGATTTCATCTCAGCAAAAGATTTGTCAGCAAAGATTGCGGCGCACGAGGGCGAGATTGCGCTGGCTTTCGTTCTTAATAATGAATCAGTAGACGAGAAACTTCTCCGATACGCAGTTGCACTGAATGCCAAAGATGTATTCCTCGTTGAAGGTTCAACGATGGGGGATTGGGCTACTGACTCTTCCGTTGCAAAGGTTGTCTACGACGGTAAGTCACTTGCTCGCATTAACGGCTTAAATGGAATCACTTTCGATATTGACCTCGCGGCATACCTTGTGAACCCAGGTGTTCGTGCATCATCCATCAGCGATGTTGCCGATAAGTGGGGCGCACCTCTCGACACTTCTTCACCGGAGAATCTCCTTGCTTCCCAAGCAGTTGCCTACTTCGATATCAAGAAGAACCTAGAAACCGATCTTGCCGAACGCGGACTTACTGACCTCTTCACCAAGCTAGAACTCCCAGTTGCTGAGCTCCTTGCTCTGATGGAGAACCGTGGCGTTGCAGTTGATTCCAAGGAACTCTCACGCCTACTCGAGCTCTTTGAAACTGAAGTTGCTGAAGAGACGGCTAAGGCACATGCATCTGTTGGTCATGAATTTAACGTTGCTTCACCTAAGCAGCTTCAAGTTGTTCTCTTTGAAGAACTAGGTCTGCCTAAGACTAAGAAGATTAAGACAGGCTTCACAACCGATGCCGATTCTCTTAATTGGCTCTTTGAGAAGACTGCCCACCCCGTACTGGCATCCCTGCTTCGCATACGTGAAGTCAAGAAACTTGCGACAACTATCGATGGCTTGATTGCTGAAATCGCGGACGATAAGCGGATACACACACATTTCGCTCAAACTGTTGCAGCTACTGGTCGGCTCTCCTCTGTTGGCCCTAACTTGCAAAATATCCCCGTACGTACGGAGGATGGTCGCAAGATTCGTGCCACCTTTGTCGCGGGCAAAGGTTATGACGCACTTCTTACCGCTGACTACAGCCAGATCGAAATGCGCATCATGGCTCATCTATCAAACGATGCTAACCTCATCAAAGCCTTTGAATCCGGGGAAGATTTACACGCTTCGATCGCAGGAGAGGTCTTTGGGGTGAAACCAACC
>JBJTMX010000121.1:0-10645 GCA_046070745.1 Candidatus Planktophila sp.
CAAGGCCTGCAATTCCATTTGCAGCAAGTGCTGATCCTGCGTTAAATCCAAACCATCCGAACCACAAGAGTCCAGAGCCAAGCATGACGAGAGGCAATGAGTGTGGACGCATTGATTCCTTGCGCCATCCAATGCGCTTTCCAAGAACAATTGCGAGTGCAAGACCTGCTGCACCTGCATTGATGTGCACTGCAGTTCCACCCGCGAAGTCTTCGAGGCCCTTGCCTGCAAGGTAACCAGTACTTGTCACTGTGTCGCCGACCTTGTTTCCAAATGCGA
Organism: Candidatus Planktophila sp.; assembly: GCA_046070745.1. GTDB lineage: Bacteria > Actinomycetota > Actinomycetes > Nanopelagicales > Nanopelagicaceae > Planktophila. The sequence continues at coordinate 280 of JBJTMX010000121.1, forward strand.
ATACCCAGTGAGCTACAGGGAAATAAACAACTGTTGACCAGATAGCAACAAAGATTGACCATGAGATGAACTTGGTGCGATCTGCGATTGCTCCAGAGATAAGTGCTGGTGTGATGATTGCAAACATCAACGGGAATGCTGCAAAGACAAGTACTGGGATTGGATAGACGCCACCGTTATTGGTGAAGTCATTGACGACTCCCCCAAGTCCGCTAAGCGAGAAATTTCCATACCAAGCAGACTCTGCTTTATAACCAAATGCGATTTCAAAACCGTAGATGACCCAGAGAATGCTGACAATTCCGATGGTGACCATCGACATCATCATCATGTTAAGAACGCTCTTCGTACGAACCATTCCACCGTAGAAGAAAGCCAAACCAGGTGTCATCAGAAGCACAAGCGCGCTACTGATCAGGATAAAGGCGGTATCACCGCTATTGAGAACTAAATCTCCCATTTACAAACCTCGCCTACATATATGAAGTATTAGAACTCGCCGTTGAGATGGGAGTAACGTGACATGCAGCGGTTACATCAGATGGCTTTACGGGTTAATGGGGTGATACAAAAAGGAGGCAAATGTTTCAGGGATGTTAATCCCGCAGGAGCCCATCAAGGTATGAATCACGCTCAAAGGGCGCAAAATCACCGATTGCCTCGCCTGTCCCGATGAACTTAATCGGGAGATCGAGCTGGTTCTCAATGGCAAGGGCAACTCCGCCACGGGCGCTTCCATCGAGTTTGGTCACAATAAGGCCTGTGACATCCACGGATTCGCTAAAGAGTTTGGCTTGAATCAAACCATTCTGTCCTGTGGTGCCATCGATAACCAGGAGAACTTCGGCAACAGGTGCAGTCTTTTCAATGACCCGCTTGATCTTCCCTAGTTCGGCCATCAAATCATTCTTAGTGTGCAGACGCCCGGCAGTATCAATCAGAACGTAGTCGGCGCCGCTTTCAGCCCCGCGCTTTGTTGCGTCAAATGCAATTGATGCCGGTTCACCCTCGTGCTTTCCGGTAACAACATCAACACCTACACGTGCGCCCCATGTCGTCAGCTGCTCAACCGCTGCTGCACGAAAGGTATCTGCGGCGCCGAGAACTAGTGAGTTCGATTGCTGTTGCAAGTAATGTGCGAGCTTTGCAACCGAAGTTGTTTTTCCAACTCCATTGACTCCCACAACGAGAATCACAGCAGGCTTTGCTGCCGGTGCAAGTGCGCGAGATTTCTGCGATAGATGCGTGATGAGAATTTCACGAAGCGAACCTTCAGCGTCATCGCCCTTAATCTTCTGCGCTTCCGCAACTAACTTCTCAGTGAGTACGGGACCTAAATCAGCGGCAAGAAGTTCCGATGAAAGTTCATCCCAATCGAGGGCAGATGCAGTGGATTCGCCTTTGAGTTTAGATACAAAGCGCGAGAAGAGTCCCATGAGATCTCTCCTTTATTTAAGCGTTAGCAGTTTCGCGCAGGCGCTGTGAAATAACTTCAGTAACACCATCTCCACGCATTGTGACGCCGTAGAGCGCATCAGCAATCTCCATGGTGCGCTTCTGGTGAGTAATGATGATGAGCTGTGAATTTTCTCGAATCTCTTCAAGGACTCCGAGAAGTCTTCCTAAGTTAACATCATCGAGCGCTGCTTCAACTTCGTCGAGTACGTAGAACGGACTTGGACGAGACTTAAAGATTGCAACGAGCATTGCAACAGCTGTCAGCGACTTTTCTCCACCTGAAAGGAGTGAGAGACGCTTGACACGCTTTCCTGGTGGACGCGCTTCTACGTCAACACCTGTATTGAGAAGGTCATCAGGGTTTGAGAGGAAGAGCTTTCCTTCTCCACCCGGGAAGAGACGGCTGAAGATGTCCTTGAAGTGCGCAGCAACTTCTGTGTACGCCTCCATAAAGACTTCCTGAACCTTTTCATCTACTTCCTTGATGATGTCGAGGAGATCCTTCTTAGTGCGCTTCAAATCTTCAAGCTGCTCAGCGAGGAACTTGAGGCGCTCTTCAAGTGCGTTGTACTCTTCAAGAGCAAGCGGATTGATCTTGCCGAGCAAGTTTAGTGAGCGCTCTGCAGAGGCAAGACGCTTCTCCTGCTGATCACGGCGGTAAGGAATGAGTTCTGTCGCGATGATTTCGCCCTCATCTGTCTCAACAAATGTTGGGACATCCTTATCAGGACCGTATTCACCAACGAGTGTTGGGATATCGATACCGAGTTCTTCAACTGCCTTTGTCTCGAGCGCTTCGATACGCATGCGTTGTTCGGCACGTGCGATCTCATCACGGTGAACACTTGTTGTGAGCTGCTCGAGCTCTGCTGTGAGTTCGCGACCACGTGTACGAACCTTGACTGTCTCGGCATCGCGATCATTACGTGAACTTTCAAGACGTTGACGCTCTGCAGATGCTGCAGCAATCGAACGCTCGATATTAATAAGTGCCTCATAGGCAGCTTCTGCAATTGCTTGTGAGATAACAGCACCACGTGCGCGTGCGCCACGACGAGCCACTGCTCGCTCTGATGCTTCGCGCTCAGCGTTAGCTGCATCCTTTAAAGATTGTGCACGAGCGGCAATTGAAGTGACACGCTCTTCAGATGTGCGCACTGCAAGACGGCTCTCCATCTGGGCAGCACGAGCTGCAGCAACTTCTTCACGAAGTGATTCAGCGGCAGAGCGATCTGGTTCTGCAATATCGCCTTGCTGACCCAACTGTGATTGAGCAATAGTGAGTTCGTTCTCATCGCGTGATTTCGCCGTAGATGCTTCTGCAATTGCTTGAGTGAGGCGCTCGACTTCAGCTGCTGCTGACTTCATATTCTGTCCTGAGACAGCAAGTTGTTCTGTCAGTGCTGCAATGCGAGCATCGGATTCATTGAGCTGAGCAAGAGCTGCATCAAAGTCAATCTGCTTGGCATCAACTTCAGTTTGAGCAGAAGAGATTTCAAACTTAAGACGGTCACATGTACGTGTGAGTTCTTCCAATTGCGATTCGAGGCCATTGATAAGCGCCTGAATTTCAACAAGCGAATTGGATGATGCCGAACCACCACGCGCACGATGAGCCGTGATGACATCGCCATCACGAGTAACGACAGTGAGGTTCTTGTTTTCGCGGATGATGCTCTCTGCATCGCGTGCTTTCTCAACAACAACAGTGTTTGCGAGAAGCTGAGCGAGAAGCTCTGAGATCTCAGATGAGCGAACATGTGAGAGAAGTGAAGTGAGGTGACCTGGAACCTGAGCCGATGATTGTGTTCCTGGTTCGTAGACAAGAACATCAGCCTGACCAAGGTTCTCGCTGCGAAGTGTTGTCAGTGCAGTAACTGCCGCGTTGAGATCGCGAACGACAACAGCATCTGCAAGTGTGCCGAGAGCTGCAGCTGTTGCTGCCTCCCAGCCGTTATCAATCTGAATTAAAGATGCGATGCTTCCGAGGAGATTGACTCCACGCGAATCACGGACGAGCGCAGCTGCACCATCACGTGATTGAGATGTAATACGCATTGCCTCAAGCTTTGATTCAACAGAGTTTCGTTCGCGATCTGATGAACGCTCTGCATCTACGAGTTCTGAATGCTTCTTTTTTGCGGTTTCGAGCGCGCTCTTGGCGACTTCAAATTGCGAATCAAGTCCGAGCTCGCCAGCATCGGCGCCTGCAATCTCCATCTCAAATTGGCTATATGCGGCCTTTGCTTGATCTACGCGCGACTGCGCTTCTGTGCGCGCTGTTGTGAGACGTGCAATTTCTTCAGCGTTTGCTTCAAGTCGTGCAGCGAGAGATTTAATGTGTCCTTCTTGGCGTGCAGTTCCTTCACGCTGATCTGCAATCGCACGAAGGGCTGCATCAATGGTGTCTTCTTCTGCCTTAAGTGCTGCTTCAAGTTCTGCAAGTTTCCTTGTTGCTGCAGCAAGTGCGGCTTCAGCTTGAACAGTTTCTTGGCGGAGCTTTGCTTCTTCTTCCAGGAGCGATTCAGCTTCTGCTTCAAGCGCTTCTGGATCGCGGCCTGCAGAACGTGCCTCTTCCGCTTCTTCTGCAAGGAAGCGTGAGCGCTCTTGGGCAAGTGATTGAACTCCACGGAACTTCTCGCGAAGTCCTGAGAGCGCATAGAAAGTATCTTGGGCTGAAATAAGAAGCGGTGTTTCAAATGCTGCTTGTGCATCGAGCTCTTCTTCGCGCTTGCGAGCCTTATCGAGCTCTGCATCAACGCCGGCGCGACGCTCACGCAAAGCGTTTTCGTCAGCTACTTCAGCATCGAGAGTCTTTGAGAAAGAGATGTAATCATCGGCCAACAAGCGAAGACGTGCATCACGCACATCAGCCTGAATTGTTGCCGCCTTCTTCGCTACCTCTGCCTGCTTACCCAATGGGCGAAGCTGGCGACGAAGTTCAACAGTAAGGTCGTTTACACGCGCAAGATTTGCTTGCATTGAATCAAGTTTGCGAAGTGCCTTCTCTTTACGCTTGCGGTGCTTCAAGACGCCAGCTGCTTCTTCAATGTAAGCGCGGCGTTCTTCAGGTGTTGCCATCAAAATTGCATCGAGTTGGCCCTGACCAACAATCACGTGCATTTCGCGACCGATACCTGAGTCAGAGAGAAGCTCTTGAATATCAAGAAGTCGTGATGCTTCTCCATTGATCTGATATTCAGATTGTCCGTTACGGAAGAGAATGCGCGAGATAGTTACTTCTGTGTAATCGATATTAAGAGCGCCATCGCTGTTATCGATTGTTACTGCGACTTCTGCGCGACCAAGAGGCGCGCGCCCTGAGGTTCCGGCGAAGATAACGTCTTCCATCTTTCCGCCACGAAGAGACTTTGCACCTTGCTCTCCCATTACCCATGTGAGCGCATCAACAACGTTTGATTTTCCAGAACCGTTAGGACCGACCACACAGGTGATACCTGGTTCAAGACGAAGGGTCGTTGCAGATGCAAAGGATTTAAATCCTTTAAGGGTCAGGCTCTTCAAATACACGGCGATAACCTATCGCGAGAGATGGGTTTACATATAAACGCGACTCAGTTCAAGTTCAACTTGAGGGTTTGGGTTTATTTATGGTTGCGGGGAAAGTATTGCAAAGGCGCTACGAGCTGCTGCTTGCTCGGCTTCGCGCTTGCTCTTGCCAATGCCTGTTGCAACTGGCTCGCCACCAACAATCGCGGTGGCTTCAAAACTTTTATCGTGATCTGGTCCACTCATAGTGACCTGGTATTCAAGTGTTGATTTTCCAAGGGATGCAACGAGCTCTTGCAGCGCAGTTTTTCCATCAAGTCCTGCACCCATAGCCATGGCGCTATTAATTGTTGGGCTCACCAAAGCAAGAAGACATTGCGAAGTTTTTTCAAAACCTGTTGAAATGTAGAGAGCGCCAATCAGTGCTTCAAACGCATCTGCAAGAAGTGAATTCTTGTCACGACCGTTGGTGACTTCTTCGCCCTTCCCAAGTCGGATGTATTTACCGAGTGAGAGCGAGCGCGCAATATCTGCGAGCGCGCGCATGTTGACGATTCCAGAGCGAAGTGGAGATAAACGGCTTTCGTCGAGATCAGGATATTTGCGATAGAGCTCTTCAGTAACAATCATTCCGAGGACAGAGTCCCCCAGAAACTCCAAACGCTCATTCGTAGCAGTTAAACCTGCTTCATATGCGAATGAGCGATGAGTGAACGCTAACTCCAGAAGCTCGGCATCAATCTCAGCGCCGATCTGCTGAAGGAGTTCTGAATACAAATTAGACGTCAAGAACCTGACGGCGGTTGTATGTTCCACATGTAGGGCAAGCAGTGTGGTTGAGCTTAGGCTGCTGGCACTGTGGGCAATTTGAAAGTGATGCCGCTGTTGTCTTCCACATCGCACGACGTGAACGTGTCTTTGAACGAGACATCTTTCGCTTTGGTACTGGCACGGTAACCGTCCTTTAACTCGACTGCTCTGCCCTTACAGGCTTGAGCGGATATGGGGAAAGTATCGCCTATTCGCCTGAAGAACCCAAATCGAGGGCTCCGAGGCCGGCCCAACGAGCATCGACGACATCATGGGCATGATCCTCGGGAAGGGACTCCCACTTCTCACCGCAATCTGGGCAGAGGCCCATACATTCTTCATCGCAGAGCGGGTTGACTGGCAGGCTCAAGATAATGGCATCAAGGATAGGGATCTCAAGGTTGACCTGCTCGCCCTCTACAAAGAGTGCCTCATCTTCGTCGAGGTCATCCTCTTCCTCGACCTTCTTGCGGTTCTTCTTACCCTTATCGTCCGTTGGCTCATAGCTAAAGAGCTCTTGAATTGTGCGATCGACGGGAAGTTCTACCGGATCCAGGCATCGAATGCATTCGCCGATGGCAACGGCATAAATATCTGCTGTGACCAAGATGCCTTCAGTAACTGATTCGCATCGCGCATCAATTTCAATGATGTCGCCTTCAGGTACGCCAATCAATGGAACTCCAACGCGAAATGGCGCGGCAATATCGAGCTCGTACTCTTTCATCTCCCCCGCACGACGTGGAAGTTCATGAGTATTGAGAAGGAATGCGCCCTCGTTAGCAGGCTTCTTAGTTGCCATCGTAATTAATTATCTGAGTTGAGCTGCGAAAGGACATCTTTATCGTTGGCACCTTCTAGGCGCTCACGACCACGCGCAACAGCTTCCATAGTCTTATTGAGAATTACTTCAAGAGTTGCAAGGCGGCCATCAATGTAAGCCTCGACTTCTTCGCGCTCTTGGGCAGCAATATCGCGAGCGTCGTCCAAGATGCGCTGTGCTTCATCGCGGGCTGACTGAACAATCGCAGTCTGCTCAACCATGCGTGCTACATCTTCACGTGCAGTTGCAATCATTGATTCTGCGCTAACACGACCTTCTTCAATGATGCGATCGCGGTCGGCGATAATTTGTTCTGCGGCATGAAGATCGCTTGGTAGATATTCGCGCGCGCCTTCGAGAATTTCTAAAATTTCTCCGCGATGGACAACGCATGATGCTGAAAGAGGAACGCTTCGCGCTTCCTCGACCATAGTGATTGCTGAATTGAGCTTCTCAATTGAATCCATTGACATGTGCGCCGTCCTCTTACTTACCTGCTCGGGATACAGCACGTGCTTGAAGCGCTGCATTGACATTTGCTGGAACCATCGAAGAAACATCCCCACCGTAATACGCGAGCTCTTTGACGATGGATGATGAAAGGAAGGAATGAGTAGGTGATGTAGCCATGAACATCGTCTCTACGCCAGAGGCTTGTGTATGAACCTGAGCCATCTGAAGTTCGTAATCAAAGTCAGTGACAGCACGAAGGCCCTTGACGATGACATCGACGCTTTTCTCTTTGCAGTAATCAACAAGGAGACCCTCACCTGATTCAACGATGACATTCTTAAACTGGGCAACATTTGCTGCGATGAGATCGAGGCGCTCTTGAATACTGAAGAGGCCATCCTTCTTGCGATTAACGAAGACCGTAACGTGGACTTCATCAAACTGCTTCGATGCGCGTTCGATGATGTCGAGGTGCCCAAAAGTGATGGGATCAAAAGATCCAGGGCAGACGGCGCGCTTCATATGGCTAACGCTAGCAAGTAGAAGGCGAGTTATCCATTTTCAGGCTCATCGGCCATCGGAATTGCATAGAAAATAGTTGCTTGACCGTAATTCTTAACTCGCAACTCTTCATATCCATAAGGCCACGAAATCTCTTTTGTACGCGAGTTACGTTCCACGGCGACGATTGCATCAGGGTGGAGAAATCCATTTTCGCGAAGTTGGACAAGTGTCTCAATGACATCGATATCGTCAACATCGTATGGCGGATCGATGTAGATGAAGTGATATTGATATTGAGCCTTATCCCCCACAAAGCGATGTGCGCCCATCGAGTACAAGTGAAAAGTTCCAGCGAATTGCGAACTCTTAATGCTGTCGTAATTACTATGAATAGCTTTCGCAGCTTCTTCATCTTTCTCAACTGCATGAACAATTGCTGCGCCACGTGAGAGAGCCTCAAGAGCAATCGCACCAGTTCCAGCATAAAGATCGAGAACGCGAAGTCCTTCGAAGTCTCCGAATTCAGAGGCAAGAGATGAGAAAAGCGCTTCACGAGCTCGATCTGATGTCGGACGGGTGGCCGATGCCACAGCTGAAATAGGTCGACCCTTTGCAACTCCTGCAATGATGCGCATTTCTTCTCCTAACTCTTATCAATAAATTCAGTGGCTGTATCTAACTCTAATTTCGTTAGCGCTGCTTCCAATAAGGAGTGCTGAGACAGACCAGCACTAATGAGCGCCTCAGCTTCGCTGCGAGCGACTTCAATAAGTGCTTCATCGCGCAGTACTCGAAGTAAGCGCAGATGAGAACGTGAACCTGATTGAGACGTACCCAGCACATCTCCTTCTCGCCGCTGCTCAAGATCGATACGTGAAAGTTCAAAGCCATCATTTGTTGACGCCACAGCTTCAAGTCGAGCGCGCGCAGGTGAGTCAGGAAGTGACTTCGTTACCAATAGACAAAGACCTGGTGAGGTACCGCGACCTACGCGACCGCGCAACTGGTGGAGCTGTGAAACACCGAAACGGTCGGCATCCATAATGATCATCAGCGTTGCATTAGGGACGTCGACACCCACTTCAATGACAGTCGTCGACACGAGCACGTCGATCTCTGCGGCAGCAAATGCCTTCATCGTTTCATCTTTCACATCTGCGCTCTGGCGACCATGAAGAGGCGCGATACGCAGACCCTTGAGAGCGCCACTCTGAAGTTCCGGCCCGAGCTCCTCCACCGCAGTAAGCGACGTACTTTCTCCTTCAAGGAATTCGAAGTCGGCATCTTCCGAAATTCCAGCCGAGATTCGCGGAGCGACGATATAAACCTGGTGACCTTGTGCAACTTCTTCGCGTACTCGCTGCCAAGAACGTTCAAGGAAGTGCGGCTTTTCTTCGACAGGTACAAGGTGGGATGTAATTACTTGGCGACCAAGTGGAAGCTCGCGAAGCGTGGAGACATCAAGATCTCCAAAGATGGTCATCGCAACTGTTCTTGGAATTGGCGTAGCAGTCATCACAAGTAAGTGAGGTGTAACTACAGCTTTAGATTTGAGGGCATCACGCTGCTCAACGCCAAATCGATGCTGCTCATCAACAATCACTAGCGCCAGCTCTTGGAATTCAACGGTGTCGCCCAGAAGGGCGTGTGTGCCTACAACGATTCCAGCACTGCCACTCTTTATCTGCGCAAGTACTTCTCGACGTGTTGCTGCATTCTGTGAACCGGTAAGCAATACAACTGATGTAGATATATCCGATGCGCCTAACATTCCACCTTCTGCGAGGCCTCCGAGCAACTTTGTAAATGTGCGTACATGTTGAGCTGCAAGGACTTCAGTTGGTGCAAGAAGTGCAACCTGTCCCCCATTATCGATAACCGTCAATGCTGCGCGCAAGGCGATAATCGTTTTACCAGAACCAACTTCACCTTGAAGTAATCGATGCATTGGGTGGCTTGCAGCTAGATCTGCCGCTATCTCTGCAGAGACTGACTTCTGACCCGCCGTTAACTCAAATGGAAGCGTCTTATCGAATGCATCGAGCAATCCGCCTGGCTTATGTGGGCGAGCCACTGCGTCGAGTGCGCGTAACGCTACTTTTCTCTTAAGCAAAAGGAGCTGAAGAAGTAGCGCTTCATCAAAGGTAAGGCGTTCTCGCGCAAGTTCTTCCGCATCGAGATCTTCAGGCTTGTGAATCTGCACGAGCGCTTGGCGAATTGTTGGATATTTATTCTTCTCAAGCAGTTCGGCTGGAATGGGGTCTTCAACGTCATCGAGTGCAGCCAGCGCTAATTCAATGCACTGCGCGATCTTCCACGAGGGCAGCTTTGCAGTAGATGGATAAATTGGAATGTATTGATTAGCGAAACCTTCAACAGCGCTATCGACATCGTTTCCATCAGGAATCATTTCGTAGTCAGGATGAGTCAACTGCTTCTTGGTATTAAAGACTCCGACTTTTCCTGCGAAGAGTCCCTGGCTTCCAACCTTTAAATCTTTCTCGCGCCATGCCTGATTAAAGAAAGTCAGAGAAAGTTTCTCGGTTCCATCAGTAACGACCGCTTCAAGCATCGTGCCCTTGCGGGCTTGGAATCTTCGTGATTGAACGCTGTAGACCTTGGCGAGAATCGTTGCCTCGTCACCTTCTCGTAATTCTTTAATATCTGAAAGTTCGCCGCGCACTAGATAGCGACGAGGAAAGTGATGGAGAAGATCGCCGAGGGTTGTGTAACCAAAGAAATCCTTAAAAGCCTTCGCTGTCCTATCGCCGAGGACTCCGCTGAGCTTGGAGTCGAAGGTGGCCATGG
>JBJTMX010000122.1:0-33266 GCA_046070745.1 Candidatus Planktophila sp.
CCTTAAGCCGTGAGGCCGATGGATGGGCGATTTTTGTCTTGGCTATCGGGGGAGTTACCGACTATCTCGATGGGAAATTGGCCCGGATGTGGAACCAAACCTCACGTTTTGGTGAGCTGGCAGATCCATTAATTGATCGCATCTACATCATTGCAACCTTGATAGTCCTCACGATGCGCGGTGCGATTCCGCTATGGGTGATCCTTCTCTTACTAGCTCGCGATGCCGTGCTCGGTGCGATGACAATTCTTCTCACCCGTAAAGGTCAACCTCCACTTCAGGTGACATATATCGGTAAAGCTGCCACATTCAATCTTCTCTATGCATTTCCTTTTCTCTTACTCGCCTTGAGCGATTCATGGATTGGAACACTCGCATTCATCCTCGGATGGGCGTTTACCATTTGGGGAACAGTTCTCTATCTCCTTACTGGTGTTTCATATTTCCTCACAGCGCTCAAAAGTATTAGAGTGCAGACATCTGACCGCGTCATCTCAATCCAATAGCTGAAAGGCACTACCTATGTCACAGATTCCAGCAGAGCTTCAGTACACAAAAGAGCACGAGTGGGTAGCTCAGACTGCAACCGCTGGAACAATTCGCATGGGTATTACAGATTTCGCACAAGGTGCACTCGGTGACATTGTCTATGTGCAGATGCCTAAGGTTGGCGAAGCGGTAGTTGCAGATAAAGTCTGTGGCGAAGTTGAGTCAACAAAGTCTGTCTCTGAAATCTTCTCACCTGTAACAGGAACCGTTGTCGCCATTAATGATGCGTTGACTAATAACCCTGAACTTGTCAACTCTGATCCATATGGAGCGGGCTGGCTTGCAGAAATCTCAATAAGTGGAGAGCCTGCGACCCTCCTCACAGCGTCCGAATATGGTTCTATCACCGGCTAAAGGCTGGCTTGATTATTTTTTAACAACTCTCTACTGTCAGCCTCAAGTTGAAGGTGAGCCGATTTACTAGGTTTCGCCCGGTTGATTTCATTCGAGGGGAGTATTCATGGAGAAGCCAGTTCCATCTCATGAACTCACCACGACTCTCCATCTCGGGGTTCGATCAGTAGCCGACTCTTCCCCTGTCGCCCTGATTGAGAACCTTATTTCTGAGTCATCACCTGAAGAGCAAGAAGTCCTTCAGAGCGTGATGAATGGAAGTGCAGCAAATGCCATGGTCTTTATCCACCGTGGCCCTGCTCGCGGAGCTCGATTCTTGATTACTGAAGAGGGCGCATCAATCGGCCGATCACCATCGAGCGATATTTTTCTCGATGATGTCACCGTCTCACGATCGCATGCAACTATCGAAAAGTCGGAGAGTGGATTCACATTCACTGATGCAGGCAGCCTCAATGGTTCATACATCAACAATGTACAAACTTCATCGCATCACTTGGTGACAGGTGATGAGATTCAAATTGGTAAATTCCACATGCTCTTTATTAGCAGCACATCAACATCAGGGGAGAAGTAAGTGAGCGTTCCAGCACGTGCATATTTAAGCATCGGTGAAGTATTGACCCGACTGCGTGGAGATTTTCCTGACATCACGATTTCAAAGATTCGCTTCCTTAAATCTGAAGGACTTATCGAGCCACAGCGCACACCATCTGGCTACCGTAAATTTACAAGTAACGATCTCGATCGCCTCCGCTATGTATTGATGGCACAGCGCGACCAGTACTTGCCGCTTCGCGTTATCAAGGAGAACCTTGATGCGCTCGATCGCGGCCTAGAGCCAACTCCTCAGGGAGTAGCTGTTCCGCGTCCAACTTTGGGACTTGCAACAGTTGACGGTGAAATCGCCCCATCAACATTTGGCGAGCAGTCAGAGATGCGCCTATCTCGTGAAGAGCTTCTCAACGCCTCAGGTGTAGAAGATTCACAGCTGGTTGAACTCGAGTCATTTGGTCTGATCACGCTTCGCGGTCGCCACTACGATGCTGATGCACTATCTGTTGCAAAGGCAGTTGCAGAGATGGCAGCTTTTGGAATTGAAGCGCGCCACTTGCGTTCATTTAAAACTGCAGCAGATCGTGAAATTGGTTTGATTGAACAAGTCATCACTCCATTTACACGTCAGAAGTCGACAGAGGCAAAGGCTCGCGCCGAGGAAGTGCAGAAGGAAATTGCAGCTCTCTCTGTACGTCTTCATGCATCGTTGGTTCGCAGCGGTCTAAACCGTCCACGCTAATGTTTACTCTGGTTGAGGTAGTCGGGGTCCGCATTGAGATGCCATCTAATCAACCAATCGTTCTCTTAAAGGAGATGGAAGGCACGACCTTCCTTCCAATATGGGTTGGTTCCGTTGAGGCGACCTCTATTGCATTTGCTCAACAGGCCCTTACTCCGGCGAGACCGCTGACTCACGATCTCATCGTCGATCTTCTTGCCGCTACCTCTACAGATTTGACGGCAGTTCATATCACCGAGATGCGCGACGGAATCTTCTACGCAGAGCTCAAGTTGAGAAATTCAACGGAAGAGTTGGCACCTCTTTCGGTACGACCATCGGATGCAATTGCCATAGCCCTTCGCACCAAGACTAATATCTTGGTCAGCCAGGACTTGCTGGAGAGCGCCGGGATTCAGATCCCAGCAGGCTCGCAGAGCGAGGAGGAAGTCGAGGCCTTCCGCGAATTTCTCGATCAGATTAACCCTGATGACTTCGCGTAAACCTTAAACCTCTACTTGAGGTTATGGGCGTGTCGAATCCGAAAAACCCTCAACCACGACTGTACCCTTCTCGCATCCCCATATTGAAGGCGAGCCCCCTCTCGTGACAGAACAAGAATTTCAGATCGGCTATCGCGGCGCCACCGCCTGCTCTGCTGCCGGAATTACCTATCGCCAGCTCGATTACTGGGCTCGCACAGGTCTAGTTGAACCATCAATTCGTACTGCGCATGGTTCAGGTTCTGCACGACTCTATGGATTCCGTGACATCTTGGTCCTAAAGATTGTTAAGCGACTCCTTGATGCAGGAGTATCGCTTCAAAATATTCGCACTGCCGTTGATCATCTTCGCGATCGCGGGGTTGTTGAACTCGAACGCATCACCTTGATGAGCGATGGGTCATCTATCTACGAATGTTCAAGCCCCGACGAGATCGTCGATCTCTTGATGGGTGGACAAGGCGTATTTGGAATTGCTGTTGGCAAGGTCTGGCATGAAGTTGAGGGATCACTATCAACCTTGGCTGGAGAGTTTAATGGTGAAGCTATTGGTGGCGAAGGTAACGATGAACTCTCGCTCCGTCGCAAGGCTAAAGGCGCCTAATACGCACCTACGCACCATATATTTCCCCTAGTAGAACTACCTAAGGGGATGCACGTGAGCCGTTCATTTGAAGATCGCCATATTGGTCCAACGCATGCCGATGAGCGTGCGATGCTCGATGCGCTTGGCTACACAGACCTCTCATCGTTTATTGCAGATGTAGTTCCTGCCAATATCGCCATCAATGGCGTTATAGAAAATGCTCTCGGTGAAGGCAAGAGCGAGGTAGAGGTAATTTCCGAGCTTCGTTCAATCGCTGCCGAGAATAAAGTTTTGTACTCAATGATCGGAACCGGTTACTACGGCACGATTGTTCCACCAGTTATCAAACGCAATGTTCTAGAAAATCCTGCGTGGTACACGGCATACACGCCATATCAACCAGAGATTTCTCAGGGTCGCCTAGAAGCGCTCTTTGCATTTCAAACAATGATCTGTGAAATGACGGCGCTCGATATTTCAAATGCATCAATGCTCGATGAAGGTACAGCGGCTGCTGAAGCGATGACACTTGCTCGTCGCGCTTCAAAGATGGGGGAGGGCGCGGTCTTTCTCATTGAAGAACACCTTCATCCTCAAACTAAGGCAGTTGTACTCACTCGTGCTAAGCCACTCGGCATCACGGTTGTAGAAGTTGATTCAGGCCATGTTGCACGTGACGGTTATGACGGAGAATTCTTTGCAGCGCTGTTGCAGTATCCAGATACAACTGGTGAAGTAATTGATTACTCGAAATTTGCAGAGTATGCGCATGCTCAAGGCGCACTGGTAATCGCCGCAACAGATCTTCTCGCTCTCACATTGTTAAAGGCACCAGGGGAGTGGGGTGCAGATATCGCAGTCGGAACCTCACAACGCTTCGGAGTGCCTATGGGATTTGGTGGACCACATGCTGGATTCCTTGCTGTGCGTAACGGGCTAGAACGATCAATGCCCGGTCGACTTGTTGGTCAGAGTATTGATGCGACCGGAAAACCTGCCTTCCGCCTTGCGCTACAAACACGTGAACAACATATTCGTCGCGATAAAGCAACATCAAATATTTGTACTGCTCAAGTATTGCTTGCAAATATGAGCGCTTTCTACGCGATGTATCACGGTCCTGCAGGACTTAAGGCAATTGCAACTCGCGTCAATAATTTTGCAACTCGTCTTCAAGCCGCTTCATCTTCACGTAATGGCGTTATCTTTGACACCGTTACGGTAGATGTGAAAGATGCTGCAGCAATTCATTCGAAGGCAGTTGCTGAAGGTATTAACTTTAGAAAGGTGAGCGCCACAGAAATTCGTGTTTCATTCGACGAAGAGACAACTGAAGAAATCTTTGCGAAGGTTTTATCGATTCTCGGACTCACGGAGAAATCGGGAAATGACATTCCTGCATCGTTCCTGCGAACATCAACATATCTAACGCATCCAGTCTTTAACACTAACCATAGTGAGACAGGAATGATGCGTTACTTACGCAACCTTGCTGACCGCGACTTGGCGCTCGATCGCACAATGATTCCTCTCGGCTCTTGCACGATGAAGCTCAACTCTGTCACCGAGATGGAAGCCGTTACTTGGCCTGAATTCGCAGGACTTCACCCTTTTGCGCCTGTCGATCAAACAGTTGGCTCACGTAAGTTAATTAAGCAACTATCTGATTGGCTTGTTTCAATCACTGGTTACGATGCAGTTTCACTTCAGCCAAATGCGGGTTCGCAAGGTGAGTTCGCAGGACTTCTCGCAATTCGAAATTACCACGATTCACGCGGTGATCATGCACGCAATATCTGCCTTATTCCTTCTAGTGCTCATGGCACGAATGCGGCTTCTGCTGTTATGGCAGGCATGAAGGTTGTTGTAGTTGAATGCGATGAAAACGGAAACGTTTCTGTCGATGATCTGAAGGCGAAGATTGCTGAGAAGGCATCAACTCTTGCTGCACTGATGATCACATATCCATCAACTCATGGTGTATTTGAAACTGCAGTCTCTGAAATTTGTGGACTTGTGCACGATGCTGGGGGGCAGGTCTACGTAGACGGTGCAAACCTCAATGCACTCGTTGGTCTTGCTCAACCTGGAAAGTTTGGAGCGGATGTTTCGCACCTCAATCTCCATAAGACATTTGCTATTCCACACGGTGGCGGGGGACCAGGTGTTGGTCCAGTTATCTCGCGCGCGCACCTGGCACCTTTCTTGCCAAACCATCCACTGGATGAACTAGCTGGCCCTACAACAGGACCTGGCCCAATCTCTGCTGCTCCATATGGCTCTGCAAGTATCCTGCCGATTTCATGGGCTTACATTCGTTTACTCGGTGGGTCAGGTCTTACTCACTCAACTCAAGTTGCAATCTTGTCTGCAAATTACATTGCACATCGTTTAGAGAAGTCTTATCCAGTTCTCTACACAGGGGCTAATAGGCGAGTAGCTCACGAGTGCATTCTCGATATCCGCGGCCTCACAAAAGACTCTGGCGTCACCGTCGATGACATCGCAAAGCGTTTAATGGACTTCGGTTTTCACGCGCCAACGATGTCCTTCCCTGTCGCAGGTACCTTGATGATTGAGCCGACGGAATCAGAAGATATCGCCGAGATTCACCGCTTTATCGATGCGATGATCGCCATCCGCAAAGAAATCGATGAGGTTATTGCAGGCACGACATCTATCGAAGATTCGCCTCTCCGCCATGCTCCTCATACCGCGTTAGCCGTCACAGCTACCGAGTGGAATAGGGCTTACCCTCGCGAAAAGGGTGGCTATCCAACGCCTCTGGAGGGCTTTATCGCCGGCGAAATCATCGGTTCTCGAATGAAGTACTGGCCGCCAGTTGCTCGTATCGATGGCGCTCATGGAGATAGAAACTTGATCTGCTCCTGCGCCTCAGTCTCTGATTACGCCTGAAGCGGGGTGGGGTCAGATTACTCTGACTTTACATAATGTAACTTATCGGCATTAGGCTTTAGCGCACGAGAAAGGCCCCAGAGCGTGGTCTGCCAAAGAGCTTCCACGACGATCGCCTTGCTCATCTTCGATACTCCATTGATGCGTTCAACAAATGTAATGGGAACTTCGCGTGCAGATGCACCAGCTAAATCACTGGCCATCGCCATTTCGATTTGAAAACAATATCCAGTTGCTGTCATTTGAGTTAAATTCAATTTTTTCAGTAGTTCGACTGAATAGACTCGAAATCCACCTGTCAGATCATTCAATGGAATTCGAAGGGCAATTCGGGCATATGCAGTGCCTGCGCGGGACAGCAATTGGCGATGCAGTGGCCAATTAACGACTGATCCACCCTTCATCCAGCGAGTTCCGAGAGTTATCGACAATTCATTGCTATGCGGCGCATCCAGCATTGCTGGTAAATCTTCAACTCTGTGCGAACCATCAGCATCCATGGTGACGACATGTGTATATGTAGCTCCCTTAAGAACTTCAGCAAAACCTGCGCGATATGCCGCACCCAGGCCAGCTTTACCTGGACGACGAAGAACACGCACCCACGGGAGTTTGAGATTATCGACAATATCGGCGGTTTTATCTGGTGAATTGTCATCGAGAACAATCACGTCGAAGTCGCGCACATTATGTAAAGTTGTGAGCGAGGAGAGTAGTTCAACAATCGCAACTGATTCGTTATAGGTCGGAATCAAAATAACTGGATTCATCGTTACCAGCCTAGCGCCGAGATTAATCGATCCACACTTGCACCTAACCCATACTCTTCTTTCATCTGATAAATCAAAGATAAATCTGATGGCTTTGATGGCATTTTAATATCCATTGCGGGAATAGCAACATCCTTTGCGCAATGTACAAGAGTGGGAGCGATTTTCAAGTACTCCTCCCCTGCGATAATTTTCTTTGCAAGGGCTGCAGGAAGTGCCGCATCGCCTGCACGAGCACCAGCGAGAGCTTCCTCAACTGTGGCGTAGTGATTGGCAATCAAGGCAGCACCTTT
The DNA here is from genome assembly GCA_046070745.1 of Candidatus Planktophila sp. GTDB lineage: Bacteria > Actinomycetota > Actinomycetes > Nanopelagicales > Nanopelagicaceae > Planktophila. Next base: position 7,248 of record JBJTMX010000122.1, read on the forward strand.
TTCGCCGATTCCTTTTACGCCTGGTAGGCCATCTGATGGGTCACCTCGGAACATTGCAAACAAGGCATATCGATCTCCGGGAATTGAATACTTTTCCGCGACCCATTTACTATCAACTAAATCGTGTTGAGAGATTCCGCGTGCAAGGTAAACAATCTTTACATCGCGTTTGTCGTCAACCATTTGAAAGAGATCGCGATCGCCGGTAACGACTCGAATCGGCCCTTTCTCGCGAACAGCAAATGTAGCCATCACATCATCGGCTTCGTAATCGTCAACTCCGACCATTGGAATTCCAAATGCATCAATGAGATCAAGTAGTACTGGAATCTGCGGAGTGAGTGTCTCTGGCTCTTCCTCTTCTTCGCTGCCATCTTCTAAGCGATTTGCTTTGTAATCAGGAAAGAGTTCGACGCGCCATGTTGGGCGCCAATCGCCTTCAATGCAGGCAACAATGCGATTGGGTGAATACATCGTGATCAAGCGTGCAGTCATATCAAGATAACCACGAATAGCGTTAACTGGCATACCGGCCGGAGACAGCAAAGTATCTGGCATTCCGTAGTACGCGCGGTACCAGAGTGATGCGCTATCAAGAAGGATTAAAGTCATAGTTCACCCAGCATATAGGAGACCACTCCCCTGTCGATCTTTCGGATTGCTTCGCGGCATGTGGGGCGAAGCTGCTCTGATGCGCCACCAATTTGAGTCAACAAGTCAATGAGTTGCTTGATGTTGCGTACAAAATCTCCCACCGTCATATCACTGCCTTTAAGGATATGTGAAAGCGAATGGCCACTTGCCCACTTGTAAGAGGCGAAACAAAATCCGAAATCTGGTTCGCGCTGGGTTTTAACTCCGAAATCTTCTTCAATGCTTTCAAGTTGTGCCCAAATACTTGCAATGGAAGCAAGAGCGTTCGCAACATTTTGGTGCGGCATCTTCGGCGAGTAATTCTCGCTGCCCCGACTTTCATAGATCGCAGAGGAAACTACTGAAACGAGCTCAGGCGCGGACAATTTATCGAGTACACCGTTTCGGATCATCTCCGTTAGGAGCAAATCTGATTCTGCATAAATCTTTGCAAGAATCTTTCCTTGCTCTAGAGGCTTCTCGCCTTCAATATATCCAAGGTGCGTCAGAACGTCGCAGATACGATCGAAAGTTTTCGCAATAACGTGTGTGCGATTTTCAACACGTTCACGAAGGCCAGCTGATTCACGATTAAGACGTGCCGCGCGCTCTGCAAAGCGTGCATGTGTCTCACGATCATTACAAGAATGACAATCGTGCTGGCGCAACTGGCGGCGCAACTTATCGAGCTCGTTCTCCATATGTTGGCGCTGGCGATTATCAAATGTGCGACGGCCGTCGCGCTTACTGAGGAGGCGCTCCGTATCTTTAATCTCTAAACGAATTGCTGTGTACTCTTCAAAATTACCGAGGTGGCATACAGCGGACTCTAATTGTTCCTGTGCAGCTAAATCGTTCTTGCGAATCTGCTTAACAAGACCCACTACTGCGCGATCCGCTTGGAATTGTGCAAAAGATGATTCCAGACTTGTACGTGCTCTCTCGCGACCGAATCGTGCAATGAGGTTAATGGACATGTTGTATGACGGCGTAAAAGATGAACGGAGTGGATAAGTGCGAGTTGATGCCAATCCTGCCGCGGTTGCTGAGTCAACTGTTGGTGACCACAAGACAACAGCATTGCCTTCAATATCAATACCGCGTCGACCGGCACGACCAGTTAATTGGGTGTATTCCCCTGGTGTAATCGATACGTGTCCTTCCCCATTCCACTTTGTTAGTTTTTCAAGTACAACAGTGCGCGCTGGCATATTGATTCCAAGTGCAAGGGTCTCTGTTGCAAAGACTGCCTTCACAAGTCCGCGTTGAAAGAGATCTTCTACTGCACCTTTAAAGGATGGCAACAGGCCAGCGTGGTGAGCTGCGATGCCGCGCTCGAGCGCTAAGAGCCACTCGCGATATCCAAGAACTTCTAGATCTTCCTCAGCAATATTCTGGGTGTACCGAGTCGCTGTATTAATGATCTCAAGTCTTTCTTCAGCGTTGGTCAGTTTGATGCCAGCTTGCAGACATTGCTTTACTGCGGCATCGCATCCAGCGCGCGAGAAAATGAATGTAATTGCAGGTAAGAGACTTTCTCGCTGCAATTTCTCGATAACCTCATCGCGACTTAATCGCAATCCATCATCAGAGAATCGTTCTCCGCGATGACGTGGCGTACGTACCCGCTTCATCGCCTGGCGCTCTAGTCCCAGAATTTCTGGATTTACTCTGCCTGGTTCGGAGAATAGGTCGATGAGACGACTGCCTATGAGGACGTGTTGATAGAGCGGGATAGGACGGATTTCACTAACAATCACATCAGTCTCGCCGCGAACTTCACCGAGCCATTCACCGAACTCTTCAGCGTTACTGACTGTTGCAGAGAGGGAAATAACCTGGACGCTCTCCATCAAGTGAATAAGAACTTCTTCCCAGACTGCGCCACGAAACTTATCTGCAAGGTAATGCACTTCATCCATCACGACAGCGCCAAGATTAAGAAGAGTTGAAGAGTTGGCATACAACATATTTCGCAGGACTTCGGTAGTCATCACCATGATTTCAGCATCAGAGTTGATATTGGTATCTCCTGTAAGAAGTCCCACGCGTTCTTCACCAAATCGCTCTACAAACTCATGAAACTTCTGGTTGGAAAGTGCCTTAATAGGTGTTGTATAGAAGCACTTCTTACCTCGGGCTAGTGAGCTAAAGGCAGCAAATTCTCCGACTACTGTCTTGCCAGCACCTGTAGGAGCTGCCACGAGAACACTTCGACCATCTTCAACAGCCTGGCAAGCCGTAATTTGAAAATCATCAAAACCAAAGTCAAATTGGGCTATAAAGTCATTTGTCAGCGGATGAGAACTTCGTTTCTTTGCAGCGGCGTAACGCTCTGCGGGTGTTGTCATAGAATCCATGTCAGACCCGCATCCTTTACACATTCGGCAGATATAGGTGCCGGACCAATTCGTTCCCCATCCGCATAAGCAACAGCCTTTGCTGAGATGGCGATCTTCTTTGCGCGCATTGACATCACTGCAGGGTGACTCAGATGTGAACCTGAGTAGACCTTTGGAAATGTACGAAGAAATTCAAATTTACTTACTGGTTTGAGAATCACGATATCGAAGAGACCATCATGCATTTGAGCTTGAGGGCAGATGTTCATTCCTCCCCCATATGACTTTCCATTTCCTACAGCAATCAACATCGCCTTAGTTGAAAATGTATTCCCGTCTGCTGTAATTTCATATTCAATTGGTTCAAATTGAGGCAGTTCAGCAGCAATTGCAACGTTGTAACGCTGAGGCCCCTTAGGCCAACGAAGTTGATTTGCTCTCTCATTCACCACTGAGTCAAAACCTGTCGAAAGGATTGCGCCAAACCATTCAGAGTCAACGTTTCCAAGATCTATAGGTTGTGGTTCTGTTGACGTTATCACTTGCAACATAGGCTCAATATTGTCGAGAGACCAACCAAGGGTGCGGACAAAATCATTTCCAGTACCTGCTGGAACTACTGCAAACGGGATATGTCGCGGTACGCACTGTTGCAAAACGAGATGTACAAGACCATCTCCCCCGACCGCGATGACGGCGTGCGTTGAGCCAGTATCTAATTCAGCCGCAAGCGCCGTAGTGAGACCTACAGCTGATTCTGCTATTAAAGTCTTGAAATGTATTCCATTGCGAGAGAGATAATCAGTAGTACGTTGTGCTACAGAAGCACCTCGTCCGTTGCCAGATTGAGGATTGATAACGACGAGCCACATTCCTTCTACCCTCCTCAAGAATCAGTGGAGTCGATAGGTGCTGCTGGATCAATCTTTGCCGGAGCAGAAATTGCTCCTTCTCCGCCTTCGCTTGCAGAGAATCGCTTTGCTCTTCGACGATCATTGAGCAGCGCAATTCCGCCAGCCATAAAGTAGAGAGAGATGAGTGGAACGGCCAGAAGGAGCATTGAGAGAGGATCGGCACTTGGCGTGAACCCAGCAATAAAGAGCGTGATGCCGAAGATCCAAATACGCCATGGTTTCAAGATGGCTTTACCGCTTAAAAAGCCGATTGCGTTGAAAGTTACGAGAAAAACTGGAAGCTCAAATGCGATTCCAAAGAGAAGAATGATGCGCAACACGAAATCCAGGTAATCATCGAACTTTACTAAGTTAGAAAGCGCTGAAGGAGTAAAGCCAAAGAGAACGCGAATCGCAACCGGTAGAACTATGTAACCAAGAGTTGCACCTGCTGCAAAGAATGGAGTTGCTGCAGCAAAGAATGCAATCGAATTGCGCTTCTCTTTTCGATGCAATGCTGGCGCGATAAATGCCCACAGTTGGTAGAGCCAGACAGGCGCCATGAGAATCACACCAGTAAGAAGCGCGACTTTGATTTGAAGATTGAGAGGTCCTAGAACGCCATTGATGTAGAGAGAGCCACAATGTGTGGCACCTTCTGCTTGAGCTTTCTTTAAGTCGCAGACAGGTTCAGCCAGCTTTGTGATGATTGGGTTGTAAAGAGCCCAGCCGACAGCAAAACCCACCATCACTGCGATGGATGATTTAACTACTCGACGGCGCAGCTCGCGTAGATGTTCGATAAGCGGCATGCGACCGCCATTGGAGGTCGCCATATGGGGTTACTTCTCTGAAGAGTCGTCGTTCTTTGGCTTCTCAGTTGTTTCGTCCTTCATCTCTTTCATCTCTGACTTGAAGATGCGCATTGAACGACCGAGTGAACGAGCTGAATCTGGAAGACGCTTAGCTCCAAAGAGAACTGTGACGACGATGAGAAGCAAGAGGATATGGCTTGGCTCGCGTAGAAATGGCATCTCGATAACTCCTTGGGCTTAAAAAGGTGCCCCGCTGTGATCAGTCAGGGCTTCTGTACGGGCAAACGCTATCGCAAAAGGTGGCTCTATGAGCGGTAAAGGGCGAGGATTTTTTCGCCACGAGTGCGGATGTCAGAGCGCATATGTGCGGGTGAAACGAGCGATAAATCAGGAGCAAAGCTCACAACGGTCTTTTCTACCCAGGTGGATGAAAATGCTTGGATGTGAATTTCATCAGAACCGGCAGGGATCTTTTCTCCCAGGAATTCGGCGATAGAGCGAGCACGTCCATGGAGGGCGAGAGTGAAGACTTCTTTCCCTTCTTGCGCTCCTTCCCCATTGTGATCTCGGGCAGGTGTCTTCGTATCCGTAATGGAGGTAATGCGATCCATGCGGAAATTTCGATAGCCAGATGCGAGGTAGCAGAAGGCGCTCACATATGTCTGTCCATGCTCGATATACATAGAGAGCGGATCAATTGTGCGGGACAACGCTTCTCCACTAAGCGCAGACTCATAGTCAATAAGAAGAGAACTGCGAGATGCAATAGCACGTTGGACTTGAGCGACATGTGCAGAGATGGGATTTTCCTCGATCTCAAGGGCGCTTCCTACGAGAGCGCTGAGCTGAGATATTAGTTGATTAATCTTCTCCCCTAACTCTTGATCGCTCGGCGTTAATGAATCCTTCATGATTTCTAGACCGATCAGAAGAGATGCGACCTCAAGATTGGTAAGAGCGCGGGGAATATCAAGAATCTCATGGTTATTGATTGTTACAAAACCAGATTCAAATGAAACGTCTAATAAGTCATCTGGCAAATGTCCGGGCAAGCCACAGAACGAGAGCGCGACGAGTTCCTTAGAGATTTCCTTTTCAGTCACTCCGAACTCATCTGCAAGCTCTTTAACAGAGATGTATGAGTGTGTTGAAAGAAAGGGAACGAGATCGAGTAAACGAGAGACCTGTTGAATCGGCGCAGTCATCTTAGCCATGAAGTTCTACCGCCTCTTCTACGCGACGAATCAAATCACTTTGTAAATCATGTGGTTCAAGAATTTTGGCATCTGTGCCATACCAAAGGATGCGCTGGATGAGATTTTCGCTGCTCTTATAGAGAACCTCTACTCGATCCCAATCTGCATCAATTTCAGTTACTTGAACACCGGTTCGCATTTGAGGAGCCTTGCCTTTTCGCAGAGCGATCACCGCAGTCTGGAGTTTCTCATCGAAAGAATGTTCCTCTGCATCCAGGGCATCAATATCGACTTCGAAGGCGGCGACGACGCCGACGGTGGAAACTTCAGAACGGATGCGGTCCACACGGAATGTACGAATCGCGTTGCGATCACAATCGCGACCTATTAAGTACCAATATCCACGTGAATTAGAGATGCGATATGGCTCAACAGTTCGTGCCGCGATTGAAAGGTCTGATGCAAGGTAATCAAAAGAAACTTTGCGTCGTTCTGTAGTTGCCTCAATGAGATCGGGTAATTGTTCAGGTGTGGATTGAACCGATGAGGATAAATCCACAACAGCGTCAACGTCAGAATCAATACCTAAGCCCTTCAGTTTCTGAAGACCACTTTGGGCTGATTCACTGAGAGCTGCTTCTCGCCAGAGTCGCGATGCTTGTGACAATAAAGCGACTGAGGTTGCATCGAGATCGTGTAATTGGAGTGCATAGGATTCTGGCTTAATGCGATAGCCCGCTTCGTCCTCAAAGAGTGGATCGAAAGTTCCGAGTTCAATATTGATTCCAAGTTTGCGCAGCTCATCTTTGTCACGCTCGAACATACGATCTTTTGACTCCGCCGTGCCCTCATAACCGGTGACCTTAGAAAATATCTCAGCCTTGGTCAGATAACGCTTTGTAGACAGCAGTGCGATTGTTAAATTAACAAGTCTCTCACTCTTCGTTGCCACCGTAAGCGCCCTTTGCTGGTCGACGTCGACGAGGAAGGACATCTACACCGGGAGCCATACGACGGCTCATGATGAGAAAACCTGTGTGGCCAATCATGCGTTGCTGCGGGCGCACCGCAAGTCCTTCATGGTGCCAACCGCGAACCATTGTTTCGGAGCTCTCTGGCTCAGTAAATCGTCCATCTTCCTTGAGCGCCTCTGCAGTTGCTGATAACTGAGTCGTTGTTGCAACGTATGCGAGATAGACGCCGCCCGGACGCAATACATCCGCGGCCATCGCAACGCACTCCCAAGGAGCAAGCATGTCGAGTATTACGCGGTCATATTTTTGATCAAAAACCTGCTCTTGAACCGAGCCAACATCAAGGCGCCAGTTGGATGGAGTTGCGCCGAAATAGTTTTCAACATTTGCCGATGCAATCTTTGCAAAATCATCTCGACGTTCAACGCTATGGACAGAACCTTCACTACCAACAGCGCGCAGTAATGAGAGAGTAAGAGCACCGCTACCCACACCGGCTTCAAGCACCCGCGCTCCAGGATAGACATCTGCAACACCAACAATCATCGCCGCATCTTTTGGATAGACAATTGTTGCACCGCGCGGCATCGATAGAACGTAATCTGCCAATAATGGAATGAAAGCAGTGAACTTCAAACCAGCTGTTGTGCTGACTACCGATCCCTCAGGAAGACCGATGAGTTCATCGTGAACGATCCATCCCTTGTGGGTATGCCACTCTTTACCTGGCGTGATTGTGAAGCTATAGAGCTTTCCCTTGGGGTTGGTCAGTTGAATGCGATCTCCCGCTTTAAAGTAGCCGCTTCCATGGTTCTCATCATTAGACACGGGAGCATCTTAGGCGAGATATCTCAAAGAGCCGTCATATTCGCCGCTAAGGTCGCGATATGGAACAACTGCGCCTATCCCCTAGCCGTGTCAATGACTTCACTAATTGCCCGCAGCTCTATAAGTACCGCGCAATTCTCAATCTTCCGGAAGAAATCAGCCTCGATGCCGAACGTGGAAAACTGGTGCACTCTGTCCTAGAAGATCTCTTCGAACTCCCACGCGTTGATCGCAACCATGCAACAGCAACGTCAATTCTTCCGACTGCATGGCAGAAGCAGTTAGAGAAGAGGCCAGAACTTGCAGAATTAGTGACTGATCAAAAAGAGTGGATGGATCGCGCAGAATCACTTCTTGCAACCTACTTCACTCTTGAAGACCCGACAACATTTGATTCTACTTTTCGTGAGCTCCATCTCGAGAAGGATTTCACCGAACAGATCTATCTTCATGGTTATGTGGATCGACTCGATATCGCTCCGACCGGTGAGGTGCGCATTGTTGACTACAAGACGGGCAAGTCTCCAAAACCTGGATGGGAAGAGAAGGCGCTCTTTCAGTTACGCATCTATGCACTCCTCTATTGGCGCAATGAAGGCGTACTTCCTCGCTTGCTTCAACTCCTCTATCTCGGAAATGGTGGTACGGTAAAAAGCACTCCAACTGAGAAAGAGCTAGAAGCAACTGAGCGAATTGTGAAGAATATCGGCGATGAGATTCTGACTGCTATCGATACCGATTTCTTCCCGCCCAAGAAGAGCCGCCTATGCGATTGGTGTTCTTTTAAGAACATCTGCCCGGCTCATAACTAATTAATTAGCGTTGAAGTACTTCGCTTCTGGGTGGTGAACGATAATGGCAGAGGTTGATTGCTCAGGGTGCAATTGAAACTCTTCAGATAATTTGACGCCGATGCGTTCTGGTTCAAGAAGCTCGCATAACTGAACTTGTTGCTCAATATCAGGACATGCTGGGTATCCGAATGAATAACGTGAACCACGATAGCCCTGATCAAGGATTCCTTGAAGATCTGGTGCATCTAGATTTCGCACTGACATCTCTTCGCGAACACGTGCATGCCAGTGCTCGGCAAGAGCCTCCGTAAGTTGAACTGATAGACCATGGAGTTCGAGGTATTCACGATAGTCGTTAGCTTCAAATAACTTATTTGCCGCTTGGCTGACAGTGTTACCCATCGTCACAACATGGAAGGCAACAACATCAACCTTGCCAGATTCACGTGAAGCGAAGAAGTCAGAGATACATAATCTGCGATCACGACGCTGACGTGGGAATGAGAAACGTGTGCGCTCTTGACCCTTCAACGGACCTTCATGATGCAAAATGACTAAATCATTTCCTTCGCTTACGCATGGGAAATATCCGTAGACTACCGCCGCTTCTAGCCATCCCTGAGATTGAACCTCATTGAGCAGCGCACGTAGACGTGGACGACCTTCTTCTTCCACCATCTTCTCGTACTCGCCACGAGCTCCCTTGAGGCCCCATTGCCCGACAAAGAGTGCACGTTCATCGAGCATGCCCACATAATCTGCAAGAGGAATGCCTTTAACGATTCGTGAACCGAAGAATGGAACTTCTGGGATATCGATATCTATTGCGACGTCGCTTCGGGTTGTGTCGGTGACATCAACATCAGCGTTACGTGAGACAGCCTTAACGCGTCGCTCGCGCAGTGCAGGCAACGCTGCTCCTGGCTCGCCGCGCTTAACAGCCATGATTGCATCCATTAAACGAAGTCCTTCAAATGCATCGCGTGCGTAACGAACTTCCCCTGGGAAGATTGCTGAGAGATCTTCCTCGACAAATGCACGGGTTAACGCTGCGCCTCCGAGAACGATTGGCCACTTCTGATCAAGGCCACGAGATGTGATTTCTTCAAGATTTTCTTTCATCACAACTGTGGACTTCACCAGGAGACCGCTCATGCCAACAGCGTCCACATTGTTTTCAAGTGCTGCATCGATTATCTGATTTACGGTCTGCTTGATTCCAATATTTACTACACGATAACCATTATTCGACAAGATGATGTCGACCAAGTTCTTGCCGATATCGTGAACATCGCCCTTAACGGTTGCGAGCAACATTGTGCCCCGACCACCTTCGTCGGCCTTCTCCATAAATGGTTCGAGATAGGCAACAGCTGTCTTCATAACTTCTGCGCTTTGGAGAACGAATGGCAACTGCATCTCACCCTTACCGAAGAGCTCGCCAACAACTTTCATGCCCTCGAGTAGGTAGTCATTGATGATCGCTAGAGGCTTAATGTTGCGGGACATTGCTTCATCGAGATCCTCATTCAGTCCAACTTTTTCACCATCAATAATGCGGCGCTGAAGGCGTTCTTCCAATGGAAGTGCTGCAAGTTCTGCTGCTCGAGTTTGTCGAGTAGCAGCGAGTTCAACACCTTCAAAAAGCTGAAGGAATTCAGAGAGTGGGTCGTATGTGCATTGATCGCCATCGAATGTACGACGGTCATAAATTAAATCAAGAGCAACTTCCAATTGACGGGGTTCGATACGAGCAATCGGCATAATTTTCGAAGGATGGACGATTGCAGATGTAAGTCCAACCTGTGCGCATTCATGCAAGAAAACAGAGTTAAGAACTACACGGGCAGCAGGGTTGAGACCGAAACTGACATTACTGACACCGAGTGTTGTCTGAACTTCAGGATATTCAAGTTTAAGAGTACGGATAGCTTCAATTGTTTCTAAGCCATCACGACGAGTTTCCTCTTGCCCTGTGGCGATAGGAAAAGTCAACGTATCGATCATGATGTCGCCTGTTGCTATCCCCCAGTTACGGGTGAGATCTTCAATCAAACGGCGCGCAACACGGAGTTTCCACTCTGCGGTGCGCGCTTGTCCTTCTTCATCAATTGTCAGAGCAACAACTGCTGAACCATGTTCTTTAATAAGAGGCATGATGCGAGAAAAACGTGATGTGGGTCCATCGCCGTCTTCATAATTAACAGAGTTAATGACGCAACGTCCACCGAGTGATTCAAGTCCTGCTTGTAAAACATTAGGTTCCGTTGAATCAAGCATGATGGGAAGTGTTGATGCAGTTGCAAAACGTGATGCAATCTCGCGCATGTCGTTTGCGCCATTACGTCCTACATAGTCAACGCTGAGATCGAGAAGATGCGCACCGTCACGAATCTGATCGCGGGCAATCTCAACGCAACTCTGCCAATCTTCTGCAACGAGAGCTTCACGAAAAGCCTTAGAACCATTGGCATTAGTTCGCTCACCAATGGCCAGGTATGAGAGATCTTGCTCAAGCGGTACATATTGGTAGAGGGATGAAACGCCTGGCTCTGCAGTAACTGTGCGTGCCGAGATTGGAGAACCTGAGATCTTTTCCACGACTGCTGCAAGGTGAGCCGGAGTTGTTCCGCAGCAACCACCAATGAGAGTTAAACCGTAATCAGAAACGAATCCTTGTAGCGCGATTGCCATGTTTTCTGGATCAAGTGGATACGTTGCACCATCTGGCCCAAGGATTGGAAGACCAGCGTTCGGCATTACTGAGATGGCGACCTTGGAATTCTTGGAGAGATAACGAAGGTGCTCAGACATTTCTGCAGGACCTGTCGCACAGTTAAGTCCGATGAGGTCGATATCAAGTGGCTCAAGGGCGTTGAGCGCTGCGCCGATTTCCGAACCAAGAAGCATCGTTCCAGTTGTTTCAACTGTTACTTGCGCAATCAGAACAACATCGCGATCAATTTTTTCAAGAACTTCACGCGCACCGTTGACCGCTGCCTTTGCTTGAAGCAAGTCTTGAGTAGTTTCAATGAGAAGAGCGTCTGCTCCCCCATCAACTAAGCCTTGCGATGCGATTGCATAAGCTGATTTGAGGTGGGCATATGTTGTATGGCCAAGTGTTGGCAATTTCGTGCCGGGCCCAAGTGAGCCAAGAACGAAGCGTGGCTTATCGGGCGTACTAAATGCGTCTGCTGCTTCACGTGCAATCTTTGCACCAGCAAATGCCAATTCGTAAATTCGATCTTCAATGTTGTATTCAGCCAAGTTGGCCCAGTTGGCCCCGAATGTATTAGTTTCAATCGCATCTACACCGACAGACAAGTAAGCATCATGCACTGAACGAACAATGTCGGGACGGGTGATATTGAGGATTTCGTTGCAACCCTCAAGATTTTGAAAATCATCTAACGATGGATTCGCTGCCTGGAGCATTGTTCCCATGGCGCCATCGGCAATGATGACGCGCTCTGCCATTGCGGCACGCAGAAGACCATCACGCTTACGAAGAGAACGTTGCTGACTCGTCACGGAGAGGAGGTTACCGTAAGGTGGTCCTTATGGAGATTCACCAGATACCTCACCTCCGCAACCCCATCATGATTATTGCCTGTGGCGGTTGGAGCGATGCCGGTGAGGCAGCAACTGGAGCGATTACTCATCTACTTGCAACGGTGAATGCGGACGTGCCGGCAGAACTTATCGCAGAGATTGATTCTGAAGAGTTCTATGACTTTCAAGTAAATCGCCCCATCATTCTCGTTGATGACTCAATGATTCGCAGCCTTACATGGCCAGGTCTTCAAGTTTTTGGTGTGCGAAATCCTGATGGCGATCGTGACTTAGTACTTGTTCGCGGCATAGAACCATCGATGAAGTGGCGCACATTTGCAGCCGAACTCCTCGACTTAGCTGATGATCTTGAAGTAAGTCTGGTTATCTCACTCGGTTCTATGTTGGCTGATACCCCACACACGCGACCTATTCCTGTTTCAGGAACAGGTGCTCATCCTGAGATTGCAACACGTTTAGGTGTCGAAATAAGTCGCTATGAGGGCCCCACTGGAATCCTTGCAGTGATTCAAGATGCCTGCGTGAAGCGCGGGATTGATGCTGTCGCGTTGTGGGCTGCTCTTCCCCACTACGCAAATGGAACGCCTTCACCGAAGGCAACACTCGCTCTTATCAATGGGATAGAAAATTTCTTAGAGATCAATCTTCCACATGGTGACCTTCCTGAACTTGCCCACCAATGGGAGAACGCAGTAAATGAAATGGTCAAAGAAGATTCCGATATTGAGGAGTACATCAAATCTCTTGAAGAGAGTAAAGATGCGGATCAACTCAGTGATGACTCGGGCGAAGAGTTAGCTCGTGAAGTTGAGCGATTCTTGCGTCGTCAAAATAACTCAAACGAAAATTAGAGAGCAAGTCCCAAAACTGTATCGAGAGCTCGTGAAAGCTCTCCCGCTATTCCGCCATCAGATCCTTCTTCGCTGGCGACTACCCAGTTCTTTACCGCTGCGAGTGCACGTGAAGTATTGAGGTTCTCGGATTGCGCCGCGATGACTTCAGTGATGACTGCATTTGTATCAGCCACTTCCATCATTGAAAGTGCTCGGCGGAGTCGAATAATCCAATGCGCAGAATCTGAGAGAAGCTCGTCATTCCATGATCTGTCAGTTGAGTAATGACTTTCCATAAGAGCCCAACGAATCGCCATCGGATCTGTGCCCCCAGCAACTAACTTCGATACAAAGACGAGATTGCCGAGAGATTTACTCATCTTGACTCCATCAAGACCGATCATTCCGGCGTGCACATAATGAGATGCGAATTCGCGACCTTGAAGAATTTTGCCTTGCGCTGCAGACATCTCATGGTGAGGAAAGATGAGATCGCTTCCTCCACCTTGGATATCAATTGATGTTGGCGAAGTAGCATCAGGGTGCAAGTAGTGCAGAGCGATGGCACAACACTCGATGTGCCAACCTGGTCGACCTTCGCCATGCTTACTTGGCCATGATGGCTCACCTTCGCGATGACCAAGCCACAAAAGTGCGTCGAGTGGATCTTCTTTCCCGGCTCGAAGTGGATCTCCCCCGCGCTCAGCAAAGATTGTTGCCATCTCTTCTTGACTGAGGTGAGATCGTCTCCCGAAATCTTTATCGGAGCGAACGCGGAAATAAAGATCCTGATCAACTGAGTACGTTGTACCGCGGTCTTCCAGGGTTGAAATAGATTCTTCAACTAACTTCATCGCTTCGACAACGCCGATATAGCTATCTGGCGGAAGGATGTGGAGATTGACCATATCGCCACGGAAGAGATCGATTTGAGACTGCGCTAAGACTTTCCAATCAACACCATCGCGAGTGGCTCGCTCTAAGAGCGGATCGTCGATATCTGTGATGTTCTGAACGAATCGAACTGTTGCACCACTTAAACGTAGGTACCGATTGATCAGGTCAAATGTTAAATAAGTAGCCGCATGACCAAGATGTGTTGCATCATAAGGAGTAATGCCGCATACGTAGAGTCGATAGAGATCTTTCTTATCGACCGGGAACGAACCATTGCGCGCTGTATCCCAGAGTGAGAGTGCAGGTATGTCGAATCGTGAGTCGATAGGTGGGATTGCTACTTCTGCCCATGAATTCATGCAGAAAGCCTATCGTCTAGAAGGGTGGCCATGGGATATGAGGCCAATCTTCATTCGGTTCGGGAAACTTCATTGTGGTAATCAATTCCACGACTCTGTCGCGTAGGGCTGAATATTCATCGACTGTAATTAAAGAGCGAAGTTCCGAACTCTCTGGAGAGTCCATAAATATAAGGAAAGAATTCAATTGGGAATGTTCTTCAACTGTCAGCGGCTGTCCGGCCCATTGCCAAAGAACGGTTCGCAACTTGTTATCGGTGTGCAGGGTGACACCGTGATCGCACACAAATAGTTTTCCTTGGGTAGATGGCAGAAGGTGGCCAATCTTTCGATCGGTGTTATTGAGCACTGCATCGAGAAGGGCAACAGTTCGAAGTTCTGGACGATCTTCTCTGAAGTAGATCTCTAGATCGATATCCTCGTTGACATCGATCCACTGTTGAACTGCTCCGATTCCAAATGGACCATCCCTTAAAATCGTAAGAGGAATGCAGCCAGAACCAAGTGCTTCGCTAATCAAATATGAAGCGCGTTCGCGAGAGGCGAGATTTCCATCAGGAAAATCCCACAGTGGCCTCTCCCCTGCAATTGGTTTATAGATCGCTTGAGTGGTTTCTTCGTTGTCAGTAATCGTCACGAATAGCGTTGCATTAGATGCATCAACTAATCGCCCCTCAACTTCTATCTCTCCATTAACGAGAATGTCTTCTTTCATCGGCGATATCCATTTGCACGTGCACAGAGATGGCCTTGCGGGTCAATCGGCATCCCACAGAAAGGACATGGTTGGCGACCTGCAGCAATAACAAGCTCGGCGCGATCATGAAATATCAAAGCTTGACTTGGAGTTATGAAGATGCGAATGACCTCAATATCATCGAGAATAGGAAGGTCATCTTCTTCCTCATTTGAATTGAGGTTGAGTTCACGAAGATCAATTTGAATCTTCTCGCTCGCTTCATCGTAGAAGATTGCAATTGATCCAATTCGGAACTCATCCATTACTGGATTTTCAAGTGGAAGTGAATCTCTCTGTAATTGAGGTTTTGGTGAAAGAGGGTGAAGGGAACGAATTTCCTTGAGCATATAGTTAAGACGCTCACTTATTGCAGCTACCTGTGACTTCTCTAGCGATAGCGAGATCAGTGCAAGTTGCGAACGGAATTGCAAAAAGAAGGTTCGTTCGCCGGGAATTCCGACTGTTCCAACAGTGAAACGATTAACGCGTTCGAATGTACGCAACATTTAAGCGAGAATCTCTCTTAGGGAACCAGAATTATTAATCGTGATCAAGGATAGGTCTTTCGGAGACTCTCGAAATATCGTGAAAGAGGCGGGATTGATGATGAGCTTTTGAAACTCATCGAGTTTCATTCCGAGGTAATGAGCAGTAACCAACTTAATAGTGTCTGAGTGAGACACAATGAGATGTGTCATATTTCCACGAATTGAGCGAGCCTCTTCTACCGCTGCTACTGCACGTCGCTGAACCTTTCGAAAAGATTCGCCATCCGGAAAAGTCACCTTGGATGGAGTCTCTTGAACGCCCTTCCATAAAGGTTCTCGACGTAGCGAGGATAGTTTTCTACCGCTCCACTTCCCGAAATCAATCTCTGAAATGCCGTCATTAATCTGCATAGAGGTCAGTGATCGCGAGTATTTGCTATTGAGCCATGGATCGATGGTCAGTTGGCAACGCTCGATGGGACTTACGTATAGATAGTCAATCTCGAATTTTCCTATGCGCTCAACTAAACCTTGAGCATCGCGCTTGCCTTGAGGAGAAAGGCCCACACCAGGAAGTTGTCCCGTCAGCAACCCTGCTGCATTTGCTGCAGAGTGTCCGTGGCGAAGGAAGATAAAGGTGCTCAACATTTTCTCCTTCTGGTACTTCGCAACACGCGTGCGCCAAGGTTAGCGAGGAATTGGTCAACAGTCTTGCTAAGGTCGCGCTCATGGAGACGCGCCGATTAGGAAAGAGCGGGTTATCACTCTCCCGTCTTGGACTCGGAACGATGACATGGGGTCGAGATACAGATACCCATGAAGCAGCTGATCAATGCCGCGCTTTTATTGAGGCAGGCGGAAACTTCATCGATACGTCACCTATCTATGGTGATGGAGATTCAGAGCGCGTTATCGGTGGAATGATCGGCACTCTCTTTGAGCGTGATGAAGTAGTAATAGCCACAAAGGCTGGCATTCAACTTATCAATGGAGAACGAGTTGTTAGTAACACCCGCCAATCCCTGATTAACGAACTTGATCGGTCGTTGGCGCGTTTGGGTACCGACCATGTAGACCTATGGCAATTGCAGCGATGGGATGATTTCACTCCTCTTGAAGACACGCTTTCCGCTCTCGACTATGCGTATTCAAGTGGCAAGGCGCGTTATGTAGGAATATCGAATTTCTCTGGATGGCAGAGCGCAAGAACCATTACATTGCAAGAACTTCATGGCCTCAAAGCACCTATCGTTTCACTCCAAAATGAATACTCACTGCTCAACCGACGCGTCGAAGAGGAAATCTTGCCGTGTGTTGACTCTCTTAACGTTGGCTTCCTTGCGTGGGCACCTCTTGCAAGAGGAGTTCTTACGGGAAAATATCGCACAGGAATTCCAAGCGATTCTCGAGCTGCTGCCCCACACTTTATTAAGCATGTAGAGCCTTATCTCAACGATCGTTCAGCTCGAATTGTGGAAGCAGTCTCTGTTGCTGCTGAAGGCTTAGGGTTCTCGCCTCTTGAAGTTGCCCTTGCATGGGTGCGCGACAATCCATTGGTTTCATCTTCTATCGTCGGCGCGCGTACAGGCGCCCAACTTCGTGGAATCTTGAAGTCTGAAGAGATCGTTCTTCCTCAGACTATTCGCAGCGTTCTAGATGAAGTCTCAGCAGTTCTCTAAGAAGTCATTTAAAACGCGCGCACCGAACTTCAATCCATCAATAGGTACTCGCTCATCAACACCATGGAAGAGCGCCATGAAATCGAGATCCGCAGGTAACTGCAGTGGGCTAAATCCGTATCCGATGATGCCTAACTCTGAGAGGGCCTTGTTATCCGTTCCACCACTCATTGTGTAAGGAACTGGAATTCCTTCAGGATCCTCGCGAGTAATTGCAGCGCACATCGCTTCAACTAGCGGGCCTCCGAACTCAACTTCAAGAGCAATATCGTGAGTCAACGTTTCAACACGAATATCTGGTCCAACGATTTCGCGAATCGTTGCGTTGAGCTCATCTTCATACCCTGGCAAGAAGCGACCATCGATAGTTGCACTCGCAGATCCCGGAATCACATTTGCCTTATATCCAGCCTCAAGAATTGTTGGGTTGGCTGTGTTCTGCAACGTTGCACCAATCATGCGCGCCGTAGGACCAATTTCCTTGAGCAATGGACGCAGATCAGATTCGTCATAAGGCTTTCCGGTTGCTTCTGCAATCTTCTTAAAGAGGAGTTTAACTGTCTTGGTATATCGCTGAGGCCATTGATATTTACCGATCTTTGCAACTGCATCAGATAGAGCTGTAAGAGCATTCTCATCATTCATCATTGAGCCATGACCTGCACGACCATCGGCGGTCAACTTCATCCAGTGAATACCCTTTTGCGCAGCTTCTACAAAGTAGAGTCGCTTGCCATCGCCAACAGTTACTGAGAATCCGCCAACTTCAGAAATCGCTTCAGTGCAACCAGCGAAAACTTCAGGATGATTCGCTGTCATGTAACGTGAACCGTAACTGCTTCCCGCTTCTTCATCGGCAAAGAATGCAAGCACAATATTTCGAGGCGGCTTGTAACCAGTGCGTGCCCAGCGACGAACTATGGCAAGCAACATTGCGTCGACGTTCTTCATATCAACCGCACCGCGACCCCAGATCATTCCATCCTTGATCACAGCGGCGAATGGGTCAACGCTCCAATCATCTGCATTAGCTGGAACAACGTCGATATGTCCGTGAACAACTAATCCTGGTCGCGATGGATCCGCACCTTCAATATTTGCGATGACGTTGCATCGATTCGGAGCTGACTCATAGATCTTTGCCTCGATGCCGACTTCTACAAGAGAAGCGACGACGTATTCAGCGACAGCCTTCTCATCGCCCTTGCCTTCTCCATAGTTGACCGAAGGAATTCGAATCAGGTCCTGACAGATAGATACGGTCTCTTCTTCTAGTGATGCGAAGTCATTGCTCATGGCTTCATTCTCTCTCATTGAGGGGAATTTTGCGTGTGAGGCAAGGCATTGCTATCCTTTGCGACAGATATTCAACCTCATCACATATATTTTGTGGAGGGGACACTCGTCCGGGTGGCGGAATTGGCAGACGCGCTAGCTTGAGGTGCTAGTTCTCGCAAGGGATTAGGGGTTCAAGTCCCCTTTCGGACACAAGAAGCGGAGCGCTCGATGCAACTTAACCAAGCGCTCACTCTCATCAGAGATATTCCAGACTTCCCCAAGCCTGGAATCCTCTTTAAAGATATCACTCCACTTCTGGCAGATCCTCAGGCTCTTTCAGTTGTAGTCGATGCTCTTAATCAAACTGGATCGTCATTTACCCATGTCGTTGGCATTGAAGCTCGCGGATTTATCTTTGGATCAGCAATGGCGATTGCGAGTAAGACTGGATTCATTCCTCTTCGCAAAGCAGGAAAACTCCCCCATACAACTATCGCTAAGAGTTACGGCCTTGAGTACGGCACTGATGTCATCGAAGCTCATGTTGATGCAGTGACGGCCAACGACTCAGTTCTGATTGTTGATGATGTCCTTGCAACGGGTGGAACGATCATTGCAGCGATTGAAATTTTTGAAGATCTTGGCGCGACCATCGCTGAAGTTGTCGTGCTCTTTGAAATCGAAGGACTTGGTGGTCGTCGAAAGATTGAATCACGTTTCCCTCACATCACTCTGCGTTCTTTAGTGAAGGCTTAACCTTCTATGCGTATCCCTCAGATTCAGGCGCTTCGCGCATTAGCCGCAATTCTCGTACTTCTCTTCCACGCAAAGATCGTTGGTGGCGGTTACATTGGCGTCGATATCTTCTACGTCATTTCAGGGTATTTGATTACGGGTCTCATTCTTCGTGAGATTGAAGAAAGCGGAATGCTCAACTTTAAAGCTTTCTATCTCCGTCGTGTGAAACGCCTCTTACCTACGTCATTTTCTATCTTGATGGTTACCGCTCTGGCTTCATGGTTGCTATATCCAGGAACGATGCGCGCAGAACTTGGTAAAGATATCTTGGCTGCAGCGGTCTATGTCTCAAACTTTCTCTTCGCTTTCTGGCAGATGGATTACCAAAATCTCAATGCAATTCCACCAGTTGTCGTGCACTTCTGGTCGCTCGCCGTTGAAGAACAGTTCTATCTCTTTTGGCCGATAATCGTCTTGATTGCATTCAAATTTGGAGGACGCAAGAAACTATTCCAAGTTATCGGTGCAATCACACTTATCTCTTTTGCGTGGAGCCTCTATCTCACCCAAGCTTCACCAATCTGGGCCTTCTATTCACTTCCGACTCGTGCATGGGAACTTGGAATTGGAGCACTTCTCTTAGCCATTCCAAAGAAGTACAAACTCTCACTTTTCTATCCGTGGGCAGCACTTGCGCTGATCATTTACGGAACTCTTGCCTACACGGATAAGACGCCATTTCCTGGAACTGCTGCAATTGCACCCGTAATTGGTACTGCTGCCGCAATTGCATCTATCTCGTCATGGCCACGAATTCTGAATTTCTTCAGCAATCTTCGCTTTACTCAGTGGCTCGGTGAAATTTCATATCCGCTCTATCTTTGGCACTGGCCATTACTCGTTATTCCAATGGTCTATCTCGGTCGTGGTCTTCACATTTATGAGCGTGCTCTTGCGATTCTTGCAACGCTTCTCTTAGCCGATCTGACACATAGATTCATTGAACAACCTCTCCGCCACGTTTCCTTATCGCCGAAGAAGATCATCACTGGAGCGGTTATCGCATCATTGATAGGAACGTCAACAGGTCTTGCAATCTCAGCCACTGCAAACAACACAATTACTTTGCCTACTGGTCAGAGCTACTCTCTTGAAGAAATCATGCAGAAGCCGAAGGTTTACCTCGATGATTGCCATGTTAATAATGGCGAGACTGTTTCTGGCGCGTGCGTATATGGCCCTGATGTTCCAACAAAGGTTGTCCTCTTTGGTGATTCTCATGCAGCGCAGTGGATGCCCGTGCTTGAAGAACTTGCCTATGAACAGAACTTCCAATTGATCTCATTGACTAAGTCTGCGTGTCCTGGACCTGCTGTACTTAAGGTAGAAACCGGTGAATATAAGAACGCCGATTGTTCAACATGGCGTGATAACAGTATTGCGAGAATTAAATCCATCAAGCCGATGGCTGTTCTTGTTAGCGGCATGCAGTATTTCGAAGTACCAAGCGGATATGCATCTCGTACCGTTTGGTGGAGCGAGGGTGAAGCCAAGACTTTCGCTGCTCTTCAGGGATCTTCAAAACACATAATTTACATCTCTGATACTCCCCACCCACAGCGAGACGTTCCTAGTTGTATCGCAGCAGGACGTATCGATAAGTGCAATAACACTGAACCTTCACAAGCAATATTCACCACTGGATGGCAGCAGATCAATCCAACGCCATGGTTTTGCGCTCAAAACTGCCCAGCAATCCTTAATGGCGTCGTCGTCTATCGTGATGCTTCACACATTAGTGTGATGGCGAGCAAGATGGTGAAGCCACAATTGCTAAGCACCTTACTTTCACTCGGTGTCTTCGCTTCAAAGTGAGATTTATCGTAGAGCCAATGGCAGGATGTCGCCATGGCTGAACTCATCTACTACTGCGGCACTATGGATAGCGGTAAGTCCACTCTTGCTCTGCAGACAGCACATAATCACCAGAGCCGTGGGCGCGGTGGTCTCATCTTCACGAGCCATGACCGCGCTGGTTCTGGCGTCATTTCATCTCGACTAGGACTTCAGAGCCCTGCAATTGAGGTACTTCCTGAGTTCGATATCCATAAGTATGTCGTTGAAAAACTCTCCGTTGGCGATCGCATTGATTACATAATTTGTGATGAGGCGCAGTTCTATCAGCCAGATCAAATTGATGGACTTGCAAAGATCGTTGATGGACTTGGTATCGATGTTTATGCCTTTGGAATCCTTGCTGACTTTCGAACAAAGCTTTTTCCAGGTTCTGCTCGACTTGTAGAGCTTGCGGACCGCGTCAACACACTTCAAGTTGAAGCGCTCTGCTGGTGTGGCTCACGAGCAACGCATAATGCTCGTACAGTAAATGGCGTAATGGTGACAGAGGGCGAACAGGTTGTCGTTGGTGATGTCACTAAGAGCGATGAGGTTGCTTATGAAGTGCTGTGTCGTCGTCACCATATGCGTCAAGTAACAGCCCGTGCATCCCGCGCCGGTCATGTTTCTACTGACCCTCTTCCATTTGGAGAGAGTTAATTAAAAGAGTGCACCAGCGTTGCGATTAGCGGCGCTAAGAACAATGCAGGAAGTAAATTTCCTACGGCAACCTTCTTGATTTCAAGTAGTCGTAGTCCAATTGCAACGAGCATCAGTCCACCACAGATTGTCATTGCATCAATCTGATATTGCTCCAAAACGTTTCCTGCAAGCCATCCGATGATCGTCCAACTCCCCTGGTAAATACCGAGGGGAATAATCGAAGCTGCTACGCCCCAACCGAGGGTTGATGCAAAGGCCATTGAGGCGAAGAAGTCGAGAGATGACTTCAAGAGCAATTGATCAATACCTTGCGACATTCCATCGCTGATGCTTCCAAGAATCGCAAGAGGGCCAATGACAAAGAGAAGCGAGGCTGTTACAAATCCTTCAACAAAGGGGCTTTCCTCTGAAGCTTTGAATCGTTTACGAAGATTTTCACCAAATCCATCAAGGCGACTCTCTAGTTTCAGCGCAGTTCCAATAAATCCGCCGAGAAGCATTGTTAAGAGGATTACGAGCAGCGGAGCTCCATTAGGAAGAGATTCTTTAAAAGAAGTTGACCACAGAGGCATGAGGGCGCCAACAGCCCCAAGAATCGTGATCAGACCAAGTACATCCGTGATTGATTTCTGAGAATCTTTGGTGAGTCTATGACCGACTGCTATACCAAAGCCAGAGCCAACAACAATCGCTACGACATTGATCGTCGTACCCATCCCAATAAACATGTGCACACTATAGACTCGCGAGATGCGTTCACTCTTTCAATTTCTCGCGCCTCACAAGACAATTCCACACACACCATGGCGCGCAGACCATCGCTGGCAGCTCTCCCCCATGCGTGTTGCAATTCTCTTCTTCGGATTAGCGATTTTCGGATTAGGTGATTCGCTTCTAGTTCAAGGAAATACGGGAAACGCTCCATGGACTGTATTCGCTCAAGGGCTTTCACTTAAGACTCATTGGGCATTGGGATTTTCTACCTTCGTCATTTCAATTTTTGTGCTTCTTATTTGGATCCCTCTTAAAGAGAGACCGGGATTTGGAACGCTCTCCAATATTGTTTTGATAGCAGGATTCATTCAAGTTGGAATCTCGCTCTTCCCATTGCAACACTCACGTGCTTCCGGAGTCGCCTTTGATCTCCTTGGCATCGCTCTCGTTGGTGCAGGATCTTCGCTCTACATCACATGCGGCCTTGGCCCTGGTCCTCGTGATGGCGCTATGACTGGAATCCACCATGCAACCGGAATTCGTGTAGGTCGCG
Organism: Candidatus Planktophila sp.; assembly: GCA_046070745.1. Lineage (GTDB taxonomy): Bacteria > Actinomycetota > Actinomycetes > Nanopelagicales > Nanopelagicaceae > Planktophila. Next base: position 30,133 of record JBJTMX010000122.1, read on the forward strand.
TTCGCTTAGCTATAGAAGTGACGGTGCTCATAGCTGGATGGTTAATGGGAGGCACTGTTGGGGTGGGAACGCTCTTCTTCGCGCTGTTAATCGGCCATTCTGTGGCAATTTGGCTCGGCATTGTGGCGCGCCTGACTTCGCAGTAATAGACCGCCCTTTTAAACTAAGCCCATTCCCACGGTCTGTGAGCCGTCATTTCACACGGGGTCGCAAACACCCCCGTTACCAAAATCAGGAAGGTTCCACCATGCTCGATAGTTTCTTCAAAATATCAGAACGTGGATCCACGGTCGGTCGTGAAGTTCGTGGCGGTCTCGTCACATTCTTCACTATGGCCTACATCGTGGTTCTTAACCCACTCATCATTGGTTACACACCAGATAAGTATGGCAACTTCATCGGTGGAGGCAAGACTCCACATATCGCCCTCATCGCAGCAGCGACAGCGCTTGTTGCAGGTGTACTCACAATTCTTATGGGCGTAGTCGGTCGTTACCCACTAGCTCTCGCCACAGGTCTTGGTCTCAACACATTCGTTGCAGTTGTTATTGCAAAGCAGATGTCATGGCCAGATGCGATGGGTCTTATCGTTCTCGAAGGTTTGATCATCACAGTTCTCGTTCTTACAGGTTTCCGTACAGCTGTATTTAAGGCTGTTCCAGGTCAACTTAAGATCGCAATCTCTGTTGGTATCGGTCTATTTATTGCTCTTATCGGTTTAGTGGATTCAGGATTCGTTCGCCGCACAGGTGCAGGACCAGTTCCAGTAACTCTCGGCGCTGACGGAACTCTCGTCGGCTGGCCAATCATCATCTTCGCAATCGGTCTCTTCTTGATGATCGCTCTTATGGTCCGTAAGACAAAGGGTGCACTTCTAATCGGAATCTCAGTAGCAACAGTTCTTGCAGTACTTGCTGAGAAGGCATTTAAGATCCACGCTGGCTTTATCGCAAAGGGTGGCGTTGAGTTCATGACCAACGGAACAAATAAGCTTCCTGCAGAGTACAAGGGCTTCCTTATTCCATCAGGCGACTACGTCAATCCAAAGGGTTGGTCACTCAACGTTCCTGCAGTTCCAACTGACTGGATTCAGACACCTGATTTCAGCCTCCTTGGACAATTCAGCCTCTTCGGTGGCTTTAAGGAGATCAGCCTTGTAGCTGCAATCCTTCTCGTCTTCACGCTCCTTCTCTCAGACTTCTTCGACACCGTCGGAACAGTTACAGCGATCGGACATGAAGGTAACCTCATCGATAAGGATGGAAACATTCCTTACAACGAGCAGATTCTTCTCGTTGACTCATTGGCTGCTGTTGCTGGCGGTGCTGCAAGCATCTCTTCAAATACAAGCTATATCGAGTCAGCTTCAGGCGTTGGCGAAGGTGCACGTACAGGTCTTGCATCTGTAGTAACAGGTGTTTGCTTCTTGCTCACAACACTCTTCGCTCCAGTTGTTGCAATGATTCCTTACGAGGCTGCAACTCCTGCGCTTATCATCGTTGGTTTCTTGATGATGACACAGATCGGTGGAATCGATTGGGCTGATTATGGAATCGCTATTCCAGCGTTCCTTACAATCATCTTGATGCCATTCACATACAACATCTCAGTAGGTATCGGTGCAGGATTCATTACTCACGTAGTAATCCGCGCCATCCAGGGTCGTCGCAAGGAAATTCATCCTTTGCTTCTCCTCGTATCTGCTCTCTTCATCGTCTTCTTCCTTCAGTCACCAATTGATGGATGGATCAGTTAATACTTAAGTAATAAGTAAGAAAACCCCCGCCGTATATTCGGCGGGGGTTTTCTTATTTCAATTTCCAGTCGACTGGCTCTTTGTCAATTTCGATCAAGAGGCGATTAGCTGAAGAAAATGGGCGCGAGCCAAAGAACCCACGACGAGCAGAAAGTGGGCTCGGGTGCGGTGATTCAATTCTGTTGGCAAAAAGCGGTGCTAGTTCGCGCGCATAGTTACCCCACAAGATAGCAACGACGTCCATTGCTGCAAGTTCATGGGCAACATCCAACGTGAACTCTTTCCACTGACTTCCCACGTGCGCGTTTCGTTCGCCTACAACGGTAGTTAACGTGCGATTGAGAAGTAGAACTCCGTTAGCGCTCCATTGTGACAAATCTGGATTAGCTGGAACTTCATATCCCAAATCGTTTACATATTCTTTAAAGATGTTTCGAAGGGAGGCAGGAATCGGATTTCCTGAGTGCGATGAGAAGGCCAAGCCGTCGGCAACTCCGATTCCGGGATATGGATCTTGCCCAAAGATCACTACACGGATATCACTCAATGGTTGCTGAAACGCTCGGAAGACATTCGATCGAGTAGGAGTGAATTCACTACCAGTGATCTCATCTAAAAGCTCGTCGAGGGACTCTTGATGCTTCGAGAAGAAGGGGTGCCAACTTGGCTCAACTTCATCAAGTGAGAAGTTCATCAGGAGGATCGAGCGAAGAAGCGATCTCCTTCGCGCACTACGGAGATAGGAAGACCAAAGATCGCAGAGACATGCTCGCTGGTGATGACATCACCAATAGGTCCAGAGACGGCGATGCCACCATCTTTAAGAATCAAAGCATGAGTAGTGCCAGCTGGGATTTCCTCAATGTGATGCGTAACTAGAATCGATGCAGGAGCAAGCGGGTCACTTGCAAAGATTGAGAATCGACGTAGCAGATCTTCGCGTCCACTCAAATCGAGACCTGCTGCAGGTTCGTCAAGGAGAAGGAGTTCTGGGTCAGCCATAAGTGCGCGCGAAATTTGAACTCTTGTGCGTTCACCTTCGCTCAACGTTCCATATTTGCGATCTGCCAGATCGCGAACTCCAAAAGTGGTGAGAAGAGCTACGGCGCGAGATTCATCCCAGAGGTCGTATGCCTCATTCCAGCGACCGAGAATCGCATATGCAGCGGTAAGAACAACATCGCGGACGACTTCGTCATCCGGGATATCTTCTGAGATAAGGGCGCCACAGATACCAATCCGTGTGCGCAGTTCTGCGAGATCTACTTTTCCCATCTGCTTATCAAGAACATGGACGCTGCCGGTTGTCGGAAAGAATCGAGTGGCGAGAATCTGTAGGAGTGTGGATTTTCCTGCACCATTAGGGCCAAGAACGACC
>JBJTMX010000123.1:0-5404 GCA_046070745.1 Candidatus Planktophila sp.
TACCGGCTGCGCGAAGGTGAAGTGGTGTTATCGCTCGCATGCATCCACCACATTGGTTACCAACATCGCGCGAGTCATTGGTCCGACTCCCCCAGGCATTGGCGCAATCCAGGATGCAACATCTCGAACGCCCGGATCGATATCACCGAGAAGTCCTGCATCCGTGCGAGAGATTCCAACATCGAGAACTGCAGCACCTGGCTTAATCATCTCTGCCTTTAAGAAGTGCGCCTGTCCAATTGCTGCAACAACAATATCTGCGCGACGTGTGTGCGCAGCTAAATCCTTAGTACCTGTGTGAGTAAGGGTCACAGTTGCATTCTCTTGCTTGCGAGTAAGCAACAAACCAAGTGGGCGGCCAACAGTGAGTCCACGTCCGATAACGACAACTTCTGCGCCATCCAGTGGAACGTTGTAGTGATTGAGAAGTTCAACGATTCCACGAGGAGTACATGGAAGTGGCGCGTCATATCCTGCAACGAGTCGACCGAGGTTCATGGGATGCAATCCATCGGCATCCTTTGCAGGATCGATTGCTTCAAGAATCACCTGAGTATCAATGCCGCGAGGTAATGGGAGTTGCACGATGTAACCGGTGCACTCTTTCGCGTTATTGAGATCTTTAATCGCGGCCAAGATATCTGCCTGTGAAGCATCAGCTGGAAGATCTACACGGATGGAATTGATGCCGACTTCCTGGCAGTCGCGGTGCTTGCCACCTACATACGAATGTGAACCTGGATCATCACCGACGAGAACTGTTCCAAGACCTGGAGTAATTCCCTTCGCTTTGAGCGCAACTGTGCGCGCAGCGAGATCTGCCTTAATAGATGCAGCGAGTGCCTTACCGTCGAGAATCTGTGCGCTCATGTGATTACCAATCCTTATGCGTGGGAGAAGTGTCGTGTACCGGTAAAGAACATTGCAACGCCAGCCTTTTCTGCAGCTGCGATGACCTCTTCATCACGGACAGATCCACCTGGTTGAACAATTGCTGATACTCCAGCGTTTGTCAGAATTTCAAGGCCATCGGCAAATGGGAAGAATGCATCTGATGCCGCGACGCTTCCCTTGACGCGATCTCCGGCACGATCTACTGCAAGCTTTGCAGAGTCAACGCGATTGACCTGACCCATTCCGATTCCAACTGCTGCGCCATCGTGTGCTAGAAGTATCGCATTGCTCTTTACTGCGCGAACAGCGCGCCATGCGAATTGAAGATCTGCAAGAACTTCAGCTGATACTGGTGCGCCAGTTACTTGCTTCCAGTTATCACAGTTATCGCCTTCTGCATTAATCAAATCTGTCTGCTGCACAAGGATGCCGCCAGAAACAGGACGGAACTCCAGTGGAGAGATTCGAGTAATTGGATTTGTAAGAATTCGAATCGAAGGCTTCTTCATCAAAATTCCTAGTGCCTCTGGTTCGTACTCTGGAGCAATAATGACTTCAGTAAAGATTTGCGAAAGTGGCTCTGCCATGGCAACTGTGACCTTGCGGTTTGCTGCAACTACTCCACCGAATGCTGAAACGGGATCGCATGCATGTGCCTTTGCATATGCATCGGCGATATCTGTACCTGTTGCCACCCCACATGGATTTGCGTGCTTAATGATTGCAACGCATGGTTCTGAGTGATCAAGAGCTGCACGCCATGCCGCATCTGCATCTGTGTAATTATTAAATGACATCTCTTTGCCGTGTGATTGAACAGCGTTGACGATTCCTGGAGGTCCTCCTGCAAATACAGCCGAACTTTGGTGCGGGTTCTCGCCGTAACGAAGTGACGCTTGGCGCTTCCAGATGAGACCCAACCAATCAGGCATCTCCATTGAAATTGTTGTGCCGAGCCAGCTAGCAATTGTTAAGTCGTATTCAGCAGTTGTGCGGAAGACCTCTAAAGCAAGTGCTTTACGCTCTTCTGCCGTAAAGCCGCCAGCCTTAATGCTCTCGATAACACGGTCGTATTGATGTTCATGGCAAACAACTGCAACAGAGCCATGGTTTTTGGCAGCTCCGCGAAGCATTGAAGGACCACCAATATCAATTTGTTCGATGCAATCTTCAAATGATGCGCCTGACATCAGCGTCTTTAAGAATGGATAGAGGTTGATAACAACTAAATCGAATGGCTCGATATCGAGCTCTTTAATTGCAGCGAGGTGCTCTGGGTTATTTTGATCAGCCAAGATGCCTGAGTGCACACGTGGGTGAAGAGTCTTGACGCGTCCACCCATGATTTCTGGAAAACCTGTGTAGCTGCTTACCTCGGTGACAGCGATACCTGCATCCTGCAGAGTCTTTGCAGTTGAACCTGTTGAGAGAATTTCAACGTTGGAATCCGCCAATACTCGACCAAGTTCTAGAAGACGGTCCTTATCGTAAACACTTACAAGTGCGCGGCGAATGGGCTTGCGATCAGACATGGCTTATCTCCAAGGTTGCTAGAACTTTTCGAATGGTCGCAACGATGAGACCGCGTTCGAGAATCTTAATGCGCTCATGGAGCGACTCTTCAGTATCGTCGGGGAGAATCTCAACTTTCTCCTGAGCGATGACCACACCCGTATCGACACCCGCGTCAACCCAGTGAATTGTGGTGCCAGTTTCAGTCGCACCTGCTGCCATCGCATCCCGAACGGCATGAGCACCAGGGAAGAGTGGAAGAAGCGCTGGGTGGCTATTGATTATTTTAAAACGCGAAGTAATTGCCTCAGGCAGGATGCGCATAAAGCCAGCGCTAACTACGAGGTCTGGACGAAGGGCAGCAATCAAACTTTCAAGTTCTGAATTCCATATGGCGCGGTCGGCCAACATAGGAATTGTGTAGCTCTCAATGTGACGCGCTTCTGCGCGGTCTAGTACCTGTGCACCTGGTTTATCGCAGATAAGTGCAACAACTTCTGCCGGTTCCGTGGAGAAATCAGCGTCAAATATCGCTTGCGCAAGTGTTCCTGAACCCGATGCCAGAATAACGATGCGCTTCATCGAGCACGCTTTGCAGCAAGAAATGTGGTGGCACCAGCACCGATTCCGATTTCAATCGCGGCCAGCAATGAGAATTTCCAAATTGAGACTCCGAAGGCACCCATGTCATCGGTCATCAATGAACCGCTAGATAGATATGCCAGAGTAATAATCATGACAATGAGGAATATAGATGTCTGAAGCAACAACTGAATTCCACCACCGAGTGTCCAATATGCAAGGAGTGCGCCGACTGCAATAAATGCGATGGCAGCAGCGAGAAACATTGGATGGCGGTTAGCAGGCAAAATGCCAAGAAGTGGCAGCACCGGTAATTGATCGCTGTTGTGCCACCACGGTGAAATCAACGTTCCTGCACCAACGGCAAAACCAGAACCAGCAACGTAAGAAGCAAATGCAATTGCTGCATTAGGCAGGTAGAGAACATTGAGAAGAAGAAGCAGAGCTCCCCCAAAGATTCCAGCCTGAAGTGAGGTATGTAGATCTCTTACTTGTGAGAAATTCATAAAGATAAGAACTCCGACAGCAAGAGCGGAAACTCCAAGAATTACTGCGATTAAACGCGTTGCAATCAGTACAGGGTTCGACATTTTCGTACGTGGACCACAAGTGAGCGTTGCGACAATCGAAATGAGAAAAGCAAAGATTGGCGCCAAATACCACTGAGGCTTTACTGATGGTGATGAGACCAAAAATGAAATAGCTGTAACGATAATTGTGTAGAAGATTGAATACGTTGTGCGAACTCCATTGATGTCATGGAAGTCGCCCTGCAAGCGATCGAGTGCGCGATTAAAGGTGTTGCGGATTGCAAGAAACGGCAGAGCAATTGCACCCCATGGAAGATACGAGAAATAACCTGGAATACCTGTCGGTGGAAGTGAGAGCGAGAATGGAATGTGGTGGGCGCCTACCCAAATCCAAGCAGCGCCACGGATTGGATCCGTTGTTGTTCCCGTGGCACTTCCGGCAGTTGCCCAAGCAATAAGGGCTATAAAAGCAAACGGGAGCAGCACTAATGCTGCTCCACGTATTGCGTGAGACAACGAGACCGAGAGGACGCGTTGCATCGTTTAATTAGCGGCCGAGAATCTCGCGCATCAAGCGCGCAGTCTCGCTAGGAGTTTGACCGACCTTTACACCGGCTGCCTCAAGCGCATCCTTCTTCGCTTGAGCAGTTCCTGATGAGCCAGAGACAATCGCGCCAGCGTGGCCCATTGTCTTGCCTTCAGGTGCTGTAAATCCTGCAACGTAACCAACAACAGGCTTCTTCACATACTCTGCGATAAATGCTGCTGCACGCTCTTCTGCATCTCCACCGATTTCACCAATCATGACGATTGCTTCTGTCTCTGGATCATCTTGAAATGCGCGAAGGCAATCGATGTGAGTTGTTCCGATGACTGGGTCTCCACCGATTCCAACTGCTGTTGAGAATCCGATATCGCGGAGCTCGTACATCATTTGATAGGTAAGTGTTCCTGACTTAGAGACGAGTCCGATTGGACCCTTCTTTGTAATGTCAGCAGGAATGATTCCCACGTTTGAAGATTCTGGGCTGATAAGACCTGGGCAGTTAGGGCCGATCAACTGAGTCTTTCCGCTCTTCAATGAGTATGCATAGAAGTATGCAGAATCATGAACTGGAATTCCTTCCGTAATAACAACAACAAGTGGCATCGTTGCATCAATTGCATCGATAACAGCAGCTTTTGCAAACTTAGGTGGCACGAAGACAACTGAAACATTTGCACCAGTTGCAGCCATCGCTTCTGCGACAGTGTTGAAGACTGGCAATGATGTTCCATCGATATCGACAACCTGACCACCCTTGCCTGGTGTTACTCCACCGACAACTTTGGTTCCTGATGCCAACATGCGACGTGTGTGCTTTGTTCCTTCAGAGCCTGTCATGCCCTGAACGATGACCTTGCTGGAAGAGTTGATAAAGATTGACATTACTTTGCCGCCAATTCTGCAGCGCGTGATGCTGCTCCATCCATAGTCTCTGCCTGCTCCACCAATGGGTGGTTTGCAGCGTTCAAAATTGCGCGTCCCTCAAGGACATTGTTGCCATCGAGACGTACAACGATTGGCTTTGTTGCCTTATCGCCGAGAAGCTCGAGAGCTTGAACGATTCCGTTTGCAACAGCGTCACATGCAGTGATTCCGCCGAAGACGTTTACGAATACGCTCTTAACATCTGGATCGCCGAGAATGATTGAGAGTCCATCTGCCATCACCTGCGCTGATGCTCCGCCTCCAATATCGAGGAAGTTTGCTGGGCGCATTCCGCCGAACTTTTCGCCAGCATATGCAACGACATCGAGAGTCGACATCACAAGTCCTGCACCGTTGCCGATGATTCCGACCTGTCCATTGTCGAGCTTGACGTAGTTAAGACCCTTAGCTTTTG
>JBJTMX010000124.1:0-8516 GCA_046070745.1 Candidatus Planktophila sp.
GCAAGCTCTGCAGTTGTCTTCGTTGCCTTATCGCCTGAAAAATCAGCGAGAATCAAGACTGTGCTCATATCAACTTCTTCTCTGCTAGGAAATTAACAAGTGCTTCGGCGCCGCTGCCATTGTCATCAGTAACTTTTTGACCAGCTGCGCGTGGCGGACGTGGTGTTGCATCCTTTACTTCAGACCAACCAGATTCTGCTGAAACTCCAATTGATGCAAGATCCTTGCTCTCAATTGTCTTCTTCTTTGCAGCCATGATGCCCTTAAATGATGGGTAACGTGGTTCGTTGATTTTTTCTACAACACTAATTACTGCAGGAAACGATGCAGTTATCTCATCAACGCCAGCTTCTGTTGTGCGCGTGACGGAAACTCTTGATGCAGCGGGATCGACTTCAACGCGAGATGCAAATGTTGCCTGCGCCCATCCAAGACGAGCGCTGATCATCGCCGGTACAACGCTCATGCGAGCATCGGTAGATTCGGTTCCGCATATAACTAAGTCGTAACCACCTGCAGCAATTGCACCGCTGAGAACTTTTGATGTCATCAACGCATCGGCCCCTGCGAGCGCAGGATCTGTAATAAGAATTGCATCGTTTGCGCCCATAGAAAGCGCTTTGCGAACTGCCTCTGTTGCGCGATCTGGTCCCATGGAAATAACGGTCACAGAATGTGCTGCGTCATCGCCCTCGTTGCCACCGTGAGCTTCAGCGATTTTCAACGCCTCTTCTACTGCGTACTCATCGAGATCATTGAGCACTGCATCCACGTTCTCGCGATCGAGTCGACCGTTGACCATCTTCTTCTCGGCCCATGAATCTGGAACCTGCTTTACGCATACGGCAATCTTCATGAGCGTGATGTTACTGATGGGTAGCCATGGAAACAATGACCTAGGCAAGAATTTCTTTGCAGTTATTTTCAGTAAAAAGAGGCAATTCCTGTGCACCTGCAAGGCAGACTACCCCTATGCATCCAGCCGATCCCCGGACACTTGGAGCCACTCTCACAGAAGGTGGCTGCAACTTCGCCATCTGGAGCAATGCCGCAGATGCCGTTGAGCTCTGCCTCTTTAATGAGGTCAATGGCAAGTTGGTCGAAACTCGCTTTGCCCTCTCGCACCGCAATGGCCCGATCTGGCATGGATATCTCGCCGGAGTTCGTGCTGGCCAACGATATGGCTACCGCGTCTACGGTGCATGGCAACCAGAATACGGAACACGTTTTAATGCCGCAAAGTTATTGATTGATCCCTACACGCATCATCTTGATGGCGCCGTGCAATACGTTCCAGAAATTTACTCACATGTCTGCCTCGATGGAACTGGTGCAGGCGATACCAATGTTCGCGATGATCGCGACAGTGCAGGATTTGTGCCTTACTCAGTCGTAACCAATCACGCACCTCGTGAAATTCATCGCCCGCTGACATCGTGGACATCAACTGTTATCTATGAAGCACATGTGCAGGGCCTGACTGCAAAGAACACTCGTATTCCTGCAGAAGAGCGCGGAACTTATAAGGCGCTTGGCCATGAAAGCACAATCGCACACTTGCAACACCTTGGCGTGACAGCTCTTGAGCTTCTGCCTATTCATTCATATGTGACAGAACCAGGTATTTGGCACCGCGGTCGTAAGAACCATTGGGGCTATAACGCAATTGCATTTTCGGCACCACATGCAGAATATGCAGCGACAAATGATTCTGTTAAAGAGTTGCAAGAGTCAATCGATAAATTGCATGAAGCAGGTATCGAAGTTTATCTCGATGTTGTCTACAACCACACAGCAGAAGGTGGAGTAGGCGGACCAACACTTTCTTTCAAAGGAATCGATAACAAAGCTTGGTACCGCCAAGATAACAATGGCAACTACGTTGATGTAACAGGTTGCGGAAATACACTTGCAGCAAGTAATCCTCACGCAGTGCGCCACATCATTGATTCACTTCGCTGGTGGGTTGAAGTTGTTGGTGTTGATGGGTTCCGCTTTGACCTAGCGACAGCGCTGTATACAAGTAATTCAGCATTTAACTCATCGCTGATGTCTGCTATCGAATCCGATTCTGTCTTACGTAACTTCAAGATGATTGCAGAGCCATGGGATGTCTCGCGGTACTCACTCGGTGATTTCCCACATCCCTGGCGCGAATGGAATGACCGTTACCGCGACTCTGTTCGCCAGTTCTGGTTGGGCGATCTTGCACGCGGTTATGGCGAAGGCGTTTCTGATCTTGCTGCAGGAATCAGTGGATCATCGGACGTTTTCTACTATCGCGGACCAACTTCATCTATTAACTTTGTAACCGCCCACGATGGCTTCAGCCTTGCCGACCTTGTGATGTATTCACAGAAACATAACGAGCCAAATCAAGAAGATAATCGCGATGGCTCTAATGACAATCGCACATGGAACCTCGGCGTTGAAGGCCCAACTGATGATCCCGAGATTAATAAGCATCGCCACTCATTAAAGAAATCCATCATGGCAACGTTGATGCTCTCAGCCGGCGTTCCTATGATCACGATGGGCGATGAAATTTCTCGATCTCAAAATGGGTCCAATAACACCTACTCCATGCCGCGCAATATGACAGTCGATATTGCAGATTCACCTGAAACGTTTATGGGTGGCTGGGCAAATAAATGGGAACTGAGCGATCAAGAAATTGATTTGCGTGAAGCGGTTGCAGAACTTGCTCGAATTCGTAAAACCTATCTTGCAGATATCGCAGCAGAGTTCTTTACTGGTCGTGTAGATCTTGGAACGCAGCGAAAAGATATTGCGTGGTTTAGTCTCGGCGGAAATGAGATGACTGATGAGCATTGGGGCGATGGCGATAAGCGAAGCCTGACAGTCTTTATCGATGCCGGTCCTGATCGCGGATTACTCTTGTTGCTCAACTCATCAACAGATCAGACTCTCTTTACTCTTCCCAACGAGCAATGGGGATCTAGTTATCGCCGCATCTTTGATGCAGCATCTCCTGTTACTTTGCACGAACCGCAGATTCAACTGCCTGGTGTCAAAGTTCCAGTTGCTGCACACTGCGCTCAAGTGTGGCTAGTTACACGCCATTAATTAACGCAGCGTTGTGCGTTTGACTACCTGCAACGGCTGAGAAATCAACACCCCATTGGCATACGAGTTATCGGTTGGGCTTTCTTGCACTGTTATCAGGTGACGTCCCATCACGGTTGGTTCCCAGATACAGGTTGCAGTGATATTGGGTGCACTACCTGCGCTACTTATCTTCAGGCATCCTGCGATTCTCTTATTGTTGATGAGAAAGGTAATTTTTCCAGGCAGTACCAAATTCACGGTAAGAGTAGTCGGCACGCCCTTAGCTGGAGAATTTGAGAGAGTGAGATTGGACAGTCGCGCAATCATTCCTGGGACCAAAGTGAAGGATGACGATGCTGTTCCAGAGCCGAGTGCGTTAACGGCACGAAGTTTGACGTTATAGCTACTTCCATCGATAAGGCCACTGATTGTCACAGGAGTAGTTGTATCGGCAGGCGATAGCGCAATCCAGCTCGAGCCATTGTCTAAGGTGTACTCGTAATTTGTGAGCGGACTTCCACCATTGCTTACAGGATCTGTGAAGGCAATCTGAATGCTGCTCGCCTTGGGAAGTGGAATCAAAGATGTCGGTGCAGGAGGCGGACCAGTTGGCATCGCCTCACGAACTGCAGACCAAGGCCCGGTACCGGAAACGTTCGTTGCAGCGACTCGAAAGCTATAGAAAATTCCATTGGTAAGTCCAACGACGGTTTCGACAGTCGTTGGAGCAGTCGGCGTTGAAAAAGTTGTATACGCGCTATCGGGGTCGGAAGATTTCTTAAATTGCACAATGTAGCCGGTCGGCACATCGCCAGCGGCAGGGGCATCCCAATCTACGATAGCCTGCGAATCACCAGCTCGTACTGGAAGTCCGAGTGATGAGAGCGGGTATCGAAAAACTACAAGTGAGTTAGATGGAAAGTTCCAGCCTTTTCCTGTCATGCCCGCATTCGTCGCATCTGCCTGACAGCAAACACCGGTTGTCTTATAGCTCGGAACATTTCCAGTGGAGTTGCTTCCAGTTGCGACTGCCGATGACCAGCTCACACCAGTAAGTGCGGTCTGCAAATCCGAAAGTAAAACGTTTTGCACGCCATTGGCTACATCTGTTGAGTTAAAACCAGTGATAAATGATTCTAGTTTTACATACGGCGCGCTCACTACTGCTGTACCTAGCGGCGATCTCCCGGTTGCAACTTGGGCACCTGAAATATTAACTACATCTTGGCCATTGATTTTTCCCGCCCAGTCTTCTGTTCCTCCTCCACCCATCACTGCGAGATAGATATACGTTTCACCAGTCTGGGGGAAGACATCGAGCGAAGACGCAGTCGAGATCTGAGTCATCCAAGCAACGTTATTTTGATAAAAGAGGCGAGTGACATTGGAGTCGTTACCCATAAAGGCTGCGTAGTCATTGTCGACGATTACCTGGAGAGTCGACTTGGAATATCCAGGTGCATTAGGAACAGCCGCTGTGGCCGCGGTGAAATTAAGAACGGAGAAGAGGAGAGAGAAAGCGAGAAGAACCGTGCCAACTCTCGCATTTCTCATAATGGGGTGAGTCTAGTCACCTCGATTTTGAGCGTAAACCACCTAAGTGACCGTGGAGTAGGGCTCATAGCGGTTTATATTGCAGCAGTGTTAGCAATTATCGCCCCAGGCCAAGGAGCTCAGACTCCCGGAATGCTCGCTCCATGGATTGAAGATTCAGAGGCGAAAGAGCTGCTGATCCAATGGTCGGATGCAATTGATCTTGATCTCGTGCATCTCGGTCTTCATGCTGATGCTGATGAAATTAAAGATACCGCCAATGCGCAGCCACTCATTGTTGCTGCGGGCCTCTTAAGTGCGCGAGCGCTCAACGCTCGCGGAAAATTTAACTTTGTTGCAGGGCACTCTGTTGGAGAAATTACTGCAGCAGCTATTGCGGGCGTTCTTACTCCCCTAGATGCCATGAAATTGGTACGTACTCGTGGAGTTGAAATGGCTAAGGCGGCAGCTCTTGCTCCAGCAGGTATGTCAGCAGTACTTGGCGGAGATCGCGATCGCGTATTAGCAGCTATTGCCGAAGCAGGTTTAGTTGCAGCAAATGACAATGGTGGCGGACAGATCGTTGCCGCCGGCGATCTCACCGCCCTTGCCGCATTGGCTCCTGTTGGCGCTCGCGTTCGGGCCTTGGCTGTAGCTGGCGCATTTCATACCTCTTATATGCAGCCTGCAGTTGAGCCTATGCGCACACTTGCTGCATCGATGGAGGTCTCTGATGCCGCAGTTGGAGTTCTCTCTAATAAAGATGGCGCTGTCATTACTAATGGCCGTGAAATCCTTGACCGCATTGTCAATCAGATTGCCAACCCAGTGCGTTGGGATCTTTGCATGCAAGCCCTAGCCGATAACGAGGTCACCGGTGTTATTGAGGTTGCACCAGCGGGCACGCTTGTTGGTTTAATTAAACGTGCAGTTCCTGCAATTGAACAGTGTGCGCTGAAGTCACCGTCAGAGCTTGGAGCTGCCGCTGCATTCGCTGCAACTCACTCGATACATCAGGCTAGGGGACAGTAAATGGAAATCAAATCTCGTACGGGTAGCGAAAGCCAGATTCTTGCAGTCGGTGCATACCGTCCCAAGCGACTTGTTCCAAACTCTGAAATCGTTGATCGCATTGAATCTAGTGATGAATGGATTCAGCAGCGCACAGGAATCGAGTCACGTCGCTTTGCCGATGAAAGTGAATCACTTCTCGACATGGCTATCTGGGCTGCAGAAGATGCACTAAAAAATGCCAAGCTGACTATCGAGGATATCGACACTGTTGTAATTGCAACTATTACTTTCCCTTTCCAAGCACCTTCTGCTGCAACCGCTCTCTTACAGCGCCTGGGCAATCCAAAAGCTGCAGCTTTTGATATCAATGCTGCATGTGCAGGTTTTTGCTACGCAGTCTCGATGGCACATGACTTTATAAAGGCGGGAACGTCAAAGAAGGTTCTAGTAATTGGCGCTGAGAAAATCTCAGACTTTACCGATCCATCCGATCGCGCAACAGCATTCATTTTCGCCGACGGCGCAGGTGCAGTTATTATCGGTGAATCAGACGAGGCAGGAATCGGCCCAGTTGAGTGGGGATCCGATGCTGACTCTCGTGATGCAATTGCGATGAATCCATCATGGATCGAAGTTCGCAATACCGAAACTCAGCTCACTAAAGCTGATGTGAAGTGGCCAAATATTTCCCAAGAAGGTCAGAAGGTCTTCCGCTGGGCCGTCTTTTCCATGAGCAAAGCAGCGCTCAGGGCCCTTGATGCTGCGGGAGTTACAGTGAATGAGATTGATGCATTTATTCCTCATCAAGCAAATGTGCGCATCATTGAAACTATGGCGAAAGAAATGGATATGCCATCTTCTGTTGTCATAGCAGATGACATTCGCACCAATGGAAATACATCGGCTGCATCGATTCCGCTAGCAATGGATGCACTTTTGAAGAAGCACCCAGAGCTACATGGAAAGATCGCGCTTTTGATTGGCTATGGCGCAGGTCTCGTTTATGCGGGACAAGTCGTCAAACTTCCACCAAAACCATAAATTTCTTGTAAAAATCGAGCCACACTCCTGCAGGTACTAGGGAGTAGGCGGAATTTTCCGAGAGAATGCACACTAGTTAAACGAAGAAAAGGAGCCACAAATGGCACTCGCATCAGCAGATGTACTTGCAGGACTCAAGGAGATCGTTGAAGAAGTAGCTGGTATTCCAGCAGCATCAATCGAACTCGATAAGAACTTCACAGAAGATCTCGAAGTTGACTCACTCAGCATGGTTGAAGTTGTTGTTGCATGCGAAGAGCGCTTCGGGGTGAAGATTCCTGATGAGAAGGTAACTGAGCTCGTCACAGTTGGTGACGCTGTTAACTTCATCGTCAACGCTTCTAACTAAATTAGATAAGCACAAAGGATTAAAGGTATGTCACAACGTCGCGTAGTGGTCACCGGTCTCGGTGCAACCACCCCTCTCGGTGGGGATGTCGATTCAACGTGGAAGGCAGTTCTTGCCGGACAGAGCGGAGTCCGACTTCTCCTCGATGATTGGCGTGAAATGCTTCCCGTGCATTTCGCTGCGCGCGTTGCGACAGAACCATCCGAGCAGATGGAGCGCGTTGAAATGCGTCGCCTCGATCGCTCAGAACAGTTTGCTGTTATTGCCTCACGCGAGGCGTGGAAAGATGCTGGATCCCCTGATGATCTCGATAAAGAGCGTCTCGGTGTTGTGATCGCATCAGGCATCGGCGGAGTCATCACGCTGATGGACCAATTTAATATCCTTAATGAAAAGGGCGCGCGCAGCGTCTCTCCTCACACAGTTCCCATGTTGATGCCAAATGGTCCTGCCGCAAATGTAGGTCTTGAGCTTCAGGCTAAAGCTGGCGTACACACACCTGTCTCTGCCTGTGCCTCTGGTGCTGAAGCAATCGGTTATGCCTTTGAAATGATCAAGAACAACCGCGCTGATGTCGTTGTCAGCGGTGGCGTTGAGGCAGCATGTCACCAACTTCCAATGGCGGCATTTGCTGCAATGAAGGCGCTTTCTACTCGCAACGATGATCCTGCTCGCGCATCGCGACCATATGATCGCGATCGTGATGGTTTTGTTCTCGGCGAAGGCGGTGGAATTCTCGTCCTTGAAGAGTACGAACACGCAATAGCACGCGGTGCAAAGATTTACTGCGAGATTAGCGGCCAGGGTCTTACATCAGACGGTTATCACATTGCAGCACCGGACCCAGAAGGTTCTGGCGTACAGCGCGCAATTAAGTTTGCTCTACACAATGCTGGCATGACAGCAAAAGATATTGTTCACCTCAATGCACATGCGACGTCAACTCCTGCAGGAGATGTTGCTGAAGCAAATGCACTTCGCAAAGCACTTGGGGCGGACGCGGATCACGTTGCTGTTTCTGCAACAAAGTCAATGACGGGACACCTACTTGGTGGCGCCGGTGCAATTGAATCTGTATTCCTTGTTAAGGCTCTTGCAGATCGCCTTGCACCACCAACAATAAATATTGAAAACTTAGACCCAGCTGTGACTGTTGATGTTGTGCGCGACACTCCTCGCGCGCTTCCAGCAGGCGATATTGCCGCTCTAAACGACTCATTTGGCTTCGGTGGCCATAACGTCGTACTTGTATTTAACTCAATCTAAGTACAATCTTCCTTATGAGCGATTCAATCGCAGGGGATCCAAAAGATCCAGAAGTGCGCATCAAGCGCCTTATTGATGTGGACACTTTTCAATTTCTTCTCGCCCGCACTGATTGCGGAATGATTGCAGCCACTGGTTCAATCAATGGAAATAGAGTTGTCGTGTTTGCATCCGATGCCACTTCAAAATCTGGCGCACTCGGTATTGAAGGCTCTAATGTAATCCTCGCTGCATACCGCGAAGC
>JBJTMX010000125.1:0-5659 GCA_046070745.1 Candidatus Planktophila sp.
CGCAACTGATTCAGATTCATCTGAAGGTGATTCAGAGAGCCGTTCCTCACGTAACCGTCGCCGTCGCCGTGGTGGTCGCGGTCGCCGTAAGCCAAATGGCCAAGAGGGCGCAAACGAGAATGAAGATTCAACTTCAGAGGACTTAGATTCATCTGATGATTCCGAGGAAACCACTGATGCAGATGGCACAACTCATCGCCGTCGCCGTCGCCGTCGCGCAACTGGCGAAGGTGTAACACCAGGGGAGACCATCGATGAAGATGGTGTTGTCACTGTTGTTAAGGTCCGCGAAGTCCGTGAAAAGACAGAGCGCCCAACTCGCGAACGTTCAACTCGCGATCGCAATAACCGTAACTCACGCGATCGTGATCGCGGAGGTCGTGATCGCGATAACTACCGCGAGCCATACCGTCGCCGCGGAACAATTCTTACTGATGCAGATTTCTTAGCTCGCCGTGAAAACGTCGATCGCGAAATGGTTGTTCGCCAGATCGGTGACCGTATTCAGATTGCTGTTATCGAAGATAACGTTATGGTCGAGCACTATGTAAACCGAAACGCTAACGTTTCATACGTTGGTAACGTTTACCTCGGTCGTGTGCAGAATGTTCTTCCATCAATGGAAGCTGCATTCGTTGACATTGGAAAGGGCCGTAACGCAGTTCTTTACGCAGGTGAAGTGAACTGGGATGCTGCAGGAATTTCTGAGTCAGAGCCTCGCAAAATTGAAATGGTTCTTAAGACAGGCCAACCAGTATTGGTACAGGTCACTAAGGATCCAATCGGACAAAAGGGTGCACGACTTACAAGCCAGATTTCATTGCCAGGACGCTACGTTGTATTTGTTCCAGGTGGCGGAATGTCAGGTATTTCAAAGCGACTTCCTGAATCAGAGCGCACACGTCTTAAGTCAATCTTGAAGAACCTTATTCCTGACACAGCTGGCGTCATTGTGCGTACAGCAGCAGAAGGTGTGAGTGAAGAAGAACTCACTGCAGATGTCGAGCGTTTGAAGGCGCAATGGGAAGATATTTATCAGAAGTCTGAAAATCCAAACTTCCATGCACCTGCACTTCTTCTTTCAGAGCCAGATCTTGCAGTGCGTGTTATCCGCGATATCTTCAATGAAGATTTCCGCAAGCTAACAATTCAGGGTAATGAAGCTTGGGAAGAAATTAGTTCTTACCTCGGCTCAATTGCACCAGAACTTTCTGCGCGTCTTGAAAAGTATGCGGGTAATGGCGACTTGTTCGCTGACTACCGAGTTGAAGAACAACTCGCAAAGGCATTCGATCGCAAGGTGTATCTACCTTCAGGTGGTTCACTCGTCATCGATCGCACAGAAGCGATGGTTGTTATCGACGTCAACACCGGGAAGTTCATCGGTAAGGGTGGAAACCTAGAAGAGACTGTTACAAAGAACAACCTCGAAGCTGCAGAGGAAATTGCTCGTCAGCTACGTCTTCGCGACCTCGGTGGAATTGTTGTCATCGACTTCATCGATATGGTTCTTGAATCAAACCGTGAAGCAGTTCTTCGTCGCCTCGTTGAATGCCTTGGTCGCGATCGCACCAAGCACCAGGTTGCAGAAGTAACATCACTCGGTCTCGTCCAGATGACACGTAAGCGTGTTGGTCAGGGACTCATCGAAGCATTCTCAACTACATGTGATTCATGTAATGGCCGCGGAATCCATATTCATATGGATCCAGTAAAGATGAAGGCTCCAATGCCTCAAATCAACTCACAGAGCGCCCATCACCCAGATGTAGAGGAAGAAGCGGCTACAGAGCACGAATTCCATGAGACTTTGAACGATGAGGTCCCAGAAGAGTCCGCTCCCGATGCCGTGACCACCCCCAAGGGCAAGCGTCGCCGTCGCGCCGCGAGTTCTGGAGTCATCACCGCTTAGGCGGGAAATCTAGCCAATTTGACCCTGAGGGCACGAAATCCGTATCCTTAGCGCCTGCCCGAAGCACGACTTCAGGCTTATTTATCTAAGAACAGAGGTTCAAGCGTGTACGCAATCGTAAAAGCTGGCGGTCGCCAGGAGAAGGTAACAGTTGGCGAGACCATCACTGTTGACCGTATTGATGCAAAGATCGGCGCATCAGTTAACTTCCAGACGCTCCTCGTCGTTGATGGCGCAAACGTCACAACTGATCCAAAGGTTCTCTCAGGCGTAACAGTTACTGGCGAGATTCTTGAAGAGACAAAGGGTCCAAAGCTCGACATCCTTCGTTACAAGAACAAGACAGGTCACCGTCGCCGTCAAGGTTTCCGTGCACAGCACACACTAGTCAAGATCACCGCAATCAGCGGCGCTAAGTAAAGGGGTAGACATAAATGGCAAGTAAGAAGGGTGTCTCCTCGACACGTAACGGTCGCGATTCAAATCCACAGTACCTTGGCATCAAGCGTTTCGGTGGACAGCTAGTAAATGCAGGCGAGATTCTCGTACGTCAGCGTGGAACGCACTTCCACCCAGGCGCAAACGTTGGTCGTGGTAAGGATGACACTCTCTTCGCACTCGCAGGTGGATCTGTTGAGTTCGGTCGCGCTCGCGGTCGTCGCGTAGTGAATGTAGTTCCTGCAGTTTAATTTAGGTTTCTCGACAAGAGAGCGGGCCGCATTCATCGCGGTCCGCTTTTTTATTATTAGCAATTCATAGGAAGCAAAGGAGAAGTTCGATGACAACATTCGTTGACCGCGTGCAGCTCTTTGCTACCGGCGGAAAAGGTGGAGACGGTTGCGTCTCTGTAAAGCGCGAAAAATTTAAACCACTCGGTGGTCCAGATGGCGGCAACGGTGGACGCGGTGGAGATGTCATTCTCGTCGTAGATTCATCTGTAACAACTCTTCTTGATTTCCACCACTCACCACATCGCAAAGCAACATCAGGTCACCAGGGTTATGGCGATCGTAAAGATGGCGTTTCAGGTGAAGACATTATTTTGCCCGTTCCAAACGGAACAGTTATCTACGAAAATGGCGTACAGATCGCAGACCTCGTTGGCATCGGTACAACATTCTTAGCCGCTCGCGGTGGAATGGGTGGACTTGGTAACAACTCACTCGCATCATCAAAGCGTCGCGCACCAGGCTTTGCACTCCTTGGCGAACCAGGTGACGAACGCATCCTTACTCTTGAGCTTAAGTCAGTTGCAGATATCGCACTCGTTGGCTTCCCATCAGCAGGAAAGTCATCTCTGATTGCAGCTATCTCTGCTGCACGTCCAAAGATTGCTGACTATCCATTTACAACGCTTGTTCCAAACCTTGGTGTGGTTCAAGCTGGAGATACACGCTTTACCGTCGCAGATGTTCCAGGACTTATTCCAGGCGCATCAGAAGGAAAGGGCCTCGGCCTTCAATTTCTTCGCCATGTAGAACGTTGTGTTGCACTTGTTCATGTACTTGATTGCGGAACTCTTGAAACAGATCGCAACCCAATTGAAGATTTAGATGCAATCGAAAAAGAGCTCGCGCTCTATGGCGGCCTCGAAGATCGCAAGCGCATTGTGGCTTTGAACAAGATTGACTTGCCAGATGGATCTGCAATGGCAGATATGGTCGAAGATGATTTGAAGAAGCGCGGGTACGATGTTTACAAAGTATCCGCAGCATCACGTGAAGGACTTCAAGATCTTATGTATGCAATGGCTCGCCTTGTTCAGGCAGAGCGCGTTGCAGCCAAGGAAGAAGAGCGCACTCGCATCATTTTGCGTCCAACAGCTGTCGATGATTCTGGATTTACAGTTCAAGTAAATGGTGATGGTTCATTCTCTGTTCGCGGAGCAAAGGTCTATCGCTGGGTTCTTCAAACTAACTTTAAGAATGCTGAAGCGATTGGATACCTTGCCGATCGCCTTGCACAGCTCGGTGTTGAAAAGGCTTTGTATAAGGCAGGAGCCGTTGCGGGTTCTGAAGTACGTATCGGTTCTGGTATCAATGAAGTTGTCTTCGACTGGGAGCCAACTATCGAAGCTGGCGCAGAGCAGCTCGCAGGTTTCTTGCATCGTCGAGGTGAAGATTCACGTCTTGAAGGAACATGGAATGCGCCAGAGCGCGAGAAGGATGTTCTCTCTGATGAAGAGATTGCGGCGCAATGGGAGTACCAAGTTTCAGATCCTCATACCCCACAGGTAATTGAACCTGTGGCAGAAGAGAGCGAGGAAGAGTAATGAACCGCACGTCAGTAACTGGCGCAAAGCGAATCGTCTTAAAGGTCGGTTCATCTTCTTTGACTGGTGCTGCTGGTTCCGCTCTTGATTCAACGGCCGTAGCAACAATTGTTGACCTTGCTACAACTCTGCGCGCACGCGGTGCCGAAGTTCTGATCGTCTCATCCGGTGCAATTGCTGCAGGACTTGCTCCACTCAAACTAACTTCACGTCCTAAGGATCTTCCAACACAACAAGCGGCTGCATCCGTCGGTCAAGGTTTGTTGATTGCAAAGTACAACGAGCTCTTTAGTGCACACTCGATTGTTTCTTCTCAGGTATTGCTGACGACTGAAGATGTTGTGCGCCGCAGCCACTACAACACAGCACAGCAGACACTTTCAAAGCTGCTCTCACTTGGCGTAGTTCCAATCATCAACGAAAACGACTCTGTCGGCACAGCTGAGATCCGCTTCGGCGATAACGATCGCCTTGCAGCACTTGTTGCACTTCTTGTTCAAGCTGATCTTCTTGTGCTTATCTCTGATGTCGATGCTTTGTATGATGCCCATCCATCGCAGCCAGGTGCTCACGCAATTCACGAAGTTGCCAATTTTGCAGATATTGATTCAGTTGAAGTTGGGGGTGCAGGTTCTGCCGGTGTTGGTAGCGGCGGAATGGTGACAAAGATCGAAGCAGCTCGCATTGCAACATCTGCAGGTACTCCAATGCTTCTTACATCGCTTGCTCAATCAGCTGATGCACTTTCCGGTAAAGAGTTCGGAACAATTTTCCATGCACAGGCAGAGCGCACCAATGCTCGCCTCTTGTGGCTTGCGCATGCATCATCAGCCCGTGGCCGTTTGATTCTCGATGATGGCGCAGTGAAGGCAATCATCGAACGCGGAGTTTCTCTACTTCCAGCAGGAGTTACATCTGTTGAAGGATCCTTCGGGGCTGGCGATACAGTCGAACTGGTTTCTCAATCAGGCACAGTAATTGCCCGTGGCCTCGTCGCTTTCGAATCAGAAGCTATTCCGCAGATGCTTGGTCGCTCTACAAAAGAATTGGCTGCATCACTTGGCGCAGAGTACGAGCGCGAACTCGTGCATCGTGACGACTTGGTAATTCTTTAGTAAGTTAACGACATCATGCGGACAAGAGTACTTTTAATCCTTACCGGGTTGATAGGCGCTTTGTTGCTTCCAATCGCTCAACCTGCCTCTGCCTTTGGAGGGTTAGCCTCTGCGCCGACATCGGTGGCTCACACTGCAATTGCTGGCGGTATCCGAGTAACCTGGTCTGCACCAACGGATGCGGACACTGGAATCACGGGATACCGTGTTGAATATTCAACCACTGGAACTACTGGAACTTGGACTCTTTGGGCAACCGAGGCAAGTGCAACTTATTCCTCGGATATTTTGGGATTAGCTCAAAATGCAACGTTTGTCCGCGTTGCTGCGACAACTTCTGCCGGTGCTGGTGCCTACGGA
>JBJTMX010000126.1:0-8544 GCA_046070745.1 Candidatus Planktophila sp.
TTGAAGCATTCATCGGTTCTGTCGGAGGTAAACCAACAGCGGGTTACACTCTTCGCGCACGCATCGAAGAACTGCCTAAGGTAAAGAGTGCATCAGTAAGTGGAACTCTCTCAACAGTTATTCCACCGATTTGGACTGAAATTCCTGAAGACCTTCGTAATGCAAGCCGCGACTTCTTTGTAGCAGAACACTGGGATGGAAAGTTTCCAAAGTCAGTTCTCGATGCGATGGCAAAGATTGAGCCACCTACGCCGGGTCGCATTCTCCTAGAGACAACGATTCCAAAAGTCTCTGCTTGGTCTGCTGAAAGCCCTGTTTTATACACACTTGCGCTTGAATTACTCGACCCTGCAGGAAATATTGTGCAGGTATCAAGCCAGCGCATTGGTTTCCGAAGTGTTGTTATCAAGGGACGTGACTTCCTTGTAAATGGCCAGCCGGTTATTTTTTACGGCGTAAACCGCCACGACTTCAACCGCTTCACTGGTCGCGCACTTACTCGCGATGATATGCGTCAAGATCTTCTCGAACTCAAGCGTTGGAACTTCAACGCAGTTCGTACATCTCACTACCCAAACGATGCAGCCTTCCTCGATCTCTGTGATGAGCTCGGCTTCTATGTGGTTGGTGAAGCAAATATCGAGTCACATGCTTTCTACGACACGATCTGTAATGACCCACGTTACCTCGGTGCATTTGTTGAACGCGTTGGTCGCATGGTTGAACGCGATATGCACCACCCTGCAGTCGTGATGTGGTCTCTCGGAAATGAATCCGGCAAGGGGCTCAACCATGAAGCTGCCGCTGCATATGCACGTGCAACAGATCCAACTCGCCCGTTGCACTACGAAGGTGCGATTCGTGGTTCATGGATGGGTGGACATTCACTCACTGATGTCATCTGTCCTATGTATCCATCCATTAATGCGATTACTACATATGCAAAGTCAGGAAAACAAGATCGTCCATTGATTATGTGCGAGTACTCGCATGCGATGGGTAACTCCAATGGAACACTCGCTGAATACTGGAATGCAATTGAGACCCTTCCAGGTTTGCAGGGTGGATTCATTTGGGAGTTCTGGGATCACGGTCCTGACCAAAAGATGCCTGACGGAACAACTCGTTCTGCATACGGCGGCGATTACGGAGAAACTAAGCACGACGGAAACTTCTGTTGTGATGGAATGGTCTTCCCCGATCGCACAGCAAAGCCTGCAATGCATGAGATGAAAGCGATTGCGGCTCCTGCAAAAATTGCATCGACAAAGGCATCAGCGGGCCAGTTCACCATCTTCAATAAGCAGTTCTTCTCCGATCTCAGTGACTTCGACCTCCTCTGGTCCATCACGCGTGATGGCCTTGTGGTCGATGGCGGTCGAGTAAAGCTTCCAGCTGTTGGCCCACGTAAAACAGCTCGTTTTACGGTGAAATCACCTTCACTTCTCAAGGCCGACGGCAAGGGCGAACGGTTCATCACCTTCACCCTCATCCGAAAGAGCAGTACTGCCTGGGCTCCAGCATCAACAGAGATTGCATGGAACCAGTTCCCGCTTCCATCAAAGAAGGAGACCATTTCTCTAGAGAAGACCAACCCTTACTTTGAGGCAGCGGTCAATGACTCTGGTGAGATTCAACTTCCATTTGGTATTTATGCCCCAGAACTTTCATTGTGGCGAGCACCAACAGATAACGATCGCATCGGACATATTGCAACGAAGTGGGAGCGCTACGGTTTACGTGAGCTCACTCGTTCTGATTGCACTATTACAGAGACTGCTAAGCAGCGCAAGGTTGTTAGTGTCTGGACAACAAGCACAGGGTTTGTTGTGAAGCAGACTCAGGTCATCACTCCTGTTGCCGATGGTTTTGCAGTCAAGGAAACTATCGTCATTCCAAAGCAGCTCGAAGATCTTGCGCGTGTGGGAATCAACTTTGAACTCGATGGAAAACTCGATACCTACACTTACTTTGGTTCTGGTCCACACGAGTCATACCCCGATCGCAAAATTGGGCGCATCCATCGTTGGGCTTCAACTGTGGCGGCTCAGTATGTGCCATATGTACGTCCACAGGAAAACGGTGGACATGTTGCAGTCCGTTGGTTTGAATTAACAGGCAACGATGGCAAGGGCATCCGTTTTGATTTGGATAAGCCACGTCAGGTTTCTGTAACACCGAACCGTGCATCTGAACTTGCAGATAAGACTCACAACGTTGAGGTAAAGCCATCAGGTAACGCAGTTGTACATATCGATGCCGCACATCGCGGTGTCGGAACTGCATCATGCGGTCCTGATACTTTGCCGCAGTACATCGTTGGTGGCGGTACATACACCTTTGGGTGGACAGTCCGCGTTATCTAATTATTTAAGAAGCTCTATACCCGTGGCCAAGAAATTGGCTGCGGGTATTTTGCTGTGCGGCCATCTCCTGATGAAACACCGCGAATGCGACGCCATACCCAGGGAAGTGCGAAGGAGAAGAACCATCTAACCCCTGTAATACGCTGCTTTATCCAGCTTTCTGGAATAGCTGGGGGCAATGGAATTCGCCATGCTGCGTTAAATGGATAGCCAAGAATTTCCAGCACTGCCTGGCAGACGCGCCAATGTCCATCTTCATTGAGGTGTAGACGATCAAAAGCTAAGAATCGGTTATCGCTAAAGAAATCAAGTCCATTGGCATCAGAGACAGTTGCACCAACTTCTGCACCTACCTCGCGCACTGCTTTATTAAATTCATAGAAGCGCGACTTCCAGACTTCTGCACCTTTGCCTGTATTGCCAGTGTCTTCTAGAACGGTGAAGAGAAGAACTGATGCGCCAGATGCAGCGATTGTTCGAACTGTCTCTTTATAGAGAGCAATTGTCTTTGCTGCATCATAACCAGGGCGGAGTGCATCATTTGCGCCGGCATGAAATGAAATCAACGTATCTTTGCCAGTAACAAAGGTAAGAGCCTGCGGAACTTGATCTGCAACAACTTGGCCAACAAGCTTTCCGCGGATAGCGAGATTTGCATAGGTAAATGAATCAGAGTGCTTCGCCATTTCGTCGGCAACGCGATCTGCCCATCCGCGGTATTGATCGCCAACCATTTCATCGGACATGCCCTCGCTATACGAGTCACCACATACGATAAAACGGTTGTAGATCATTTTTTAACCTTTGCGACGCTGCTCGTCAATCCAGAACAATGTAATAGAAGTTGCAACAGATGCGTTGAGAGATTCTGTTGATGAGCTAATTGGAATTGAAACAATAAGGTCGCACTTCTCACGAGTCAATCGTGCAAGACCCTTTCCTTCGGATCCGACGATAATCATCAAATCTTCCTTAGCAACCTTCATATCCGATAACTGCACATCAGAATCTCCGTCGAGACCGACAACAAACATTCCGCGCTTCTTGGCATCATCGATGGTGCGAGCAAGGTTGGTCACCTGTGCGATAGGTAGACGTGCTGCTGCTCCAGCAGATGTTTTCCACGCAGAGGCCGTAATAGCTGCTGCTCTACGCTCAGGAATAATGATTCCAGAAGCTCCGAAGGCTGCTGCTGAACGGGTTACAGCACCAAGGTTGCGGGGATCTGTTACGCCATCGAGTGCAACGATGAGCTTTGCTCCCTTTGCACGATCACAAATCTCTTCATAACTTGAATACTGGAATGGCTTAATGCCGAGGATGATTCCTTGGCTATTCGGTGCAATTGACTCAAGCGATGCACGGTGGACTTCCTTGATTTGAAGTCCCTGGTTCAGTGCGAGCTGCAATGACTCAGCAATGCGATCGTCGATATCGACGCCGCGGGCGACCATCACTTCAGTCGATGGCACTTGTTCGCGAAGTGCCTCAAGTACAGCGTTACGACCAGAAACAATTTCGCCCTTTGGCATCTCTGACTTGGGAAGGCGGGGAGCAGCTGGACGCTTCTCTGCAGATTTTTCTGCACGCTTCTTCGCCTTATGAGCTGCGTGATACGGACGGTCTTCAGCCTTAGGTGTTGGACCTTTACCTTCTAATCCGCGCTTGCGGTTTCCGCCGGAACCAACTGTTGGACCCTTTTTCTGCTTACGTACTGCGCCGCGAGGCTTTGAATTTCCGGCCATTATGAACCACTTCCTTCAGTCTTACGTGAGATCGACCATCGTGGTCCTTGCGCTGTATCTTCGATAACAATTCCGAGCGCTGTTAAGCCATCGCGAATCGCATCTGAACTTTCAAAATCTTTACGTCCTCGTGCTGCTTCACGCTGAGCAAGCGCTAACTTGATTGTGCCATCCAGAGCCGTTGTTACATCATCGTTAGTTGATGCAGATGCAAATGCTGGATCAAATGGATCGCAACCAAGTACCTCAAGTGCTCCACGAATCTCATTTGCTGACGATGTGATAACTGACTTATCACCAGAAGTTATTGCGCTATTGCCAAGGCGAAGTGCCTCAGAGATTGAAGCGAGAGCAGCCGGAACCGCTAAATCATCATTCATTGCATCGATAAAAGCAGTGCCTAGTAATGGTGTTGGCTCGTTGCCGAGGAACTCAACTGAGCGATGTAAGAACGATTCGATGCGGCGGAATGCCGTTGCAGACTCTGCGAGAGCTTCATGTGAGAACTCAAGCATTGAACGGTAGTGAGCAGAACCTAAGTACCAACGAAGTTCGATGCCTCGAACTGTCTTCAAGAGTTCGTGTACTTGAAGTGAGTTACCAAGTGACTTCGACATCTTCTCGCCAGAGGCAGTCACCCATGCGTTGTGTAGCCAACGCTTTGCGAATCCATAACCAGCTGCCTCTGATTGCGCGATTTCGTTCTCGTGGTGAGGGAAGATCAAATCAAGCCCGCCACCGTGAATATCAAATGACTCACCAAGATATGTATGTGCCATCGCAGAGCATTCGAGGTGCCATCCTGGACGACCTGGCCCCCAAGGAGTTGGCCACGATGGGTCTCCTGGCTTTGCACCCTTCCACAGCGCGAAGTCACGAACATCTCGCTTGTATGTTTCATCTGCATCGGCTGCGGATTGAAGATCATCAAGCTTCTGACGAGAAAGAGTTAAATACGATTCAAGTTTGCGAACTTCCAAATAAACATCGCCATTGCCTGGTGCATATGCCATTCCGCGATCGATCAACAATTGCATAAGCTCAATCATCTGAGTGATGTGCCCTGTCGCGCGTGGCTCGTATGTTGGTGGAAGAACATTCAACGCTGCATATGCATCTGTGAAGGCGCGCTCATACTTCAGTGCGAGTGCCCACCATGGCATTTCTTCATGGATTGCCTTATGCAAAATCTTGTCGTCGATATCTGTGACGTTACGGATAAATGTGACGTTATAGCCACTCTTTGTTAGCCAACGTCGCAAAATATCAAAGTTCACACCAGAGCGAACATGGCCGATATGGGGCGGTGCCTGAACAGTTGCACCACAGAGGTAAATGCCGACTTCGCCCTTATTTATCGGTACAAATGGGGAGGTGGTTCGCGACAAGGTGTCGTAAAGATGTAGCGAACTCATGCGCCAATTATAACTTGTGGGTGGGTGTTACTTAAAAACGAGGGCTGATGCGATGGCTGCAATGCCCTTGCTCTCACCTGTTAAACCCATTCCATCAGTTGTTGTCGCTGAAATCGATACCGATGCTCCACCGAGAGCCTTGGAAATTGCCGCAATTGCCTCTGCGCGACGAGCACCAATGCGCGGACGGTTTCCAATGATCTGCACAGTGACATTAGAAATCGAATATCCAGCTTTGGTAATAATTGAAAGTGTCTCTTGAAGTAATTGAGTTCCTGATGCACCTGCATATTCAGGGCGAGAAGTTCCAAAGTTACTTCCAAGATCACCTGTGCCTGTTGCTGCAAAGAGCGCATCACAGATTGCATGTGCTGCAACATCGCCATCTGAGTGGCCATCAACACCAACTTCACCGGGCCACAGAAGTCCAGCTAACCAAAGTTCACGACCGTCACCGAATGCATGTGCATCAGTGCCGACGCCGGTGCGGAATGACTGAGCATCACCAATAAAGGTCATTGCTGTTGCAAGATCAGATGGAGTTGTAATTTTTAATGCGCGCTCTTCACCATCAATAATGCGTACTTTGTGGCCAGCGTTTGCAACAAGGACTGCATCATCTGTTGCATCTTGTGGAGTTGCATGCGCTGCGATGAGCGCTGAGTAAGAAAAACCTTGTGGAGTTTGCACTTTGCGAAGCGTTGAACGATCAGGAGTTGAAGTCACATAGCCTGATGCGTCTACGACTTTGACGGTATCAACTTCAGGAAGTCCCGGGATAACTGCAAGGTCACCTGCGCGGAGTGCATCCACAACAGATTGCGCTAAAGCAGTGCTGGCTAGTGCTCGCGCAGCATCATGAACAAGAACAAACTCAGTCGCAGCATCTACTGCAGCAAGTGCAATGCGCACTGATTCTGAGCGAGTTGCACCACCTGTGACAACAGTGATTCCTTCGCCTGCAATATCTTCAATCTGTTTTTCATAACCAGCAGGTGCTGTTATAACAATCTGATCGACAACGGGTGCAATGTTTGCGATGGCATGAGCCAGTAAAGACTTATCACCGAGGTGAATAAGGGCTTTGGGAATTGGTGCACCGAAGCGTTCGCCACTGCCAGCAGCGGCAATAATTGCGGCGATCATGGAAGGTGCCTAATTTACGAAGCGAGAACCTCGTCAAGGAGAGTTGCAGCCTTCTCTTCATCTGTGCGCTCTGCAAGTGCGAGCTCTGATACGAGAATCTGCTTCGCCTTGGCGAGCATGCGCTTTTCACCAGCTGAGAGTCCACGGTCGAGATCTCGGCGATAGAGATCGCGCACAACTTCTGCAACCTTGATGACATCACCTGATGCAAGCTTTTCGAGGTTTGCCTTATAACGACGTGACCAGTTTGTTGGCTCTTCTGTGTAAGGCTGACGAAGTACGTTAAATACAAGATCAAGTCCAGCTGAATCGACTACATCGCGAACGCCAACGAGATCAACATTATCTGCAGGAACGCGAACTGTGAGGTCTCCCTGAGCTACCTTCAAAACGAGGTATGTGCGCTCTTCACCCTTGATAACGCGGGTTTCAATTGCTTCGATGAGCGCTGCTCCGTGATGTGGGTAAACAACTGTTTCGCCGACCTTAAATGTCATGGAGTGCCTCTCGAGCGGGGGAATGAGTGCCAATTCTACCAGCGAACTTGGAAGGAGAAAACCCCTAGGAAATAGCCTGAAGTATGCGTGAATAAAGGGTTTGAGGTCATGAGATAATCGCACCATGCGCCAGATGAAAAAAGTTGCTGTTACAACTACTGCTATTGCACTCGCACTTTCTCTTACCTCTTGTTACGGCTCAGGTCCTGATGCTGCAACACGAATGATTAAGAAAGTCACTGACGGAGCAGAAGCGACAGTTACTACCGATGGCAGCGATCTTCGTATTAGCAACCTTCTTCTCGTTGCTACAGCCGATGGATCAGCAGTTGTTGTTGGCCACATTGTTAACCGTGCTGGCACACCAGATCAGATTCTTGGAATCACAGCTGGCGGCATTGAGGCAACGATCACTGGCGAAACAAAATTGCTAACAAATAAGCCAATCCACTTTGAAGGTAACTCAGCAAATGCAAAGGCAGTCTTTGCTGGTGTTGGCGCTGAAGCAGGCAAGAATGTTGATCTCACAATCGGATTTGCTCGCGCTGGTCTTGTAACAGTGCACGCAATCATCCGCGATCAGCGCGATGTATACGCTGGCATCACAAGCGGCGCAAAGCTTGCAACACCTGCTAAGTAATTAAAACCGCCCACCAGAGGTTGTGTCGTGGCTTAAACGCTGCGATATATAAATTGGGATAATTGAGATAACAACCAATGTTGCAGCTACTACATTCACGATTGGCGCTTGATTTGGCCTAAAGAGATTGTTGTAAATCCACATTGGTAAAGTTTGAATTCCTGGGCCAGCTGTAAATGTCGTTACGACAATTTCGTCAAAAGACAGTCCAAATGCAAGCAATCCGCCGGCAAAGAGCGCTGATGCGAGATTTGGTAGGGTAATCAATCTAAAGGTAGTGAGGCCATTCGCGCCAAGATCCATAGATGCCTCTTGCAGCGATGTTCCCAACCGGTTTAGACGTGCAATCGCGTTGTTGTACACAACAACAATACAAAAGGTTGCATGGCCAATGATGATAGTGAAGAGTCCAGTTGATATTCCCAGCTGCTTAGTAAATGCATTGTTGAGTGCAATTCCGGTCACGATACCTGGCAACGAGATAGGTAGGACAACTAAGAGTGAAATAGTTTCACGCCCGAAAAAGGAGTACCGGGAGACTGCAAATGCCAAGGCGGTTCCCAGAAGTAGCGCGATAGTTGTTGCTGAAAGACCGGCAAGTAGCGACCATTTAATTGCTTCGCGCACACCTGTATTTGATGCAGCTTTACTCCACCATTCGGTCGTTAATTCAGTTGGGGGCCAACTAAATGATTTAATGGCGTTAAAAGAGTTTGCTACTACTACAAAGAGTGG
>JBJTMX010000127.1:0-2846 GCA_046070745.1 Candidatus Planktophila sp.
ATGATGGGATTGCAATTACTTGCAATTAGTGCACGAACTCTTCTATCGCGATCGGCAGTTGTTCCATCTGTGACAACTGGCGAAACCGTGAAGGCGAACTGCTTCTGAGCTTTTTCTAGACCTGCCGCTGCAGCGTCATTAAACGAACGATCTCCGCGGCCGCCGATGTCATAGGCAATTCCGATTGAGATAGTGGTCGCATGAGCAGGTGCTGCACAAAGCGACGCTGTTCCAAATGCAATCGCCGCAAGTAGGACGCGGAACTTCATTAGCGGACGACCCCGAGGTTTTTATACGTTGCATCCAAAGTTTCTTGTGCCACTTCGCGAGCTTTCTCGGAACCCATGTGAAGAATTGAGAGAAGATGTGATTCGTCTTCAAGGAGTTCTAGCGCGTGCTCGCGGATTGGTCGGAAGTATTCAACTACTACTTCAGCAACAGCTGATTTGAAATCTCCATACCCTTTGCCATCGAATTCATTTTCAAGATCTGCAATCGACGTTCCAGAAAGTGCTGAGTGAATTGTGAGCATATTGCTAATGCCTGGCTTTTGGGCTGCGTCAAACTTTACTTCGCGACCGGCGTCAGTGACCGCGCTCTTGAACTTCTTCATATTCACTTCAGGCGCATCTAAAATATCAATGAGCCCTGCGCCGGAGCCTGATGATTTACTCATCTTTGCAGTGGGATCTTGGATGTCATAAATCTTTGCGCCTTGCTTCAAGATAAAACCTTCAGGGATTTGAAAGGTCTGTCCGTAGCGAGTATTAAAACGACCTGCAATATCGCGAGTAAGTTCGATGTGCTGGCGCTGATCTTCTCCAACCGGAACTAAATGCGTTTGACAGAGCAAGATATCTGCGGCCATCAACATTGGATAGGTAAAGAGACCTACACGAGCAGCATCAGCTCCTGACTTTGATGACTTATCTTTAAACTGGGTCATACGGCTTGCTTCGCCGAAACCGGTCATGCACTCCATAATCCAACCGAGTTGATTGTGTTGTGGGACTTGTGACTGAACGAAGAGTGTGGACTTCTCTGGTGAGATGCCGAGTGCGAGCAACTGAGCCGCTGACATCAAAGTGCGCTTACGAAGAGCGGCAGGGTCGGTTTCTACGGTGAGTGCATGGAGATCGACGATGCAGTAAAAAGCATCATGACCATCTTGAAGCTCTACCCACTGCTTGACCGCACCAAGGTAATTACCAAGGTGGAAGGAGTCGCTAGTGGGCTGGATTCCCGAGAGGACGCGCTTTCTGCTCATAGGCGCATTCTCGCATGAACCTTGGAAAACTAGCTTCTCGATATCAGTAATCGACCTACGCGCTTACCTTCCATAGTCAGAACGGAGATGCGGATTCCGTTGACATTGAGCAGATCGCCTTCGACTGGAATCCGTCCGAGGAAGTGCATGACATAGCCGCTAATCGTTTCATATGGTCCTTCAGGAACATCAACCCCGGATTGCTCTGAGAGATCTTCCAGTGACATCAGGCCATCGACTTCAAAGTCACCCGTGCGCGATTCGACCGATAAATCTTGCTCATCGCCATCGTATTCATCGCGAATATCTCCAATAAGAGTTTCAACGAGATCTTCCATCGTGACAATGCCATCAGTTCCACCGTATTCATCGAGAACGATTGCAAGATGTTGGCGCTGCGAACGCATCTCTGTCAGTGCAGGCAGGATGCCTTTTGTGCCAGGTAAGAACATGATGTTGCGACTGAGTTCTTGAATCTTTGCTTGTGAATTCACAAGCGATGGATCGATCAGGTCGCGAACGTGAATAAATCCAATGACTTCATCCGATGAACCGCGGACCACGGGGTAACGTGAATGAGATTTCTCCGAAGCGAGCGCAATTGCCTTTGAGATAGTAAGTGAGCCATCTATAAAATCAACTTCCGTGCGGGGCACCATGACTTCGTGCACCTGACGCTCGGATGCATTAAATACTTCTTCAACTATATCTCGCTCTTCTTCGGTCAGCGCCGCATGCCCTGCTACGAGATCGAGAAGTTCTTCTTCTGACATTTGTTCGCGCTCTTCTTTCGGATCGATTCCAAAGAGGCGTACAACTTGGTCGGTGGATTTTGAAAGCAGCCAGATAATCGGGCGAAACGCCATGGCAATGTAATCAACAACTGCGGCAGACCATAACGCGATCGCTTCCGTGCGAAAGAGCGCCAATCGCTTAGGAACGAGCTCGCCGAGAACGAGAGATACATAGGCGATAACTATCGTTACCGTGACGAGAGAAATTGTGTTCGCCGATTTCTCAGAGATGCCACGTCCCATGAGCCAAGGAATGAAGTGAAGGCCAATTTTTTCTGCGCCGAGGGCGGCTGAGAGGAATCCACAGAAAGTGACGCCGACTTGGGCGGCAGCTAAGAGTCGGTTGGGATTTGACGCTAGCTTGGCGACTCGGGCTCCCCGCTTTCCACGAAGGGCGATCTGTTTGACCTGGCTTTCGCGCAAGGAAATCTGGGCGATCTCGGCGGCTACAAAGAGCGCTGCCAGGATGATGAGGCCAAAGACAATCAGGATTGCAGTCAGAAGTGAGCCACTCGGGTCAGGTTCCATAATGTAAGAAGTGTAGCGAGCCTCTTCCGCATAGGTCTACGCAGAGATAGCCTTGCCCTGTTAGTCATCCGACTTACGCCTTACCCTCGGACCGTCGGGCACGTACCTGCCCGGATAAGGAAGAATAAAAATGGCATCAGTTGTATTCGAAAATGCATCACGCATCTACCCAGGCACAACCACTCCTGCAGTAGATAAGCTCAACCTCACCGTCGCAGATGGTGAGTTTCTCGTGCTTGTTGGCCCATCAGGGTGCG
>JBJTMX010000128.1:0-33081 GCA_046070745.1 Candidatus Planktophila sp.
GCTTGATAGGTGCTCCTCGGAAATGCGTCCATGCACCAGGATGTGAAGTAAAGGCTCGAATCTTGGCACTAATTGCATGTGCCGTATTGTTCCAATCGATCCGAGCTTCTTCTCGAGAAAACTTAGCCGCTTTAGTCGCGCCACTCTCTCTCTGTGGAACTGGGCGTTCGCCAGATTCCATCTTCTCAAGGGTTTCAAGAACTGCATCTACGCCAAGTGCGCCTAGCTCGATAAATAGTTCATCACTCGTGATATCACTATCAAGAGCAAAGCGATGCATCGTGTAAATCGGACCAGTATCCATGCCTGCATCTAATTTAAAGACAGTCACACCTGTAAAAGGGTCACCGGCCTCAATCGCGCGCTGCACAGGAGCAGCTCCGCGCCAACGGGGAAGTAGCGAGAAGTGAAGATTGAGAAATCCGTACGGTGGAATATCGAGTATCGCTTGAGGAAGCAGGACTCCATAGCCAATAGTGATGACGCAATCAACGTCTTGGATCGCGGATGCAATCTCTTCCTTACCTTCGGGACGCAATAACGTGATGTTGTTCTCCAACGCCCACTGAGAAACCGGTGTAGGTGTTAAGACTTTTCCTCGCCCAGCTGGTCTATCAGGTTGTGAGATCACTGAAACAAGTTGGTGTTCGCTGGTGAGCAGCGCCTGAAGTGTTGGGATTGCAACTTCAGGTGAAGCTGCAACGCTTATGCGCACTATATGCCTCGACCAAATGGATCATGCGGCGAAACTTTCACTTGCGGATTAAGTCCGAGTTCGGCAGCCATCCCAAACCACTCAGATTCGCGGATCTCTTTCATTGCAGCCTTGCGATCAGCTTCTGAGAGGCGATCGATAAAGAGAATTCCGTCGAGATGATCTGTTTCATGTTGAAGTGCACGAGCAAGAAGTTCGGTGCCTTCTACAGTGATTGGTTCTCCGTGCATATTGAAGCCCTTGGCTACTGCACGAAATGCACGAGGGGTTGGATAGACAAGATCTGGAAAACTCAGGCAGCCTTCATCGCCTTCCTGCTGCTCTGTACTGAGGTCAAGTGTTGGATTAATAAGATGGCCAAGAGCGCCATCGACATCCCAGACAAAGACTCGAAGTGGAACCCCAATCTGTGGGGCAGCAAGGCCAGCACCTGGTGCATTCAACATAGTTTCGGTGAGATCTTTAACAAGAACACGTAGCTCTTTATCAAAGTCGATTACCTCAGAGGCTGGGGTCACAAGGATGGGATCTCCAAAGTGGCGAATGTGCTTGATCGACATGGTGCGTATTCTACCTAACGAGAGAGCGAATACGGGTCAATTCGAAGTGACGGCAAACTCTTCTTCGCTGCACTTCTGCGTCGCATAAATTCATGAAGAGTAGAAACTAACTCATCCCCATCTGCGACATCAACGGTAAGAATGAGAGATGACTTTTCAGCTGACGGAATTGGTCCAAGTATCTTCGTAGAGGCAGGTATGCGTCCATCTTCCTGTGCTGCAAGAAGTGCTGACTTGAATCGAGTAATTTCGACGCTCTCCATCGTGAGCATCGCGGCGCGAACATAAGGAGGAAGACCAAGCTGTTGGCGTTCTTCGAGTTCACGAGAAATTGCTGGGCGCGGATTCCATGTTGTCAGTGATGTGGCAATTGAGTGCCCGTCATCTTGTACGAGAATGATTGGAGCACCTTCTCGCGCAAGTGCTGCATGAGCGAAGAACATTTCACGTGTGCGCTCTGTCGCACGTAGATCAGGTTGATTAAGGAATCTATTTCCTTCCAAAATGACAACGCTTGAGTATCCATCGGTAGTACGAGGTGCCATTCCTGGTGTTGCAATTACTATTCCAGACTCCACAGTGTCCCCTATAAAGTGATCTGCAGTGGAGATATGAATAGCAGTACCAGGAAACAACTTTCCTAGTTCTTGATGATGTCTTTCAGTGCCACGCGATTGCATAGATGGACGCTCAGAATGACACCATGCACATTTCCACTGTGTAACTGTGGTGAGGCAGTGACTGCACGAAATAGGCGCAGCTAAGGTCATTTTCTCGTGCGCTCCCCCGCATTCGCATCGTGAAATCGTTCGACACTGAGTGCATCTGATCGCTTGGGCATAACCTTTGAGCGGAACTATGAAGAGAACCGGACCAGCCGATAACGCTTTCTTAAGCGGTGCCAGCGCTCGAGAGGGCAGAAGTTCACCGCTCGTTTGTTGAGCGACCAGCACACTGGTCTTGCTCCGCACCTTCTTGTAGTCAATCCAGTCTTCATCAATAAGCCGTGAGATCTCCGCGCTCGGTGAATAGCCAGTAAAGGTTAGGTTTATTCCTTGATGATGTGAACGCATTAAGGCAATATCGCGAACATTCCATCCCGGTGAGCGCCTCTCGTAGAAGTGTTCAGATCCTTCGTCATAGATAACGATATTTCGCAGATTGAGCAGTGGTGTAAAAATGGACGAACGAGTGCCGATAACAATCGTGGTCTTGCCAGTCAGTGCTAATAGAAAGTTTCGGTAATAATCTGATTTGTTGAGTTTGCTGTCAAGGAGAACGTGGTTGAGATTCAGCGAATCCAATTCGCGAGAGAGTTCAGAGACCTGACGAAAATCTGGCAGAACAACTAAAACAGAGCCATCTGATGAAAGAGACATGACCTTCTGCGCGAGCAAGGTGTTCCGGTTCTTTGCTGGTGGCATCTGGAGATAGAAGCGCTTGCCTTGAGAAGTGCTAGCTGCGGAGTGAGATGGGAGTACCTCGAACTCCTTATCGACTGATGCAACACGGTCTGGAAGGGCTGAGCGCAGAATATCAAATGGGTGCGCTGCATAACGCTTACAAGCTTCAAGAGTGAGAGCGAGAATTTCTGGCGCAAGAAGCGGCAGACCAATGACTTTATTGATGCTTTTGAGACCAGTCGTAGAAACGTTAGTCGTTAATTCAATAACCATTGCAAGAATATCGCGACCGTGAAATGAGACGCTGACCATGGATCCAAGCCGTACTTGTTCTGCGAGATTTCCAGGAATCAGATACGAGAACGGCGAATCAAGATGGTAGACCGATGCATCTACCAAAACCTGGGCAACTGTAAATTCACCAATCGGCGCAACAGCTGGAAGTTGGGCTACTTCTCGCTTGAGCTTAAGCCCACCAACTGCCATAGTTCTTGCGACGACGCGATTACTTCACAGCAGCTTGGAGTGCTGCAACGCGATCTGTCTTCTCCCATGTGAAATCTGCGAGCTCGCGACCGAAGTGGCCGTAAGAAGCAGTTTGAGAGTAAATAGGGCGAAGAAGATTAAGGTCACGAATAATCGCTGCAGGACGAAGATCGAAGACAGCAGTGACCGCTTCCTGAATCTTTGAGATGGCTACTGTTTCAGTTCCGAAAGTTTCTACGAAGACACCGACTGGCTGTGCCTTACCAATTGCGTAAGCAACCTGAACTTCACAGCGGCGAGCTAGTCCTGCTGCGACCACGTTCTTTGCAACCCAACGCATTGCATACGCTGCAGAGCGATCCACCTTTGATGGATCTTTACCTGAGAATGCACCACCACCGTGACGGGACATTCCGCCGTAGGTGTCGACAATAATCTTGCGACCTGTGAGGCCAGCATCTCCCATAGGTCCACCGACAACGAAGCGACCTGTTGGGTTGATGAGAGTACGAAGATCCTTGCGCGGAAGATCAATCTTCTCGAGAATAGGATCGATTACGTACTTAATAATCTCTGGGGTCAACTGCTTTGCTACATCTACTTCTTCAGCGTGTTGGCTTGAGATAACTACAGTGTCGAGAGCAACTGCGCGATCACCGTCATACTCGATCGTGACCTGGGTCTTTCCATCCGGACGCAAGTATGGAAGCTGTCCTGACTTGCGAACAAGTGAGAGCTGCTGCGAAAGTTGGTGAGCCAAGTAGATTGGCAATGGCATGAGTTCTTTAGTGTCATCGCATGCATACCCGAACATGAGTCCCTGATCGCCAGCACCTTGAAGATCTAGTGGATCACTCGCTGATGCAACTCGGTGTTCAAATGCATCATCGACGCCTTGAGCAATATCAGGTGACTGCTGACCGATTGAGATTGATACGCCACAGCTATTTCCGTCGAATCCCTTTACGGATGAGTCATAACCGATACCAATAACTGTGTCACGGACGATACCCATCACATCTGCATAGCCTGACGTCGTTACTTCACCAGCAACGTGGACCTGGCCAGTTGTAATGAGAGTCTCTACTGCAACACGGCTCGCTGGATCCTGTGTGAGAAGTGAGTCAAGGATTGCATCCGAAATCTGATCTGCGATCTTATCTGGATGACCTTCGGTTACTGATTCTGAAGTGAAGAGGCGCTTTGACATTGGGCTAGCCTAACTTATTGACGTGAGTGAGAGCGTGATTGATAAGTGCGTGGGCAAGAGATTCTTTTGTGACATTGGTATAGGTCTCACGTATCCCTGTCGAATTAATGAGGCTTCCCGATGTATGAGATGAACCAAAAATCGCTCCGCCTGAAACATTATTGAGATAGATGAAATCTGCCTTCTTGCGACCCATCTTCGCCTGCGCCTCTTCGATTGAGTCACGATCAGTCTCTGCTGCAAATGCAACGATAACTTTCTGCGAATTATGTGCAGGTAAAGACGCAAGAACATCAGGATTTTCAACTAGTTCTATAGCCATCAATGATCTCTTCTTAATCTTCTCAGGCGATACATGAGCAGGACGCGCATCAGAAATTGCCGCTGCCATAAAAAGGTAATCTGCCGCTTGAAATGATTGATGTAAGGCTTCGCTAAGCTCGTTAACAGTACAAACATCAATTCGATTAATTTTCTGTGATGTGGGTATGTCGCTATTAGCAATAATCAATGTGACATCAGCGCCGCGTTGTGCAGAAGCTTCTGCAATCGCAATCCCCTGCAATCCAGTTGATTTATTACCGATATATCGAATTGGATCAATCGGTTCTCTTGTTCCGCCTGCTGTAACAATAACTTTCTTCCCCGTTAAGTCTTGAGGAGCAAGTGTATGTTGGGTAAATCGCTCAATAATGTGTGCTGTCTCAGGGAATCTGCCTTTACCA
This sequence comes from Candidatus Planktophila sp., assembly GCA_046070745.1. GTDB lineage: Bacteria > Actinomycetota > Actinomycetes > Nanopelagicales > Nanopelagicaceae > Planktophila. The sequence continues at coordinate 5,100 of JBJTMX010000128.1, forward strand.
ACATCACCACTAGTAAGTGCGCCTTCAACTGGTTCAAGTACATCTATGCCGCGTGCGCTAAGCGTTGCAATATTCGCCTGTGTTGCTGCGTTAAACCACATCGCCGGGTGCATTGCGGGAACAATCAAGATCGGCACTTCGCTTGCCAGAATTACATTGGTAAGTAAGTCATCTGCTCGTCCCGCTGCGATTCGAGCGATGAGATCGGCGGTCGCTGGTGCAATAACAATGGCGTCTGCGTTGCGGGCAAGAGCAACATGGCGAACCTGATCAACCGATTCAAAAACGCTTGTGGTGACTTCGCGACCCGAGAGAGCCTCCCAGGTCGCTTTTCCAACAAAGTTTAGAGAGGAAGGCGTGGGGACTACAGTGACTGCAAAGCCAGAATCTTGAAGACGACGAAGGAGGTCACACGCCTTGTAAGCAGCAATGCCGCCTCCGACTCCGAGAATTACCTCGCGAGTAGGGGCGGCCATAGCTTTAAAGAGGGAAAGGATTAAGCGTTTGTCTCAAGATTTTCGATGGTCAGGAGACCTTCGTTAATTTCACGGAGCGCGATTGATAGTGGCTTCTCGTGGACATATGTATCAACAAGCGGTCCTACATATTCAAGGAGACCTTCGTTGAGTTGTGAATAGTAAGCGTTGATCTGGCGTGCACGCTTTGCTGCGTAGAGAACGAGTGCGTACTTTGAACCGCTCTTATCGAGAAGTTCGTCGATTGGTGGATTCGTGATGCCGTCGACGTGTCCGCTCATGGGGTCTCCTTAGGTAAATCAGCAATACGCTCGAAACGAGCCTTACGATGTGGACAATCTTATCAGGCTTGAGACGACCTCTTCGACCTCAGTATTGACGATAACGGTATCGAAGAATGAGGCCGCAGCCAGCTCCTCCTGGGCTAAAGCCAAGCGGGCAGCTCGACGTTCCGGGGAATCAGTCCCCCGGCCTTCAAGGCGTGAGACGAGTTCCTCCCATGATGGCGGTTCGAGAAATACTAAAAGTGCCTCTGATGATTGGGCGCGGACCTGCTTGGCTCCAGAGATCTCGATCTCAAGAAGAACATGGCGACCAGCGGAGAGATGTTCTTCAACAGCCTTCTTTGGAGTGCCATAGCGATTGCCAGCAAACTCTGCCCACTCAAGGAATTGATCAGATACGATCGCTTCATCAAATTGCTCCTGAGTAAAGAAGTAATAATCAACGCCATCGACCTCATTAAAACGAGGAGCGCGCGTTGTGGCAGAGACACTCACCCAGAATTCATCGCGCTGACGCAGCGCTTTAGCAACTGTGCTCTTGCCGACTCCACCAGGACCTGAGAGGACCAGCAAACGTCCACGTGGTTCTGTAGATGGAATGTCGAACTCCTTTATTAGTGACTCTCGTTGATGCTTTCCGAGGCCTGCAATTCTGCGCGTAGGAGAAATTGTAAATTTCTCCATCAGCGCCTGGGCACGAATCTTGCCATACCCTGGCATGGATTCGAGCAATTCAATAACTCGCATCTTAGATAAAACTACATTCTCTTCAGCGAGGGTGATGAATTGAACAAATGTCATTGCACCTTTTGAAAGCTCTGACTTATAGCGCGCTCTCTCTTGTCGGGCCTTCTTCGCACTTTCTAGAGCACGAGCCCGCTCCTCAGCAGTCAGCTTCGGAGGTAGGTTCATATGCGAATTCTAGCCAGCGATTTCAGCAGCTATCGCCTTAGCGGCGTCGCTCATCGCTTGTGCACCTTGGCTCCATGCTCCAGTAATCGGGCGGCCAATCACTACAAATGATGCACCAGAAGAGATTGCTTGGTGTGGGGTCATCGTACGTACTTGATCATCGCTCTTCGCGCTTGCCCCCGGACGAACACCTGGCGTGATGATTGTTGGCTCTGGGCCAACAGCATTTCGAATCGCTTCAATTTCAAGAGGTGAAGAGACGATTGCCTTTGCCCCAGAACGGACAGCAAGTTCGGCGAGTGCAACAGCACTTTCAAGGGCGCTATTAGCAAATCCAATCTGAAAGAGATCATCTTCTGAAAGCGAAGTCAAAATAGTTACCGCAGTAATATCAATATGAGGAACTGCCTCTACCGCTGCGGAAATCATTGCAGGACCACCGGAAGCGTGCACGGTAAGAAAACGTGGATTGATATGCGAAACAGCTTTCGCTGCCATTGACACTGTATTCGGAATATCGTGAAGTTTGAGATCGAGAAAGATTTCTACTCCAAATTCGCGCTTAATCTTTTCAACACCCTCGCTGCCAAAGGTAAGGAAGAACTCAAGACCCAACTTGTAGACAGATACGCTCTCGCGTGTCGCCTCGATCCACCGTTGAGCGATGTCGAAGTCGCGAGTATCTACTGCGAGAATGATGGGTGCGGTCATGAGTGCTCCTTAGCGATGTGCGTATCCAACCGCTTGGCTTAAGGATGTGAATCCTCGTTGCGCAAGTAGGTCACGTAGTTCATTTTGTATTGAAATAATTGCAGTTGGATTGCCGAAACTTGCTGTTCCAACACTTACACCAGAAGCACCTGCAAGGATGAGTTCGAGAGCATCGCGCCCTGAGGCAACTCCGCCCATTCCAAGGATAGGAATTTGCGGAAGAGCTTCACGTACTTGATAGATGGCGCGAACTGCAACCGGTCGAATCGCTGGGCCTGAGAGACCGCCAGTCTTACCGCCAAGGTGAGGTTTCATGGTGTCGAGATTAATCACCATTCCGAGAACGGTATTAATAAGTGCCAAGCCATCAGCGCCGGCATCGACAACACCCTTTGCGACGTCGGCAATATTTGTGACATCCGGAGTGAGCTTTGCAAGAATCGGAATCTCTCCCCCAATGACTTTGCGAACGCTCTCGATGACACGGGATGCAACATCTCGATCAGTTGCAAAGACCAGTCCGCGGTTTTCAACATTGGGACATGAGATGTTTACTTCAATAGCTGAAATGCCTGATGTTGCTCGCACCTTACGGGCAAGAACGGCGTACTCATCTGCAGTCTCGCCAGCAATAGAGACAATGACTCGAGATCCTTGCGCCAGCAACCAAGGAACATCATTTGCCAAGAAGGCATCGATTCCAGGACCTTGAAGTCCAATTGAGTTAAGCATTCCTGATGGCGTCTCTGCCATACGTGGCGTTGGGCGTCCATGACGAGGCTTAGTCATCACAGACTTGGTAACAACAGCGCCGATATCTTTCAGAGGAAAGAACTGAGCCAGCTCTTTGCCACTACTTGCACATCCACTCGCAGTAAAGAGTGGAGATGGAAACCATGCATTTCCGAGAGTTGTTGAGAGATCTACAGGTGCGCTCATTTAGAAGTTCTCCGTGCTCTTACCGACGAGATCCCAGCAAACAGAAGACCCATCCATAACAGGGCCATCAATACAAGATCGCTTCATTGATATGGCGCCGTTTTCATCCTTTACAGGAAGAACACATGTCATACAGATACCGATTCCGCAGGCCATTGATTCTTCGACAGATGCCTGATGAATTACTCCGTGCTGATCAGCGATTTCAGTAATGGCTTTGAGCATCGCCATCGGACCACATGAGTAAATGATCTCAACATCGCGTTCAGCAATAACTGCCGCAAGTTGTGATGTAACACGACCGGTTTCACCCATGGATCCATCTTCAGTGAAGATACGAAGTGAATTGACAGAGCGCTTACCCTCCATCGGTGCATAAATCTTATTTCCGTTGCTTGCGCCCAAGATCATGTCGACCTTACAACCGCGTGATTTCAACAAATCTGCAAGCCCGAAGAGTGGCGCAGAACCATAACCGCCGCCGATCAAGAGAGCATTTGCCGGTTCCGTCGGAACACCGAAGGCCTTTCCAAGCGGTGTAACAACATTAACTTCAGCACCTTCACCTTGCGAGCAGAGCCACTTTGAACCGCTTCCATGAGGAGCAACAATGAGTTCTACTGTTCCGCCGAACTGGGAACTCATTGTTGTGCGCGAGATCGCAAAGGCGCGACGAAGAACCATTCGAGACGAATCTCCACCGACAGATATTGCAATGAAGTTTCCAGGGCGACAGTGTTGGGCCGCATCCCCCACACTCACAATAATTTGATGATATGCACCAACGCGTTTATTTGAAATTACAGTTGCATCTACCTGCACTGCCGCTTTATTGATAGTACTCATGCAAGCCACTCTTGAATCGATTTCACGCCGAGGTCGCCCTCACGAAGCACCTTGATACCTTCAACTGCCGCATTAAATCCTGGTGTTGTCGTGATGATAGGAATGCTTCTCTGAACTGCGGCCGTTCGAATTGCCCAGCCGTCTGCACGAGTACCTCGCCCGACAGGTGTATTGATGACAAGATCAATTTCTCCTGAGTTGAGAATATCCACGATGGTTGGCTCGCCGAGTGCTCCACGTCCTTCCGAGTTCTTGCGAACTTGCGAAGTGTTCACTCCACGTTCGCTCAAGTATCGCGCAGTGCCTTCAGTTGTCAGTACTCGGAAGCCAAGGTCAACAAGTGCGCGAGCTGATTCAACGCCTGCCGGCTTATCTTTATCCGCTAGTGAGATAAAGACAGTTCCGCTCTTTGGAAGTGGTCCGAATGAACTGATCTGTGATTTTGCGTAGGCGCCACCGAAGGTATCCGAGATACCCATTACTTCGCCTGTTGAACGCATCTCAGGTCCGAGAACAGCATCCACACCCCGTCCATCTGTACGTCGGAAGCGATTCCATGGAAGAACGGCTTCCTTGACACTCACTCCGCGTTGAATACTTTCGTCACTCGCTGGAAGCATGCCTCCTTCCTTGAGTTGCGCAATCGTGGAACCGACTGAGATTCGCGCTGCAGCCTTCGCCAAAGGAACACCAGTTGACTTACTGACAAATGGAACGGTGCGTGATGCACGAGGATTGGCCTCTAAAACGTAGAGAATATTTCCTGCCATTGCGAACTGAATATTAACGAGGCCACGAACCCCAACGCCCTCTGCGATTGCAAGAGTTGCGCGGCGAACTTCAGCACGAGACTCAGCTGAGATTGTCATAGCTGGAAGTACACACGCAGAGTCACCAGAGTGAATACCAGCTTCTTCAATGTGCTCCATGATTCCACCGAGGAATAACTCAGTTCCATCATAGAGCGCATCAACATCGAGCTCGATAGCAGAATCCAAGAAGCGATCTACTAAAACCGGATGATCAGGCGTGATATCTGTAGCTCGAGTAATAAATCCCGATAGCGCCTGATCGTCGTAGACGATCTCCATTCCACGACCACCGAGGACGAATGATGGACGCACGAGAACTGGATATCCGATTCGTTGTGCAATCGAAATCGCCTCAGATTCTGAAGAGGCCATTCCAAACTCAGGTGCTGTGAGGTTCTTTGACTTCAATACATCGCCAAATGCACCGCGTTCTTCTGCCAAGTTAATTGCATCAGGGCTTGTTCCGAGGATTGTGACACCGGCGGCCTTGAGTCCTGCTGCCAAGCCGAGAGGAGTCTGACCACCAAGTTGTGTAATAACCCCCAGAACCGGACCAGCAAGAGTCTCTGCGTGAATAACTTCAAGGACGTCTTCTAGCGTAAGTGGCTCGAAGTACAAGCGATCACTTGTGTCGTAATCAGTCGAAACAGTCTCAGGGTTGCAGTTAATCATGATGGTTTCATAATCAGCTTCGCGCAATGTAAACGCTGCATGCACACATGAATAATCGAATTCGATACCTTGACCAATGCGGTTTGGACCGGATCCTAAGATGATGACTGCAGGCTTTGTGCGAGAACGTACCTCGGTCTCCTCTTCATAACTCGAGTAGTGATAAGGAGTATGTGCCTCAAACTCTGCAGCACATGTATCAACAGTCTTATAAACCGGGTGGAGGTTGAGGTGATGACGTGCTTTGCGGACATCATCCTCAGAAATTCCACGGAGTTCACCAATTTGCTTATCTGAGAATCCGAAGCTCTTTGCGAATTTCAGCGCATCGAATGTAAGTTCGCCAGGTTGTGCAATCTCGCGAGCTGCCGCATTGATCTCTTGAAGTTGCTTGAGATACCAACGATCGATCTTGGTTGCCGCGAAGACATCTTCAATATCCGCGCCAGCCCACAATGCACGATGGACCTGCTGAAGACGATATTCAGTAGGCATACGCATCGCCTCAAGAAGACCAGAGACGTTGATGTCACTGACATCTGCTGGGAAGGTAAAGATTGCTTCTTTACGTTCAAGTGAGCGAAGGGCCTTCATGAGAGCTTCTGGAAATGAGCGACCAATAGCCATTGCTTCGCCGACGCTCTTCATAGTTGTAGTCAGGCGTGGATCTGCATCCTGGAACTTTTCAAATGCAAAGCGTGGAGCTTTAACGACGATGTAATCAAGTGTTGGCTCAAAAGATGCTGGGGTGACTTGAGTGATGTCGTTCTTAATCTCATCAAGTGTGTAACCGATAGCAAGTTTTGTTGCAATCTTTGCAATAGGAAACCCTGTTGCCTTCGAAGCAAGAGCAGAAGAACGTGACACGCGAGGGTTCATCTCGATAACAATGATGCGTCCGTTATCAGGATTTACCGCGAATTGAATATTACATCCACCGGTATCAACGCCTACCTCGCGAATAATCGAGATCGAAAGATTGCGAAGCTTCTGGTATTCAACATCTGTAAGAGTGAGCGCAGGGGCCACGGTAATCGAGTCACCTGTATGAACACCCATCGGATCGATGTTTTCAATCGAGCAAACAATCACAACGTTATCTACACGATCGCGCATGACCTCGAGTTCATACTCTTTCCATCCGATAATTGACTCTTCAATCAATACTTCAGATGTTGGTGAATGGCGAAGGCCCGCACCTGCAATCTGTCGAAGGGTTTCTTCATCATGAGCGATTCCAGACCCAAGTCCACCCATGGTGAAGGAAGGTCGGATAACGCATGGATAGTTAAGTTGAGCAGCAGCCCCAAGAACTTCATCCATTGTGTGACAGATGATTGATTTTGCTGACTCTCCCCCAACCTTCTCAACGATTGCACGGAAGAGTTCACGATTTTCACCTCGGTTGATGGCATCAACATCAGCACCGATAAGTTTGACGTTATGGCGCTCAAGGATGCCTGCCTCATACATCCCAATAGCCGCATTGAGAGCTGTCTGGCCACCAAGTGTTGCTAGAACTGCATCAGGCTTCTCCTTGATGATAATGCGCTCTATGAATTCAGGGGTAATTGGCTCGATATATGTTGCATCGGCAAATTCGGGATCGGTCATGATTGTTGCGGGATTTGAGTTGACGAGAATGACGCGGATTCCTTCAGAGCGAAGAACTCGGCATGCCTGTGTTCCAGAGTAATCAAATTCGCAAGCCTGGCCAATAACAATAGGGCCAGAGCCGATAACTAGAACGCTCTTGATGCTTGTATCGATAGGCATTATGCGTGCACCGCCTTTCGTGGATACTTTTGCATGACTTCAATAAATCTGTCGAAGAGATAACTTGCATCGTGAGGTCCTGCAGCAGCCTCAGGGTGATACTGAACGCTAAATGCACCGCGTTCTAATAGTTCTAGGCCTTCGACGACCCCATCATTGAGGCAGAGGTGCGTCACTTGTCCAGGACCAAATACAGTTGAGAAGACGGTATCTGTAGGCGCCTTCACTGCGAATCCATGGTTGTGGGCCGTGATTTCAACTTTTCCTGTCTTACGATCAAGAACTGGTTGATTGATACCGCGGTGACCGAACTGCAACTTGTGTGTATCAAATCCAAGTGCGCGACCTAAAATTTGCTGGCCAAAACAGATTCCAAATAACGGAATTTCTTCGATAAGTAAGTTGCGAACCAGCTCAACGGTCTCTGTCATTGTTGATGGATCGCCAGGACCATTGGAGAGAAATACGCCATCTGGGTTGATTGCAAGGACTTCTTCAAGCGTTGAGTTGTATGGAAGTACGTGTACTTCGATTCCGCGCTCGGCCATATTTCGTGGAGTAGCAGCCTTTATTCCTAAATCAAGCGCCGCAACGGTGAACCTCTTCTCGCCGATTGCTGGAATCACATATGGCTTCTCGGTCGAAACGTCTGCCGCTAGGTATGAACCAGACATCGGCGCTTGCTTACGCACTTCAATGACCATCTCTTCACGAGACAGTGCTTCGTCGGAGAAAATTCCTACACGCATCGCTCCTCGATCGCGAAGATGGCGAGTAATCGCGCGAGTATCTACACCGGAGATACCAACTATTCCTTGGCGAATGAGTTCTTCTTCCAAATCGGAGGTGCTTCGCCAGTTACTGGTGATTGAAGAAGGGTTACGGACGACAAATCCTGCGACCCAAATCTTCGATGATTCGTTATCTTCAAGGTTGACGCCGGTATTTCCAATATGTGGCGCAGTCATCACGACTACCTGGCGGTGATAGGAAGGGTCGGTAAGAGTCTCTTGGTAGCCGGTCATTCCTGTCTGGAAGACTGCTTCACCGAATGTGCGACCAACTGCGCCCCATGAACGTCCCTCAAAGATTCGTCCATCATCGAGGACGAAGAAAGCTTTGCTCATTAGTTACCGACCTTATGTGTTAGGTGGCCATTAAATACCGTCGCCACAATGGTGCCTTGTAATTTCATACCGTGGAAGGGTGTGTTCTTGCTCTTAGAGGCCAATTGAGCGCGATCAACAGTGAATTCACCCTTCGGATCAATCACAGTCAGGTGAGCGGGCTCTCCTACAGAGATGGGACGACCATGTCTGGCATATCCTGCGATAGCTGCCGGGGAGGTGCTCATTACCTCAGCAGCGCGAGCCCAGGAGATGCGACCTGTGGAAATCAGTGTTGTGTAGAGAATCGGAAATGCGGTTTCAAGACCTACCATTCCAAATGCTGCGTTCTGCCATTCGCACTCTTTGCTCTCGACTGGATGAGGTGCGTGATCAGTACCGATGATATCGATCGTTCCATCGACGAGTCCTTGGCGAAGTGCTTCAACATCGTTGTGAGTTCGTAGCGGAGGATTCACTTTATAAATCGGATCGTAGCTCTGTGCGGATTCGTCGGTAAGTAACAAGTGATGAGGCGTTACTTCTGCCGTGACCTTCATGCCTTGATCTTTTGCCCAGCGAATAATCTCGACTCCCCCAGCAGTTGTCACGTGACAAATGTGAAGACGTGCACCAACCATATTTGCGAGCAAAATGTCACGGGCGATGATTGATTCTTCAGCAACAGCTGGCCAACCCTTAAGTCCAAGAGTGGAAGCAATCACCCCTTCGTTCATCTGAGCATCTTCAGTGAGGCGAGGATCTTGTGCATGCTGCGCAACAACACCATCGAACTGCTTTACATATTCAAGTGCTCGACGCATCAAGAGCGGATCAGAGACGCAATTTCCGTCATCGCTGAAGACTCGCACTTGAGCGCTGGAGTGGGCCATAGAACCGAGATCTGCTAATTCTTGTCCGTTGAGTCCCTTCGTGACAGCGCCGATTGGGAAGACATCGACTAGTCCTACGCGCTGACCGATTGAGCGAACTTGCTCGACAATTGCAGCAGTATCGGCAACAGGCAATGTATTAGCCATCGCACTTACTGCTGTGTATCCGCCGCGAGCTGCAGCGAGAGAACCTGTGGCGATAGTCTCAGAATTTTCACGTCCTGGTTCGCGTAAGTGTGTATGAAGATCTACGAAACCTTGAAGAACAATCTTGCCAGCAGCATCGAGAACGTCATCTGCCTTTGTGGAGATAGATGGTGCAATCTCCGAGATGACTCCATCAACAATCAAGATATCTTGTGCGATTTCTCCAAGGATTGCTCCACCCTTGATCAGAAGTGAATTACTCATGAGCTAACCTCCTGGATGCCTGCGATAAAGAGATAGAGAATTGCCATTCGAATCGATACGCCATTTGCGACCTGTTCAACTACAACAGATTGAGCGCTATCAGCTGCTTCTGCACTGATTTCTAGGCCACGGTTCATAGGTCCTGGGTGCATCAATATTGAGCCCTTTTTCGTGAGCGTAAGACGTTCTGCATCGATTCCAAAAAGCGTTGAATACTCGCGCTCTGAAGGGAAGTAAAGGTCGCTCATACGTTCTTGTTGGATACGTAACATAATGACGGCATCCACCGTCGGAAGCACTTCATTGAAATTATATGAAACGCGAACGGGCCATTGTTCAACTTGATGCGGCAGGAGCGTTGGTGGTGCAACCAAAGTGACTGTTGCGCCGAGCTTATTCAGTAGAAGAATATTTGAGCGTGCTACTCGTGAATGGAGAATATCTCCAACGATTGCAACGTGAATTCCGCTGAGATCGCCTTTGCCGCTTTTGAGATGCTTTCGAATCGTGTAGGCATCAAGGAGCGCTTGGCTTGGATGCTCATGTGTTCCATCACCGGCATTGATAACTGTGCCGCTGATCCATTTTCCTTGGGCAAGACGATGGGCCGCACCAGATGCTGGATGGCGAATGACTACCGCATCTGCTCCGAGAGCCTGCAGAGTCTGGGCAGTATCTTTCAGTGATTCACCTTTACTGATACTGGAACCCTTAGCGGTGAAGTTAATGACATCTGCTGAAAGTCTCTTAGCAGCGGCTTCAAAAGAGATTCGTGTGCGAGTGGAATCTTCCGCGAAGAGATTAACCACTGTCTTGCCACGCAAAGTAGGAAGCTTCTTCACTGGACCCTCAGATACCTTTGCCATTTCAGCCGCAGTATCTAGAATCGTGATTGCAAAATCTTTATCGATATCGTTGATGGAAAGTAGATGCTTCATAGATTACTCCTCCTCAACCAGAACTTCATCAGAACCATCATGTTCGACAAGTTTGACTTTGACGCTCTGACTCTTCGAGGTAGGCAAGTTCTTTCCAACAAAATCTGCCTTAATAGGTAATTCGCGATGCCCGCGATCGACCAACACTGCCAGTTGTACGCGTTCTGGTCGTCCGATTTCGCCTAACGCATCGAGGGCCGATCGAATGGTGCGACCTGAGAAGAGAACATCATCTACAAGAACAACGGTGCGGCCTTCAACACCTAACGATGGAATAGATGTCTCCATCAATGCACGTGGAGCGCGACGGTTGAGGTCATCTCGGTGAAGGGTGATATCAAGTGTTCCTACTTGGACCGGAACTCCCTCGATGCCCTCGATGATCATTGCCAGGCGATATGCCAGATGAGCCCCACGCGTTGGAATACCGAGGATTGTGATCGATGAGGATCCGGAATTTCGCTCAAGAATCTCATGGGAGATCCGAGTCAATGCGCGAGAGATGTCGGCATCTGTAAGAGCAGCGCTCATGTACTTCTCCTTTCCTGCCTCTCTGGACAGGTCGTTAAAGGAACGTGTGCGCACTTTACCACCGGAATAGCCCGACCTGTGGATAGGCACTGCGCCTGCTCACGCTCACTTCATAGGCTCGCCACCCCCCAAAGAGAGGAATATCAGATGACCACATTAGAAGATCGCTGCGCCCGCCTATTAAAGGATTTGCGCAAGAAGAGGGGCTACACGCTCACAGAATTTGAAGAGAAGAGCAACGGTGAAATCAAGGCGGTCGTACTTGGCTCCTATGAACGAGGCACTCGAGCAATCAGCCTGGCGCGGTTGGAGCAACTTGCAGAACTCTACGAAGTTCCGGTCGAGTATTTCCTTATCGACCAGAAAGCTACTCACGAAGGTCTGAATTCGCGAATGGTATTTGATTTGCGCACACTTCGCACACTTGAAAACCTCGACGAAAATCTTCAGCCAGTGAAATATTTCCTCGCTTCAATTGCCAAGAAGAGGGCAGATTGGAATGGGGAAATACTCTCAATTCGCGCTAGCGATGGAGAGGTGCTGACGATGATGACTCAGATTGAAGCGGGAAAGTTAACGATGCTATTGAAAGCCTACAAATTAATTGTGGCGATCAATAACTAGCGAGCGATGCTCTCTTTAATCGATGAAATCTTTCCGAGAAGTCCGTGAATAAATGTCGCAGAATCATCGGTAGAAAGTTCTTTGGCAAGCGAGATGGCCTCATCAATCGCAATGCCATCTGCAAGATCATCGCTCCAGACAATCTCATAGATGCCGAGGCGCAGGATATTGCGATCGACTGCAGCTAAGCGGTCCATATCCCACCCTTGAGCGTACGTCGCAATGAGCTCATCAATCTTTCGCTTATTTGCAACCACACCACCTATAAGTTCACGAGTGAACTCACGGATAGGGCGCGCGTCTGGACCCTCTTCAACGACATCACGAGACTCCAGAATTGCAGCAGCATCGGCACTGCGAATATCTGATTCGTAGAGAATATCGAGAGCTTGTTTGCGCGCTTTACTGCGTGCACTCATCCTAGTTACTCAATTTCAATGAATTAGTCATTGAACTAATTAGCTCGGCCCTGGTAAGACCCATCACGTGTATCAACCATGACAACTTCATCCTGCTTGATAAAGAGTGGAACCTGAATCTGAATACCTGTCTCGACTGTTGCAGGCTTTGTTCCGCCTGATGAACGATCACCCTGAAGACCTGGTTCGGTGTATGTGACCTTAAGTGCTACAGATGCTGGAAGTTCAATGAAGAGTGGGTTGCCTTCGTGTATAGCAACGATTGCGCTTGTGTTCTCGAGCATGTAGTTAGCTGCATCAGACACTGTGGCCTCTGAGATTGTCATCTGATCGAAGTTAACATCATCCATAAATACGAAGTCGTCACCTTCTTTGTAGAGGAATGTCATTTCGCGCTTCTCGACAACTGCTGTCTCAACCTTGACGCCTGCGTTAAATGTGCGGTCAACAACTTTTCCGGTCATTACCTGCTTCAACTTTGTACGGACGAATGCTGGACCCTTGCCTGGCTTCACATGCTGGAATTCAACAACAGTCCAGAGCTGACCTTCGATATCAAGGACCATTCCGTTTTTAAGATCGTTTGTTGTTGCCATTTTTAAACTCCAGTTCAATCGTCCCGACTATCAGGACACAAGCGGTGAGTTTACCCTACTTCTTTACGAGGTTAGTCAGCGCCTGAAGTGCCAGCAGGTATGAATTCGGTCCAAACCCCCCAATGGTTCCGTTGGCAACACCTGAAATAACTGATGTGTGGCGGAACTCTTCGCGGGAGAGCGGATTTGAAAGATGAACTTCAATGAGTGGAGCTTTCACCAATTCTGCAGCATCACGAATCGCATATGAATAATGCGTGAATGCAGCAGGATTAATAATGACCGGAGTATTGGTATCGGCAGCCTGGTGGAGCCATCCGATAATCTCAGATTCCTGATCGCTCTGAAGAACATCGACTTCAAAGCCAAGAGCCTTGGCGCCATCCTTGATGTACTCGACTAATTGAGGGTACGTGAAATCTCCATAGATGTTTGAATCACGAATATCCAAACGAGCAAGATTGGGGCCATTGAGAACCATTACCTTCATGAGAGAACCTTCTCATATGCAGATTTAAGTTGCGCTTCACTCGCACCTTCGAGTCGTGAACATTCTCCGATTTCCTTGAGAACTACGAAGCGAATTGAGTTTCCACGTGATTTCTTATCAAGTGCCATTGCGGCATATAGAGCATCCCAATTGGCAGCACCGGGGGTCGTACCTAATGAGATAGGGAGATTAACGGATGAAAGGATGGAGCGGTGACGTGCAACAAGTTCAGGTGAGATAAGACCTTCGGATGCTGCAAGCTCTGCAACAAAGACCATTCCAATAGCAACTGCTTCACCGTGGCGAAGTGCGTAATCAGAAACTCGCTCAATGGCATGACCGAAGGTATGTCCGTAATTAAGAATTTCTCGGAGCTCTGATTCCTTGAAGTCTTGACTGACAACTTTTGACTTGGTGCCGATTGCGCGTTCGATCAGTCCGGTAACCAAGGAATTGTTTCCGCGGATATTTGAGAGCGATTTACCTTCAACCATTGTCAGAATCTCTGCATCGTCGATGAAACCGCACTTAATAACTTCGGAAAGGCCAGCGGCAAAATCACGATCGCTTAGCGTCTTTAGCCATGATGGGTCGATGATCACCGAAATCGGCGAGTGAAATGCGCCGATCAAGTTCTTTCCATATGCGGAGTTAATTCCTGTCTTACCTCCGACAGATGCATCCACCATGCCGGCAAGGGTTGTTGGTACTGCAACCCAGTCGATTCCACGTAGCCATGAAGCAGCTGCGAACCCACCAAGATCGGTCACTGTTCCGCCGCCGATAGCAACTACTAGATCGCTGCGTGTGAAACCATTCTTTGCGAGAGCATTCCATAGATATTGAAGAACCTGAGGACTCTTTCCTGCCTCTCCATCTGGAACTTCAAGAATAGTGACTGATGCATTACCGAATGCAAGGTTTGGCATCGCGTCCTTCATCGTTGCTGGGTAAATGATTGCAACGCGATCGCGCTTAGTGACAAGTGGTGATAAATCTCCACGCCAATCCCCTGTAATACGAACGGCGTACTCGCGTTCTGCGTTGACCTTAATTTCAGACATTGATGTCTCCCCTGCCTCGTAAATCGTAAGCAATTCCTATTTCGTTCGCTATTTCATCGACTGAACGGCTATCAACGTTGCAGATGTAAGAAGCGATTCCTTCATAGATGGGCGCGCGTTCATTCATCAAGGACTGCCATTGTGCACGTGGATTTCCCATCAAGAGCGGTCGACCTTGGTTAAAGCCCACGCGACCTGAAACCTGTGAGAGTGAAATTTGAAGGTAAACGATGAATGCCCCACTTGCTCGAAGTGCTGATTGTGCATCCACAGAGACACATGCACCGCCTCCCAGTGAGAGCACGGTTTCATCTTGCAATAGTGCAGTGCGAAGAATGACTTTCTCTAAATCTCGGAATGCATCTTCACCATCTTCAATGAAGATTTCTGAAATCTCACGCTTCGACTGCTCAACAATCATCTGATCGGTATCTCGAAATTGCAGACCAAAATCAACAGCGATACGTTGGCCGATAGTTGTTTTACCTGAACCCATAGGTCCAATCAAAATAATGCGAGGCGCCATTTACTTGATGCGAAGATTTTCCATATAGGAAAGGTAGTTGCGACGAGTCTCTTGAACTGAATCGCCACCAAACTTCTCAAGCACAGCGTCTGCAAGCACAAGTGCTGCCATCGCTTCACCAACAATGCCGGCTGCAGGAACTGCACAGACATCCGAGCGCTGGTTAATAGCCTTTGCTGCTTCACCTGAAATAACATCGATAGTGTCGAGCGCCTTTGGAACTGTGGAGATTGGTTTCATTGCGATAGAAACGCGAAGAACCTCACCGTTAGACATTCCTCCTTCGGTGCCGCCTGCGCGATCCGTGCGGCGAACAACCTTTCCATCTGAGTTCTTCTCAATTTCATCATGAGCAACAGAACCGCGTCGTGTTGCAGAGGTGAAACCATCTCCCACAGCTACACCCTTAATCGCTTGAATTCCCATCATTGCCGCGGCGAGACGCGCATCAAGGCGACGATCCCAGTGCACGTGTGAACCAAGTCCTGGAGGTAAGTTGTAGGCGAGAATTTCGCAGACTCCGCCGAGTGTGTCGCCATCTTTATGTGCGGATTCAATTTCAGAAACCATATTCGCCGAATATTCAGGGTACGCGCACCGCACTGGATCCGCATCAATACGCGCGATATCTGCAGGTGTCGGCAAAGCTAGTTCTTCTGCAACGGCCGCGGTACCGATTGATGTCACATGGCTAAAGATTTCAATTCCAATGGCTTGCTGTAGAAAAGCTCGCGCAATAGCACCGAGTGCAACACGAGCCGCTGTTTCACGAGCGCTGGCGCGTTCAAGAATTGGTCTTGCATCATCGAAGTCGTACTTCTGCATTCCAACTAAATCAGCATGGCCGGGGCGTGGACGCGAGAGAGGCGCATTGCGGGCTAAATCTTTAATCTCTTCGATTGGAAGAGGATCAGCTGACATAACCTTCTCCCATTTTGGCCATTCGCTATTGCCGACCTGAATTGAGATTGGACCACCTTGGCTCTCACCAAGACGCACCCCTCCAAGAATGGAAACTTTATCTGCCTCAAAATTCTGACGAGCTCCGCGTCCCGTACCGAGACGACGGCGAGCTAAGTGATGATCAATATCGGCTGTCGAAATCTGAATATGGGCGGGCATCCCCTCAATGATTGCCGAGAGTGCAGGACCATGAGATTCACCGGCTGTTATCCAACGCATGGCGGTATTCTCGCAGATACGCCTCAATTGGCGCGACTTCTTTGCTGTGGCGATTCAGATAGCGAGATAGCAAAGGATGAATGGGGCCAATATCGCTGGGGCGAGAGGAATGCTGCCCCCAAAACTTCTTCGCAAGATAGTAAAGACACACACTTCGACGGAGGCGGCCAGCAGAAGCCATTGAAGATATTCGAGAGATATCACCACTGCTCCTTGAAAGATGAAGAGTAAGAGGAAAAGTTTCAAATCGCCGCCCCCAAGTTTCGTCATTAGCGTAAAGAGAGTAAGAAACAGTGATGCAAGGAGAATTGATGGAATGGGTGCTCTGTATGGTGTGATTGCGAGTGGAATAGCGAAAAGAAGAAGTGGCACATGTCGTATACGGTGGTTCTGCAAATCGTCCACGGTAATGAATATCGATAGAGCAATCAGACCCAGTGAAACCATCTAGGTAGGTTAGCCTCCGAGAGGGTCTCACAAAATAAGGCTGTGGATTAGCGAATTGCTTTCTTTAGAATTGGACGTAGGTGCGTTGCGAGAGCAAGTTCATCAAGATCCTGGTTGAGAGCGAGTGACATCTGCTGGATGCCCTGGTAGAGAAGAAGCTCGACACCGTTGATGACATCTCCCCCAACATCAGACCATCGAGATCCAAGAACTGTTGGCCATGGCTTATAGATAACATCAAAGAAGAGTTTTGCATCCCCTGGAATCAAAGAATCAGCCAACAAATCTGCAGCACCTGCCGGTGTTGTATTTACAACGAGATCGTAATGAGAGAACCCAGGGGTTTCATTCCATCGTTGATATTCGAATGACGATGTCGTAACCGACGCTTCGAGTACCTCCCGACGAGTGCTCGTGCGACCTAAGACAACAATCTCTTGTGCGACTCCATCAAGTGCGCCGACCACTGCACGTGCTGTTCCTCCAGCTCCGAGAACTAAGACTTTGTTGAACGAGGTGAACCCCTGTTGAGCAAGCGCAGATATGAAACCTGATCCATCTGTGCTCGTGAGGTGCCATTCATCTCCGCGGCGATAGAGGGTATTGGCAGATTGAATGCGGGTAGAGACAGAATCGATTGCGACGGGAAGTGTCAGAGCCTCTTCTTTGAGTGGCATTGTGATTGACAGATAATCGAATGAGCCCTGATTCTCTTTAAAGAAATGACCTAGCGTGCCGAGAAGAACCTCGTTGCGCTGGTAGCTACCCTGAATACCTAAGAATGCATAAGCTTCACGATGAAGTAAGGGCGAAAGTGAGTGTTCTACAGGTGAACCAATGACTGTTCCGCGAAGTGCACTTGTCATTACTTGCCACCAAACTTTCCCGCTCGTAAGTTCTTCTTATAGAGAGCCTTCCAAAGATAGAACTCATCGATGGAATCTGTGAAGCGAGTATCCCCTGGCGCCACAGTAATGAAATAGAGCCACGTTCCCTTTTCGGGGTGAACTGCGGCATAGAGAGCATCTGCGCCAGGATTATTGATCGGAGTTGGCGGCAATCCGTAGTGACGATAGGTGTTGTATGGTGAGTTGATAAACGTGGATTGAGTGCTGAGGAATACAGAACCTCGAGTGCCCTTGATGTAATGAACAGTTGAATCAAATTGGAGTGGCATTCCTTTGGAAATTCTGTTGCGTACTACCTGCGAGATCTTAGGATAATCCTTAACATCTCCCTCAGCCTGGGCGAGTGAAGCAATAGTGAGCAACTGGGCAGGAGAGAACTTCTCTTTACTGGCGAAGATTCCTGCCTTCGTCATCTCCCTTTGTGATCGCTCCATCATTGACGAGAGAATTGTTGAGACCGATGTTGAGGTATCGAAACTATATTGAGCAGGAAAGAGAAGGCCTTCAAGAGAGGTGAACCCAGTTGGCTTTCGTACCTGTGAAAAAGCGAGAGTGATCTCGTTCTTGGTGAAGCCAATTTCTTGTAGCGAAGAACGAATCTCCGAATTCCATGCTCCCTCATTAACTGCCAACAGATTCTTAATCCGTGATGAATCAAGGAGCTGCGTGAGCGCCTCCACAGCACACAGGTGAGAATCAATTTGGTGAAGACCTGGAGCGATAGAACCAGAACGAGGATCGCCAACGGCCACTCGAAAGAATGCACCGAATGATGCAGTGACGCCTTTATCTGCAAGCTCTGTTGCAATCTCTGAACCAGTCTCCCCCGACTTCACATCAATCGAAACCGACGCTCCAGCCTTTAATGAGCACGGAAAGTCGGCCGCAGATGTTGCCCCAGGTTTGACCACATGGATGAGACCAATAACCAGAAAGGCGGAAATTACTCCAGTGATGCCGCGAAGATTGTCTCTACTTATTCTCACGAGCGAGTCCACCTTCAAGTATTGCTACCGCGGCCATTGAATCAATAAGTGACTTGGAATCCTTTGCAGACTTTCCCGCCTCGCGAAGCCTTCGTTGAGCATCTACTGTTGAAAGACGTTCATCGACGTAGCGCACCGGGATTGAAGATATTTCCGCAAGACGTGAAGCGAAACTTTCAACCTTTGCTACAGCTTCGCCGTCACTTCCAGATAAATGCTTCGGTAGACCGAGATAAATTGCAATCGGTTCGTATTCAGCAAGTAAATCAGCAACATGCTGCATCACCTTGGGGTGCTTTGAATCAAGAAAAGGCAACGGAGTCGCGAGAATTCCATCGGGATCGCAGATAGCTACTCCGATGCGAGCATCACCATAATCAAAGGCGATTCTGCGACCGCGAGACACTTTACTTTCCAGATAACTGCGCAGCGATTGCCTCTAGTGCCGCGCGTGACTTGGAAGCATCTGTTCCGCCACCTTGTGCGAAATCATCTTTACCGCCACCGCCGCCACCGAGAACTGCAGAACCGATCTTGACCAGTTCTCCCGCCTTGATACCCGCAGCACGAGCAACATCGGATGCAGTCGCTACCAAGACCGGACGTCCGCCTGATGCGCTGATGAGGGCAACAACTGAATTGGAGTTTCTATTGCGAAGTTCGAGTGCAATTTTGCGAAGATCATCGCCCGAAACTCCATCAGAGAGTACTCCTGCTGTAAAGGAAATATCGCCGACCAGAACTGTTGCAGCAGCTAACTGATCCACGGATGCAAGGGCTTGTGCAGAACGGACCGCTGCAAGCTCCTTCTCGATCTCCTTAATCTTGTCGAGAAGCCCTTGAATGCGCTCAGGAAGTTCCTCTACACGCGCACCCTTAATCAAGTCAGTGAGTGAGTTAAGGAGAATATGTTCGCGAGCCAAGAAGCTATAAGCATCTGCACCAACGAGTGCTTCAACTCGACGAACGCCAGCTCCGATTGATGATTCACCAATGAGCTTGACGACACCAAGTTGTCCTGAACTAGAAACGTGAGTACCGCCGCAGAGTTCGCGAGCCCAGTCACCAACGGAAACAACGCGCACTTGATCGCCATACTTCTCTCCGAAGAGCGCCATCGCGCCAATCTTTTTCGCAGCATCCTGAGTCATCACCTCAGCAGTAACTGCCAAGTTATCGAGAAGAAGTGCGTTGACGCGACCTTCTACATCATTGAGAACCCCAGCTGAAACTGCGCCTGTTGATGGGAAGTCGAAACGGAAACGTCCCGGTGAGTTCTCAGAACCTGCCTGTGTCGCTGTTTCACCCAGGATTTCACGGAAAGCCTTATGCACCATGTGTGTGGCAGTGTGTGCGCGAGAGATCGCATTACGACGATCAACATCGATAACCGCATGTGCTGAATCACCAACTGTAACTTCACCTGCAATAACACGACCGCGGTGTACTGAAAGACCCTTTACTGGTGATTGAACATCAGAGATATCAACGATTGCGCCATTACTTAAAGTGATGCGACCACCATCTGCAAGTTGGCCTCCGCCTTCAGCGTAGAACGGTGTTGCATCGAGAACGATTTCTACATCGTCACCTTCTGATGCACTAGCAACGTTAAGACCATCAACGAGGATTCCATTGATGCTCGCTTCAGATTCAGTGTGTGAGTAACCAATAAAGTTTGTGATGCCCTTTGCATCAGCAATCTTTCGGTACTCAGAGACATCTGTGTGACCACTCTTCTTCGCCTTTGCATCAGCCTTTGCGCGATCGCGCTGTTCCTTCATAAGGCGACGGAAGCCATCTTCATCAACTTCAAGACCTTCTTCACGAGCCATCTCGAGCGTGAGATCAAATGGGAAGCCATATGTGTCGTGCAACTTAAAGACTTCATCTCCCGGAAGAGTCGACTTCTTCTCTTCCTTCAATGCAGTGGTTGCTAGATCAAAGATCTGTGTTCCACTCTTGAGTGTCTGCAAGAAAGACTCCTCTTCAGAGACTGCAACAGCCAAGATGCGCTGTGAATCAGAGACAAGCTCTGGATACTGAGGACCCATCGCACCGATAGCTGCCTGAGTAAGCTCAGACATAACAAGATCATTTGTTCCAAGAAGACGCATATTGCGAATGGTGCGGCGCATCATGCGGCGAAGAACGTAACCACGTCCTTCATTTCCTGGAGTTACTCCATCACCAATCAACATTGCAGCGGTGCGTGCATGGTCTGCAATAACGCGACGTGAAACATCGGACTTTTCGAGAGCGCCGTACTTCACACCCGATAGATCCATCGCCTTATTGAGAATCTGCATCGTTGTATCAATCTCGTAAATGTTTTCAACGCCTTGCAATAGCGCTGCAGCGCGCTCTAGACCAAGACCTGTATCAATGCTCTTTGCAGGGAGTTCACCGAGAATTGGATAGCCATCTTTTCCTCCACCTGCTCCGCGCTCGTTCTGCATAAAGACGAGGTTCCAAATTTCTAGGTAGCGATTCTCATCTGCAATCGGACCACCTTCTGCGCCGTATGCAGGACCGCGATCGTAATAAATTTCAGAACAAGGACCACATGGACCAGGTACACCCATTGACCAGAAGTTATCGGCCATATCGCGGCGCTGAATGCGCTCTTTTGGAATACCAATCTTCTTATGCCAAATATCTTCAGCTTCGTCATCATCGAGGTAGACAGTGACCCACAACTTATCCTCAGGGAATCCATAACCGCCATCGGAGATTGGCTTAGTCAGCAGCTCCCATGCAAGTGCGATTGCGCCTTCTTTGAAGTAATTTCCAAATGAGAAGTTTCCGCACATCTGGAAGAAAGATGCATGACGAGTTGTCTTACCTACCTCATCGATATCAAGGGTACGAACACACTTTTGAACTGATGTCGCACGCTCAAATGGTGGCTTTACTTCACCAAGGAAGTACGGCTTAAAGGGAACCATTCCTGCATTAACGAGGAGAAGGTTGGGATCATCGGCAATCAGAGATGCCGATGGAACAACTGTATGGGTAAGGCCAAGTGAGTTCTCTGATTCAAAGAAACGTAACCAACGGGAGCGAATTTCTGCGGATTGCACGGTGGTGGTTACTCAGCTTTCTTTTTAGATTTACGACCCTTGCTGATCTGAGCTGCACTCAGAAGCGCGCCAGCCACTTTGACTGCAGGACCGTTCTTCTCCATAAAACCAGTTGTTGCGCCGGTGACCTTAGTTGTCACTTCTTCAACGTTCTTGGTGATGCGAGCAAAACTTTCAAGCGGGCTATTAATAAGTTCAAGGGTGCGAGTCGACTCTTCAAGCAGTGGCGTGGTGTCATCAGTGAGAGCCTTCAAACTAGTTGAAGCTTCATCGACGAGTTTGCCTACGCGTACAACAACATAGGCAATAGAAATCGAGATAATCAGTAGACCTACTGATGCGATGATCGTTGCAATTCCGCCTGGACCCATGTTTCTACCCTACCGTTCGCCCTTACTTATCCGACGCTTTTGAGTCTTCTTTGACAGGAACCCAGTCGATTCCAGCCTCTTTACGCTGTGCTGGAGTAATTGGTGTCGGAGCACCAGTCAGTGGATCTCCACCTGAAGCTGTCTTAGGGAATGCAATGACCTCACGGATTGAATCAGAGTTGGTCAGGAGCGCGCAGACGCGGTCGAGGCCAAGAGCAATTCCACCGTGTGGAGGTGGTCCGTAGTTGAATGCCTCAAGCAAGAATCCAAACTTGCTCTGAGCCTCTTCATCAGTCAGACCAATAACAGAGAAAACATCCTTTTGAATATTGCGATCGTGGATACGAATCGATCCACCACCGAGCTCAGTTCCGTTGAGAACAATGTCGTATGCATATGCAAGAGCGGTTGCTGGATCTGATTTAAATGTTGATGCGAACTCTGGCTTTGGACCAGTAAATGGGTGATGGACTGCAGTCCATCCTCCGTTATCTGTTGGCTCGAACATTGGAGCATCGACGACCCACAGGAATTCCCACTGGCCATCAGCAATCAAGCCACAGCGCTTTCCGATTTCAAGACGTGCTGCGCCAAGTAATTGCTGTGATGATGAACGATCACCAGCTGCAAAGAAGATTGCATCCCCTGGTTTTGCACCAACGAGTGCAGCAATTCCAGCAGATTCTGTCTCTGAGATGTTCTTCGAAACAGGTCCTCCAAGAGTTCCATCTTCATTAACAAGAATGTACGCGATGCCCCTTGCGCCACGTGCCTTAGCCCAATCTTGCCACGCATCGAGTTCGCGGCGAGGAGTTGAAGCTCCTCCAGGCATAACAACAGCACCAACATATGGCGCTTGGAAAACACGGAATGGTGTCTCTTTAAAGAATTCTGTTACCTCAATGAGTTCATACCCAAAGCGAAGATCGGGCTTATCGGAACCGTACTTATCCATTGCATCGGCATATGTCATGTGACGAATTGGAGTTGGAATGTCGTAACCAACTGACTCTTTCCAAATCTTGACAAGAATTTGTTCTGCAACAGCCAAGATATCTGCCTGATCGATGAATGACATTTCAATATCGAGTTGAGTAAATTCTGGCTGACGATCAGCACGGAAATCTTCATCACGGAAGCAACGAGCGATTTGGTAGTAGCGCTCCATGCCGGCAACCATCAACAACTGCTTAAAGAGTTGAGGTGATTGAGGAAGCGCATACCAGCTACCTGGCTGCAAACGAACAGGTACAAGGAAGTCGCGAGCACCTTCTGGTGTTGAACGGGTCAGGTATGGAGTTTCGATCTCGTGGAAATCAAGTTCTTCCATGACGCGACGAATCGCTGATGTAACGCGTGAACGAAGGCGCAAGTTTGCTGCTGGTCCTTCGCGACGAAGAT
The DNA here is from genome assembly GCA_046070745.1 of Candidatus Planktophila sp. Classification (GTDB taxonomy): domain Bacteria; phylum Actinomycetota; class Actinomycetes; order Nanopelagicales; family Nanopelagicaceae; genus Planktophila. The sequence continues at coordinate 28,504 of JBJTMX010000128.1, forward strand.
CGAGGTAACGGTAGCGAAGGCGAACTTCTTCGTTGATATCTGATTCAGAACCAGAATCAATTGGGAATGGGAGTGGTGCAGATTCAGAGAGAACGATGACATCACTTGCAACAATTTCGATTTCGCCAGTCGGAATATTGGAATTTTCATTTCCTGCTGGACGCTTACGAACAGTTCCCTTAATCTGAAGGCAGTACTCAGCGCGCAATGAGCCAGCAATCGCTTCATCGCTGATGACAACCTGTACTGAACCAGTGCCATCGCGGAGATCGATAAATGCAACGCCACCATGATCTCGACGACGTGATACCCAGCCCGCTAGAGAGACAGTGGATCCTTCGTGGCTGGCGCGAAGTGCACCTGCATCATGTGTACGTAACATCGATTTACTCGCCTTTAAGTAGGTGGTTCTGCTGTGGACTTACGCCCCAAGCACCGTCTGCAATTCGCTCATCTTAACGGAGATTGATGTGCCATCGCTCATACGTTTGAGGTTGACTACGCCACTTTCGCGTTCAGACTCACCGATTACCGCAACAAATCTCGCACCGCTCTTATCTGCACCCTTCATGGCGCCCTTTAACGAGCGGTCTCCAAAGGCAACTTCGACAGCGAAACCTTCTTGGCGAATAGAAGCTGCAAGAGAAAGGACCGTTGACTTTACTTCTTCTCCCAATGGAATGATGAAGAGGTCAGAATTGAATTCCTGAGTTGGCAAAGAATTCTCAGCGATGGCTGCAAGGAGAGCTCGATCTACTCCGAGACCAAAGCCGATTCCGGATAGAGCCTGTCCCCCAAGTACCTCCATCAGACCGTCATAACGTCCTCCGCCACCTATACCGCTTTGAGCACCAAGATCTTCGTGAACGAATTCAAACGTGGTACCGGTGTAATAGTCGAGACCTCGCACCATTCGCTTATTTACGACGTATGAAGTGTTGAGCGCGTCGAGATAGTTCTTCACCTTTTCAAAATGATCACGTGAGTAATCTGAGAGGTAATCCATCAAGATCGGGGCATCTTGCATTGAATTCTTAATCTCAGGGCGCTTATCGTCGAAGATACGAAGAGGATTGATCTGTGCGCGAGCAGCTGTCGCTTCATCGAGATCTAGCTTGCCAATGAATTTCATCAAATCAACGCGATGAGCGGCTCGTGATTCTGCGTCCCCTAGAGATGTGATTTCCAAGCGGTAATTCTTCAACCCTAAATTCTTAAAACCCTGATCTGCAATTGCAATGACTTCTGCATCGAGTGCAGGATCATCAATTCCAATTGCTTCAATGCCCACTTGATAGAACTGGCGATAGCGCCCTGCCTGTGGACGCTCTGCTCGGAAGAATTGTCCTGAGTACCAGACCTTCACAGGCAATTGACCGCGATCAAGACTAGATTCAATAACAGCGCGCATAACGCCCGCAGTTCCTTCAGGGCGTAAGGTAATTGAGCGACCACCACGATCCTCAAAGGTGTACATCTCTTTTGTTACAACATCGGTTGATTCACCTACTCCGCGATTGAAGAGAGAGGTATCTTCAAAAACTGGTAGCTCCATGAGTTGATAACCCGCGCGCTTGGCAGGTGAAATCAACTGCTCGCGAACCCATTCGAATGCTTGGGATTCCGGCGGCAGGTATTCACGCACACCCTTAGGCGCTGCGATCTTTTCAAATTTCATGGAAGAACCCTTCGTTAGGCCAATTCTTTCAGATATGGATTGGTTTTGCGCTCATATTTAATGGTCGTCTCTTCCCCATGTCCGGGAAGTACGCGGATGGAATCATCGAGAGTAAGTATCTTTTTGGAAAGTGTGTTGCGCATATCGCTCATACTTCCCGTTGGTAGATCGGTTCGACCGATAGATCCTGCGAAGAGAACATCACCACTGATAAGAATCTCTTCATTAATCATGAACATCAGCGAACCTCGAGTGTGACCTGGCGCATGTATTGCGCGAATATTGAGTCCTACAAAATCGAGAACACTTCCATCTTTCAGGTTCTCCATCTTTATTGGCTCAGCAAATTCCATGCCTCGAAGTGACTCGACAAATTGAGCTCCATGAATGCCGGCAGGCTCTGCAACGAAACGGCGATCTTCTGAGTGGATGTAGCCTGAAATTCCATATCCATCTGCCAATGGCTTTACTGAGAATGTGTGATCGAGGTGGCCATGGGTCAGTAGAGCCGCAACCGGCTTGAGACCTTCCTCGGCAACAATCATCTCGACCTCAGCTGAAATATCGGTCATGCCCGGGTCGACGATGATGCACTCGCCACCCATATCAGCTGCAATCACCCAGCAATTGGTCGCAAACATAGGCGCGGCATAGGAGCGGATAAGCATGAGAGCCCTTCATGAGCGTAGAGAGGATTTACCTAGGATGCGAGAGACAGGGTACCTTTTCCTCATAACAACCGCTGATAACGAAGGCCACAAGGGCCAACGCGCTGAAAGGGATCACCATGACAGAGACACATAACCCATCCGAACTCGCCGCTAAGGCACACGTCAGTGCTGCATCGGCTCTCATCGGAGATCCTTCTCAATTTGGACGAGTCGCAGAAGATGGCACTGTCTATGTGCAAACTCCTCAAGGCGAAAAAGCGGTCGGTTCATATCCAGGAAAGAGCGCAGAGGAAGCGCTCGCATATTTTGTTCGCAAGTTTGAGGCGCTCGCATCTGAGGTAGCACTTACTGCAGCTCGCATCACAAGTGGCGCAATGGTTCCTCAAGATGCATATGAGGCAGTGAAGAAGCTTCGTGTTCAAGTTGCAGAGCTCAATGGTGTGGGCGATCTTGCAGCTCTTGCGGCATCAGTTGAACAAATCGAGCCACTTATCGAAGGCAATCGCGAAGCGTATGAGACCAAGAAGGCAACTGAAGCAGCTGCAAAGGCTGCTCGTCGCGAGCAAATCATTGTTGAAAAAGAGAAGATCATTGCAGAGGCAGAGTCTCTTGCAATGTCTGAATCATGGAAGGCGACAGGTGATCGTCTCAAGGTTCTCCTCGATGAGTGGAAAGCTGCTCCTCGCCTCGATAAGAAGATAGATGGAGATTTCTGGAAGCGTTTCTCAGCATCACGGAATAAGTTCGATAAGCGCCGTCGCGCGCACTTCTCACAACTAGAGGCAGTCTCTGCAACAGTTTCTACTGTGAAGGAAGGCATCGTTGCAGAAGCTGAGAAGCTCGCAACAAGCACCGATTGGGTTGCGACTGCTCGTCGCTTTAAGGCTCTTATGGATCAGTGGAAGGCAGCTGGTCGCGGTAAGAAGAATGACGACACAAAGTTGTGGAACCGCTTCAAGGCGGCGCAAGATACCTTCTTTGCAGCTAAGAACGCAGATCTTGAAAAGCGTGAAGTCAGCATGGCTGCAAACCTCATTAAGCGTGAAGAACTCCTTCCAAAGATTGAAGCGCTTCTCCCCTTCACTGACGTAAAGGTTGCAAAGAACGCCCTCCGCGAGCTTATGAATGAGTGGACCAAGATTGGTATCACAAACCGCGATAAGCGCGCCGCTCTCGATGCTCGCGTGGCTGTCGTTGAAGAAGCAATTAAGTCTGCCGAAGCTGATCTATGGCGAAAGAGCGATCCTGCTGCAAGGGCTCGCGCACAAGATGTAGTCACACAGTTGACTGAGTCAATTGCAAATTACGAGAAGGCTGCTGCTAAGGCAGAGGCTGCAGGAAATGCGAAGAAGGCTAAAGAAGCCCTCGAATCAGCTGCTGCTCGAAAGGTCTGGCTTGTTGAGGCAGAGAAGTCTCTCGCTGAATTCAAATAAGCAATAACGATTAGGTGCGATAAACGTCGTAGACACCTTCGACGTTTCGCACTGCAGCAAGAACAGAATCCAAATGCTTTGCATCTGCCATCTCGAAAGTAAATTTCGAAATCGCTACACGATCCTTTGATGTGCTGACCGCTGCACTCAAGATATTGACGTGCTGCTCTGATAATGTACGTGTTACATCTGCAAGCAGACGTGAACGATCAAGCGCTTCGATCTGAATATTTACTAAGAAGATACTTCCAGCACCAGGCAACCAGTTAACGCCGACTACTCGTTCGCCTTGATGGAGAACCAAATCAGCTGCATTGATGCAGTCAACGCGGTGAACCGATACACCAGAACCTTTGGTAATAAATCCCATAATTTCATCGCCAGGAACAGGTGTGCAGCAACGAGCAAGTTTCACAAGAACATCGTCAACGCCTTCAACCTTGATTGCGCTACTGGTGCGCTTGGCAGCGATGCTTGATGTCGGAATAGCTTCTACTGATGGTTCAGGATGTGAATCTTCAACGCCCAACGAGACAACTAGCTTTTCAATGATGGATGCCGCAGAGACATGACCATCACCGACGGCGCTATACAGTGCATCGATATCTGCATAGTGAAGATCATGTGCAAGTTCCAGAAGTGCGTGACCTGCGAAGATCTTCTGCAATGGCAAGCCGGCTTTGCGCATCTGACGTGCGATGGATTCACGGCCAGCATCAATTGCTTCTTCTCGACGTTCTTTAGAGAACCAAGCCTTGATCTTCGAGCGCGCACGAGGACTCTTAACAAAATTTAG
>JBJTMX010000129.1:0-9536 GCA_046070745.1 Candidatus Planktophila sp.
CGCGGATTGGGTAATGAGGTCGCGCTTGAGGGCAGTTGCTGTATCGGGTGCATTATTAAGAATCGTCGTGCCAATACGCCCCATATCGTGATTACCAACAAATGTTGCCAACCCATAGGCGCTGGTGCTTACCGTGGTGTAGAGATCATCTAGATTAAAGAATGTGGCCAACCGATCTGCGCCACCATATCCACCTGCATACCTGAACATTTGTTCACTAAAACCAAAATCTAAAAGTGAAGGCGTCTGCCCGGAGGTCATATAAGTAGACAGTACTTCCGGGGCTGAATCAAAAACTTCCCCAAAGATAGGAAAGCTCTTCTTTCCTGCTTTAAGGGCAACTTTCTGAATCGCTGGAATAACCTTCTTCCAAAATTCGGGATTAACGTGCTTGAAGGTATCGATTCGCAAACCATCGATACCGAATGCATTTATCCAATAGCTCCAAATATCAATAAATCCTTGAACGACTTCAGGCTTTTCTGTAGCCAGATCGTCAAGCCCGCCAAAGTCTCCAAGGAGCGCGGAGTCACCTTGAAAAGTGGATTGACCTTTATTGTGGTAATTCGATAACTTATTTAGAAAAGCAGGGTTTTTCGACTTCTCTCTTCCCTTAGGGATAAATGCTTTCTTTCCAGAATAGCTAATTACATCTGCTGTGTGGTTAGCGACCACATCTAGAATAACTTTCAAACCACGTTGATGGCTCTGGTCGACAAACTCTTTGAAATCTGCACTCGTGCCGAGATGCGGATCAACGTTGAGAAAATCAACTCCCCAATATCCATGATAGGCAGCTGAATTTCCTTGTACATACTGCTGCTTTACAGGCGGAGTAATCCAAATTGCGGTGAAGCCTAGATTCTTTATGTAATCTAGGTGAGCGGTTAGCCCTTTGAAATCCCCACCGTGCCAATACCCGATATCCGTTGGATCGAAGCCGGCATCAGCGGCACCAGTTAGACCTGCCAAGTCATTTGATGTATCTCCATTGGCAAAGCGATCGGTCATAACAAAGTAAACAGATTCAGTCGACTGATCACCGCGGGCAACTGGCTGAAATAGAGTGCTGTAATCCAGCGCTGAGCTCATTGATGGAGCTACGAGAGAGCAGGCGATAACCACAACTATTGCAATTACGCCGCTTTTTCTCATGAGAGCTTCCATACTCCTGATATGGCACCTTTAGAGTTAATCGTAATTGTTGAACCGTTTTGTTGAGGTCCATAAAGCGTCTTACTTACCTTTAAGCCATACGGCTTGAGGTTGATTTTTTCTCGAACCCCTTGACGACTAACAAAGACAAGCAGGGTCTCTTTCTTGGACTCTCGAAGATATGCCATGCAATTCTCTGATACGTGAATCCACCGAAGACCGCCATTAATCAAGGCATCGTGTTTCTTGCGAATTGCGATAAGTGATTTAAAACCGGAATGCAGATGTTGATTCCATTTTTCAGGATGATCCCAGTCAATTGTTCGACGAGAATCTTCGCCCCAAGCACCTTCGAGTCCAAGTTCATCTCCAGCAAAAATTGATGGAACCCCAGGATAGGTAAAGAGAAGCGTTGCAGCGGCGAGGTGTGCTTGTTCATCATTTCCCACAACGCTTCTAAATCGCGCAGTGTCATGTGAATCGAGTAAAACCATACTTGCAACAAGCGAACGCCACGGAATACCAGCAGCAAATGCGCGCATCATCGCCACAGTTCCGAAACCGTCATAGCGAGGATTTCCACCTGGCAATCCTGAGAAATTTCCCATCGCTTTCTGTGGCGTGTTGAACCAATTAACGAGTGGACGGGCAAAACCGTTGTAATTCATTGTGCCATGCCAACCAAAGCCATCAAGATCGGATGGGGAGTGATCTGCATTTTCTGCAACTAGCCAAGCTTCGGAGTTTGTTTCATCCATGGCGCGACGAATTCCTCGTGAAACCTCCTGATTGAGGTTTTGATCAAGGTAGATACCTGTCATGTTTCCAACGTCGATGCGCCATCCATCAACTGCAAACGGTGGACGTAACCACTTTCGGACTACAGAATTTTCGCCATCAAACATCAACTCGCGCAACTTCTGTGAGTTGTAATTGAGCTTAGGCAAACTAGCTAGGCCCCACCAACCAACATAACCATGTGGAATTGTCTTATCCCAATAAAAGAATTCACGTTCTTTTGCACTCTTATTCTTAAGCGCCTTCTCTATCCAGCGATGTCCTGCTCCGCAGTGATTGGTGGTCAAGTCCCCCATAATTTTAAATCCTGCAGCATGGGCAGCATTTGAAAAATCTACAAATGCTTTGTCGCCGCCTAGCAATGGGTCTATCTCGTCAAAACTTGTTGCGTCGTAACGATGATTGCTGCGAGATGGAAAAGCAGGTGTGAAATATATGGAGTTAACTCCGAGATCCTGGAGATATTCCAATTTCGAGACGATACCTGGGAAATCTCCACCGTAGAACTCAACGCCTGTTGTCTTATCTCGGCCCTTTGGCAATCTGTTCCAACTACGAGGAACTGCCCACTCTGGAAGGGCCCGTACTTCATCTGATTTCGCAAAGCGATCGGGAAATATTTGATAGAAGACTGCGCCTTGAATCCATCGTGGATAGTGTGGTTTTGCAATAATTTGAAAATCTTCGCGGTCAGTCACATCATGGCTAAATAGTCCGGCACCGTTGAGCCAACTGTAATTTCCCTTAGATACCACCATAAATCGGTAGTGAAAAACAGAGTTGATGACTTCAACTTTTACGCTAAACCAGCTCTCGACCGAGGTTACCTTGGTTCGCTTGGCTAATCGCGTGCGCGGTTCTCCATCATGAAAAAAGCGAATATGAACTTCTTCAACGGGTGTTGATCGAGGGATGCGAATCTTGAATTCAACAACTTCGCCAATTTTTGGGGCGCTATTGCTGACATAGAGATCACTGCCATCATGATGAGGAATAAGTTGCACAGCAGTGACCTCCAGGATTAACCCTTGGTCGCACCTTGTGTGAGACCGCCGATGATAAATCGTTGTAGCGAGAGAAAGAGGATAACGAGAGGAATTGCCGCCAAGAGCGATCCTGCAGCAAATGGTCCCCAGTTCTGACCAAACTGTTGTCCGACAAATTGTTGTAGTCCAACGGCAACTGTTCTGCTATTGACATCTTGCAGGAAGAGTGAAGCAAGAACGAATTCATTAAAAGTTCCAATGAATGATAAGAGAGCGGTCACTGCCAACACAGGCGCAGCCAATGGGAAGAAAATCAACCAGAAAACCTGGAATGAGCTCGCTCCATCGATTCGGGCAGCTTCATCTAGTTCCATTGGAATTGTGTCGATATAGCCCTTGAGCAACCAGGCATTAACTCCCATTGAGCCACCTAGGTAAATCAATAACAAGCCCCCAAGTGAGCCAAGACCTATCGCCGGGAAGACTGTGTAGACGCGCTCCATCATCACGTAAATCGCGGCAAGTGCGAGAAATGATGGAAAGACTTGAACCAGTAAGAGCGCCTGCAATCCAAGCTTGCGTCCTTTAAAACGCATGCGGCTAAAGGCAAATGCGGATGTGGTGCCAACAAATACGGAGATTACTGCGTTGGCAACTGCAATAACGATCGAATTCTTCACCCATGTGAGGTATGGAACTGCTGGGTTGTTAAAAAGAAGTTTGTAATTATCAAAGCTCCAAACATCTGGAACTAAGGACGATGTTGCAAGTGAACCAGTTGGATTAAAAGAACTGGTAATGACAACATAGATTGGAAATAAGGTAAAGAGAATCAATACCCAGATGAAGATGTGCGAACCAAGTTGGCTTGGACGAAGACGATTCTTAGCCATTAGAGGTTCTCCAATACTTTTGAACGACGCAGAGACCAGATGGATAGGCTTCCCACAATAAAGAAGATCACCATCGAGATGGCGCAGGCAAGTCCAAGGTTTTGTTCCTGTGATCCAAATGCGGTCTTATATGTGTAGGTAATCAGAATATCTGTCGCACCAGCTGTCTTTCCATGAAGCACATCTGTTGGACCACCACCGGTTAGAAGATAAATTATGTTGAAATTATTAAAGTTAAAAGCAAATGATGCGATTAAAAGCGGTGAAAGAATTTGCAGAATCAATGGCAACTTAATCTTGGACATAATTTCACGATTATTTGCACCATCAAGCGCCGCTGCTTCTTCGAGTTCAGATGGGATTGATTGCAATGCGCCTGAACTGATCAGATAGAAATATGGGAAACCAAGCCAGAGATTCACAATCAAAATCACCATCTTTGCAAGCCATGGGCTATTGAAGAAGTCGATGTGTGTGTGGAAGAGCGCATTAATCGCTCCAAATTGACGGTTAAACATTCCTTGCCAGATCAAAATACTCATAAAGCTAGGGATGGCGTACGGAAGAATTAGGATCGAGCGATAGAAGCGGCGCAGCGCAATATTTTGATTGAGAATTACAGCTAGCAATAACCCAACGGCAAACATCATCAAGACTGAAATCAAAGCAAATGCGACCGTCCAGATAAAGACCCCGATAAATGGTCCACGCACTGCTGAATCAGTTAGTAGGTGGGTGTAATTTTCAAAGACATTCCACGCGCGCCACCCAGGAGTGAGAGTGTGGTTCGGGTCCTGGGTATCAGCATAGTTTCCACGATGGTTATCTTTATAAATGGTTCCGTCGACGATGCTCTTAAAGCTATCGGTCTTTTCGTCATAAATCAGGCTCTGCATCTGCTCAACAGCAAAATCAATGCCTTGTGGAGCGATGTACTTACCGGCTCCGAGCGGAAATTTCAGGGCGGTGATATCTGATTCGTGAGCTGCTGCGTATTCAAAAGTAATTGCCTCAAAACCAGCATAAGTAGCTGCCGCACCATTTTCATTGAGTGTGTAACTTCCCTGCGCCAATGGCGTGATCGTGGCTGGGGTAGCGAGTGAAACGCTGCCATCTACTTGCGAAGTCAAGAGTGCTACCAGTTGACCGTTGAGCTTTCCAAGCGTCATCGAATATGTTGGCGCGGTTGGATCAGAAGTTAAACCATTCGCTTTGATCTGCACAATTGCATCTGTTTTTGAAATTTCATTTCCGGTCTTATATTGATAACCAGACATCTGAACTGTATAGATAACCGGAACCACAACAAATGTGATCAGTAGAATCAATCCCGGGAGTAAAAATTTAAATGGGAGAGTGAACTTCGCAAAGTAAATAAAGTTAACAGCAATAAAAATGATTGCGATAACCAGCGAAAGGGTTGATGCATCTTCCTTCTGAATGGATGCGAAGAACATCCAGATAATTACTGCATCGATGAGGGCCATAAATGCAATCTTGAAGATTTGAGCTTTGAGCCCTGTGAATCCTGCCAATCGATACATCATAAGGAATCTACGACCCGTCTCCCTGTTGTGATTCTTGGAGCGCTAGGTGCTCTCATCGTTCTCGGATTTTAGTTTACTTGGAAGATAAAGAAAACCCGCCGGCATCATGTGATGCCGGCGGGTTTTCTCAAATTACTGCTTAGCCCTTTGCGAAGTCAGAGAAATTCTTTGTAAGAATTACTGCTGCTGCATCGAGTGTTGCATCAAGTGACTTACCCTTTGTGAAGACGTCTGTGTAAACGCTTCCGAGTACGTCGTACCAGTTTGATCCGCCTGCCTTGTTATCAAGTGCTGGTGAGATCTGTGGTGTTCCTGTCGCTGCTGCCTTACCGACCGCAAGTGTCTGTGCATCAGTAACCTGGCCGTTTGCAACTGTATTTGCAGGTGGGCGCTTAGAGAGAAGGCTCATTGCGAGCTGACCCTTAGCTGATGCAAACCAATCAACAACGAGCTTGCGAGCACCTAGATCAACACCGTGTGCTGCAGCAAATGATGTGACATATGCGCCTGAGTAGTTAACCCACTGTGCACCCTTTGTTGAAGCTGTAAGTCCAGGAGTTGCTCCGATTCCGTAGCTGATTCCTGCCTTTGTGATTCCATCAAAGTTCCATGCACCTGTAATTGCGAAAGGAATCTTGCCAGCCTTAAATGCGTCGCCGCATCCATCCCACTGGAAGAATCCTGTGCTCTTACCTGATGCATCGAGGAGGTACTTCTTTGCATTTGACTTAAATGCAGCTGAGTTGATGAGTGGCTTTGCGTAGTTAGCCTTTGAACCTGTGTAACCCCAAGCTCCTCCACCAAGTGCTGTAAGAACGGCCTGTGATCCCCATGTGCCTTCAAATGCACAGATACCACCAGTAAGACCCTTAGCGGCCTTGTTCTTTGTGTAGAAATCAACCATGTCACCAAATGTCTCAGGTGCTGATGCACCGAAGAGTGACTTGTTCCAGAGGAATGCAGTTGTATCAACGTCTAGAGGAATTCCGTAGAGGAGACCCTTGTATGACATTGCAGCAAGACCCGCTGTAGGAATTTCCTTATTGAGTGAACCCTGTCCGCTGATGCGAACAAGCTTTCCTGACTTTGCACCAGCTGGTGCCATTGATGCAGGACCTGTCATTACATCTGGACCGCCAGCTGCAGTTGACTTATCCCATGCGCTCTGAAGTGCATCGAGAGCTGAGAAGAACTTAACTTCGATCTTGTAACCAGGAGCGATTGATGTATTGCCATCGATCAACTTCTGGAGCTGTGGTCCGCGCTGTTCGTCAGCCCAGACAACGATTGTCTTGGTAGCAGCGTTAGCAGGAGCGCTAATCATTGCTGATGATGCGAGAGCTGCAGCTGCGAGAACGCTAGCTACGCCGAAACGCTTCTTCATATATTCCTCCATGGAATTTTGGGCATCGCACCCACGGTGGGCGCTGCCTAGTGGGCATATTCCACACTATTCAAAGGTCCATTACAAATGAAAAACACATAAGGCAATGAAAAAGTGAGCCTGTGCAGGCTCCCTTTATTCAATCGTTATAACTATTGCACTCGATTGAGTGCTCGCTCTTTACTTATGAAGTTGCTCCACAGATGCATCCCAGCCAGTGACATCCTCTGGCTTGCGTGGACCCTTACCAACATAGCGAGCAGATGGACGGATCAAACGACCGGTGCGCTTTTGCTCGAGAATGTGTGCAGACCAACCCGCAGTGCGTGCTGCGGTAAACATTGATGTAAAGAGTGGAGCTGGAACTTCGGCGAAGTCCAAAATAATTGCAGCCCAGAACTCAACGTTTGTTTCAAGAACGCGATCTGGTTGACGTTCGCGAAGTTCCTTAAGAGCCGCCTGCTCAAGCGCTTCAGCAACTGCGTAACGAGGAGCATTAAGTTCCTTTGCTGTGCGACGAAGTGTGCGAGCACGTGGATCTTCTGCGCGATAGACGCGGTGACCGAATCCCATCAAGCGCTCCTTGCGATCAAGAAGTCCCTTGACGTATGCCTCTGCATTGCCAGTCTTTTCTACTTCTTCAATCATGTGCAATACACGTGATGGTGCGCCACCGTGAAGTGGACCTGACATTGCACCGATTGCGCCTGAAAGTGCTGCTGCAACATCTGCACCAGTTGAAGCGATGACGCGTGATGTAAATGTTGATGCATTCATTCCGTGCTCTGCAGCCGAAACGAAGTATGCATCGATTGCGCGAACGTGTGCTGGATCAGGCTCTCCACGCCAACGAATCATCATTCGCTCTACAACTGTATGTGCTTTATCAATCTCTGACTCTGGAACAGCTGGCGCAATTACTCCGCGAGCAGCTTGTGCGAGATATGAAAGAACCATGACTGAAGCGCGAGCAAGGTTGTTGCGCGCTTCTGCATCATCAATATCGAGAAGTGGCTTAAAGCCCCAGGCTGGTGCGAGCATCGCGATTGCAGATTGCACATCAACGCGAACATCGCCTGAGTGAACCGGGAGTGGGAACTGCTCTGCATTAGGAAGACCTGGATTGAATTCATCATCGACGAGAAGTCCCCATACGTTTCCGAATGAGACTCGACCTACGAGATCTTCAATATCAACGCCACGGTAACGAAGAGCGCTACCTTCTTTATCTGGCTCTGCGATCTCTGACTCGAAAGCAATGACGCCTTCAAGACCTGGCTTGAAATCATCTGACATGGTGGAGCTCCCCGACTAGTTTCTTAATTCACTGGTTAAATCCTGAGGTAATTCTGCACCCGCGGCGGGGGTCTTGGCGACCACAGGAGCAGCGGATGCACTCATAGCGAAAGTGAGGTTCGATACACCTATGAGCGCACAGAGACCGGAACCGACCACCCGCCAGCAGATTTCAGCAATGCGCCGGTCGTATGGCGAAGTAGGAATCACCGAGCTTGGCGCCGATCCCTTCGCCGCTTTCACTACCTGGCTTCACGAAGCGGCCGATAATTCATTTATCGTTGAAGCAAATGCAATGGTGCTCTCAACTCTCGGAACGGGTTCCGATGGAGGCGAAGCAATTTCTACTCGCACCGTCTTATTGAAAGATATTTCTGAAGGTGGATTCACTTTCTTTACCAATTACAACTCACGCAAAGGGCGAGCAATTGCCTTCAACTCTCAAGTGACTCTGCTCTTTCCTTGGTATGCGATGGAGCGACAAGTTTCTATCAGCGGTTTCGCGTCGCAAATAGAACGAAGTGAATCGGAAAAGTATTTTGCATCGCGTCCATGGTCATCGCAGATTGGCGCGTGGGCATCTGCTCAGTCATCGCCATTGTCATCACGCGAAGAGCTAGAACAACGGTACGAAGGAGCTGCTGCGAAGTGGCCCCAAGGTAATGAAGTTCCATGCCCACCACATTGGGGTGGATTCCGAGTTCTACCGATAAGTATCGAGTTCTGGCAGGGACGTTATTCGCGCCTGCATGATCGCATCCGATATGAGCGCGATAACACTGATTCACATTGGGAGATAAATAGGTACTACCCGTAGAATTGCTCGCATGAGCGCAGAGATTGTAATTCCAGCAGAAATCAAGCCACGTGATGGACGTTTTGGTGCAGGACCATCAAAAGTTCGCCCTGAATCACTACAAGCGTTGATTGCATCGGGTAACTCTGTCATTGGAACATCGCACCGACAGAAACCGGTGAAGAACGTCGTCAAGAACGTTCGTGAAGGTCTCGCATCTCTCTTCAATCTTCCAGATGGGTATGAAGTGGTCCTCGGCAATGGTGGATCTACTGCGTTCTGGGATATTGCGACTTTTGGCCTCATTGAAAACCGCTCACAGCACTTAGTTTTCGGCGAATTCTCATCAAAGTTTGCTGCAGCATCAAAGGAGGCTCCATTCCTCGGTGAGCCTTCAGTCATTAAGTCAGAGCCAGGCACTCATCCACTTTCTGTAAAGGAAGATGGCATTGATGTTTACGCGCTCACCCATAACGAGACTTCAACAGGTGTTGCAATGCCAATTAAGCGCCCTGCCGGAACAGATGGTGCGCTCGTATTGGTAGATGCGACATCTGCAGCTGGTGGATTGCACGTTGATGCAAAGGAATTTGATGCTTATTACTTTGCACCACAAAAGTCATTTGCCTCTGATGGCGGTCTCTGGCTCTCATTGATGAGCCCTGCAGCGATTGAGCGCGC
>JBJTMX010000130.1:0-13181 GCA_046070745.1 Candidatus Planktophila sp.
GTTCTCCTTGTAATTCAATCTTGCTTGAGCGCGACATTGTTGGCATGCTCAAAGATGGCGATTATGACGAGGGATTTGCCGTTGCTCTCGCTTGTAAGGATCTTCGCCTAGCAGGCGACCTGGCTCGATCTGTTGGAGTTCCTATGGAAGTCGGCGCAACAGTTGAAAATGTCTATCGACGTGCTCGTGCACGATATGGCGATAAGGCAGGAGAGATGATTCCTGCAAAAATGTATGAGGATGATACAAATACACCTTTGCGCTTTAAGTAATCTGCAATGAAGAGCCACATTGAGCGCTCGACCGTCTTCGGTCTTGCAGTAATGTGGTTTATCGGTGGTGGGATCTATCCCTTCTTATCTCACGCTGCAGAGACCATTGAACCGATAAATATTGTACTTATTCGGGCATGGGGCGCCGCGACAATTCTGCTTGTAGCAGTCCTTGTGATGGCGCCACGCTCACTGAGAGATATTCGTTTCGATAAATCGCTTGTTCCAATCGTAATCTCATCATTGATGTATTCACCGCTATGCAGCATGACTCTTGCCTGGTCAAGTTCTAGAGTTCCTGGCGCAATCACTGCGCTGATTTATTCCACTCTTCCCGCGATGTCAATAATCTACCTCGCCATAAAAGGTGAACGTCCCTCTTCATTGGCAGTATCTGGCGTCGCCGTTGCTTCACTAGCTGTAATCTTTCTCATTGGAGCTCCGCAAGGAGATATTCAAATACTTGGGATCGTCGGTGCGCTCATTTCAACATTTGCGTGGTTTGCAGCAACGGAAATCTGGATTAAATATGAAAGCGGCTACCCGCTAATACTCGCCATCTTCCTGCAAGTATTAATTGGAGCCATAGGTACAACAGTTTTTCATGCAATCAGCGGTACGCCATGGGTAGGCAAGGGCGATATCACCAACCCATCGATGCTCTTCCTCATTGCGGCGCTAGCATCTCAATATTGGGCATACTTAGGAATATCTAGAAGAGTCTCACCTGCACTCCTCACATCCTTTGCCTTCGTAAATCCACTAGTGGCAGGAGTTGTTGGCTACTTTGCCTTTCAGCAGCGACTCGGTGGGGTTCAGCTGGTTGCAGGTGCAATCCTGCTTATCGGCGTTTACCTTGTAGTCAGGAGCGAATCTCAACGCCGAGAAAGATAGAGTGCGCGCTATGAGCGAGCTCTCCACCCAGGTACGTGCAGCACTCGATGCTGCCGTGGCCGCTATCGGAGGCAAGCCGCGCGAAGGTCAGATCGAGATGGCCGAGGCGGTGGCAAACGCGCTTACCGATCGCCACCACTTGATGGTCCAGGCTGGTACCGGAACTGGAAAGTCCTTGGCCTACCTTGTTCCTGCGCTGGTTCATGGCCGCAAGGTTTTGGTGGCCACGGCAACCTTGGCTCTGCAACGCCAATTGGTTGAACGAGACCTCCCTGCTGTGGTTCCGGCGCTTGAAAAACAATTGGGTCGCGACATTACTTATGCCATTTATAAGGGCGTAGGAAATTACATCTGCTTAGCCAAGATGAATTCAGAAGAGCCTGATCCTGATTCAGAGATGTTAATGGAGGCATCGCACCTAGAAAAGGATGCGAAGCGACTTCATGCATGGGCAAAAAGCAAAGGTGCATCTGGCGACCGCGATGATGCACCTGAGGTTGATCGCCGGGTATGGGCAGCGAATTCATTGTCAGGTCGCGAATGCGTAGGCGCAGATAAGTGTGCGTGGGGCAGTGGCTGCTTTGCGGCTAAAGCGAAGGCGAAGGCACAGGATGCCGATGTTGTTGTCACAAACCACACTTTGCTTGCAATTGAAATTGTTGATGCACATCCGATTCTGCCCGAACGTGATGCGGTAATCATCGATGAGGCCCATGAATTTATGGATCGCACTACGCAGGCTGTTACGGAAGAGCTAACGTCAGCGCGCGTGCTGCGTGCAGCAGCGATGGCTCGCAAGTACATGCCTGGCAAGCTTTCAGAAGGTTTTACAAATGCTGCAGATAGTTTCCATGATGCGATGATCGATTATGGATCCGATGTGAAGGGCGACTTCTCAAAGCAGGGGCGCCTGAGCGAGATTCCCCAATCACTCGAGCACCCCATCCGCAAGATTCGTGAAACAGCAACAGCAGTGGCACAGACCCTGACATCAGATGAAGAGATTCTCGATGCCGATGCTCTTGCAGAGCGCGCACGGGTAAAAGGTGCGGTTCAAGAGATTGCAACGATAGCCGGCAAGTTGCTTAAGATGGGCGATACGCACGTTCTTTGGTACGAGCCAACATTCTCCACCCTCTATTTAGCGCCCCTATCGGTGTCACACGTCTTGCGCAGTAATTTACTCACGCAAAGCCCTGTTATTGCTACATCAGCAACGTTGACTGTAGGCAATGGTTTTGATGCGATGGCCAAGAGCATCGGATTTATCGTTGGCGAAGATGGCGATCAAGCAGTTAAAGATGGCGATATCGACCCTGCCAACTTACAGACAATGGATGTTGGCTCACCATTTGATTTTGCTAACCAAGGAATGTTGTATCTTCCGAAGCATTTACCAGAACCAACGCGTGATGGAACCTCGCCTCAAGTATTGGAAGAACTTGGCGAGCTCATTGATGCTGCAGGTGGGCGAACTCTGGCACTCTTTAGCTCCTGGCGTGGGGTAGAGGCCGCTGATCTTCACCTTCGTAATGTTCTCAAAGAGAGACCAATATCCATCATCACCCAAAAACGAGGCGATGCTGTTGCGCCGCTAGTGGAGCGATTCTCTCAGGACGAAACCTCCGTTCTGCTGGGCACGATGTCGCTCTGGCAAGGAGTAGATGTTCCGGGAAGTTCTTGTATCTTAGTTGTCATAGACCGACTTCCATTCCCGCGCCCAGATGAGCCAGTTTTGGCGGCTCGTTCTGCGCTGGCAGATAACTCTGGCGGTAGTGGTTTTATGCAGGTATCAGTTCCTCGTGCAGCGCTATTACTTGCTCAAGGTGCGGGGCGTTTGATTCGCAGCATTGATGATCGTGGAGTTGTTGCAATTATGGATTCGCGCATCGTCACAAAGCGCTATGGAAATATCCTTCTCAATTCAATGCCACCACTGTGGCGGACCAACGATAAGCAAGTCGTTCGAGATTCGCTCAAACGACTTGCTCAATCGATGGAGTAAGCGCCTACTTTTTTCTTACTTGATAGTTACTTGTATGGTCTGCTTCAGTGCATCCCACATTCCACTCTTTGCTGGGGCCGATGCCTTTAATACACAGCTCTTGCCACTGATTGCATTGATGATATTGAGCTCCACCTTGCAACCCTTTGTATTCGAAGAGTAGGTGACATCTGCGCCGAAGTTTGTAGTCGCAGGAAGAGCCTTTGTAGCACCACGCTTAATGGTTAACTTTGTGATTTCCAGCGCCTGTGATCCCGGAATAATGATGAATGGATAGTTAGCTTTCGCCGCATCAAACTTGGAATCGCCTGCAGTGGCAGCATCGACTGCGCAGAATCCGCTCCCCTTGAGCGCGGTAAATACTCCGTTGACCACGGTGCAATCAGTTGTTGATGATGTCACAGTGACAGGAAGGCCTGATGTTGATGTCGCAGCCAGAATTGCCTTTGCGCGATAACCAACTTTGACTGGAACATTCTTGGTAAGAGGTGTGCCATTAAGAGTAACGGTTATTGAATCGGCAGCAAGTGTTGCAACAGTTGTTGTTGCTGCAGCGAAGGTAATTGGAAGGTAGGTATCTTCAGAGGTATCTGCTGTCAGTGGGTGTGCAAGTTGGAAGAAGAGTCCACAGCCTGTCACTGCGCAATCAACTGCGCCGCTCTTGCCATTGAACTTTGCCTTGAGAGTAAATTTGATATCGCCTTTATTTGATATGGAACCTTGTTCGCCATTGGCGCTTACCCATAGAAGGTTCATGCAGTTTGTTGGTCGTGCACCAGCTGTCTCAGGTGCTGCGCATTGCGAAATGTAGAGACCGCCCTTTGTTGGGAAGCCGACAAATCCGCCATGGATTTCAACGCCCTCTGCCTTGAGGTTGGTCAGTGGCTGACTCGCCCAAGTAAAAGATGCTGCATGTGCCTGTGAAGGAAGAAGTACAACTGCAGCTAATGCAATGACAGCTGCTGTGATGGCGCGTAACTTATTCATTAGTTTCCTTTGTGTTGATGTTATTTGAAACGAATCGGGATGAAAATATCGTGTGTGCGATCGCCTTCATGGAGATGATCTGATCGCACAGTTATGGCGCATTGGACTTTGCGGCAATTGAATTTGCCCAGCGTTGGAGTCACTCGTACCTTCTCTGAGAAGCGACCACCTGCTGTAAATGCAATAGCGAGTCCTATTCCATATGGAGGCGGGTTAGATGAGATCCAGTAGGAGGATTCGCCAGTACCTGTCTTATTGACTCCGCCACCACATGGAGTAGGTAAAGTGCCTTTAACTGGAACGAGGCAATACGCAAGATAAATTCCGACAGTTTCATCAAAGTTCTTACCATTAACAGTTACCAGCGTTGATTTTGAGAAAGTATTGGTTGCAACTGAAATTGTTGATCCATTTGCAATAGAGGCAACGGCGGCTGCATGTGCAGTAGTGGGTGCGGTGAGAGTCACCATAAGAACGAGTGCAATTATCCTGCGCATGGCGAAAGGGTAGGTAATTCTGGAGTGACTTTTACCTGACACGACTCATCGCTGTGTCAGCAGTGGCACGAGTCTCATCTGCCAAAATTCACGCATGAGAGAGCGGTTAGCAACAGTAATTGCGGTAACTCTCATCTCGCTCACAGGTTGTGGATCGCAGAGTCAAGATGCGATCACCATCGCACCTGCTGATGTTGTGGCAACCAAGGTCGATCTTGGTGAATCACCTGCTGCTCATCGCGTTGTAGCCCTAGCCAACGGAAGTGCAGAAATTATTGATGCAATGGGGATGACGAATATTCTCGTTGGTCGCGACATTGCAAGCACTGAACCCGCCCTCGCATCAATTCCAATTGTGACTTCAGGTCATCAGGTGATTGCGGAGAAAATTATTTCTATAAACCCTGATCTCGTCATCATCGATGCATCGGTCGGACCTCAACAAGCGCTGGATGCACTACGAGCCGCGTCTATCAAAGTAATTACGATAGAAGAGGCGTGGAGCGTTGGAGAAATCTCTGCAAAAGTTGTTGCAGTTTCAGATGCGATTGGTGCACCTCGCAGTGGCGCCGCACTTGCAGCCAAGTTCAGAGCTACTCCGACAATCAGTCCATCGAAGCAATCTCCGCGCATTGCCTTCCTTTATCTGAGAGGTGGAAGCTCGATATATCTTTTGGGGGGAAAGGGGTCCGGCGCAGATTCGGTAATCGCATCAATCGGCGGTGTGGATGTTGGTTCTAGGGTAAGCGGAGTTGCCTTCGCACCGCTTACCGCCGAGAGCTTTGCCAAGGCCAATCCTCAGATAATTCTGGTTATGACGAAAGGACTTGAATCCGTGGGAGGAGTATCAGGTCTTCTCGCACTTCCTGGTATAGCGCAATCTGATGCCGGGAAGAATTCGCGAATTATTGCCGTTGATGACTCACTCTTGCTCTCTTTTGGTCCACGCACGCCATCGATGTTGAAGAAGTTGGCCGCAGCAGTCGGTAAGGTCGCACCATGATGGGCATCCGTGCAAGACGCGTATTGTTATTAGCCATCATTATCTTTATTGCGGTCTTCACGCTTTTTTCACTGAGCGTCGGCAGCGCTTCGATTTCATCGCCGTGGCGTTACATATTCCATCCTGGGCTTTCAGGAAATGAACACGAAATTATCTGGTCAATCAGATTCCCTCGTGTATTAGCAGCGCTTCTCGTCGGCTTTGGTTTAGGTGTGGCCGGCGCCCTTTCTCAATCTGCCACCAATAATCCATTGGCAGATCCTTCTATCATCGGAACAACTGCCGGTGCATCCCTTGGCGCTGTCATTGCAGTCATCACTGGAGTTGCAGCTATCGGGTCGCCATTGGTTTCGATCTGTGCAATCGCCGGCGCGCTGGTAACAAGCCTAATTGCATTTACTCTCTCACGTAGCGCCCTTCAATTAGTTATCGTCGGAATTGCTATCTCTGCACTCGTAAGTTCTGTATCAGGGCTTCTGATATCTATCAGCGCAAATAGCGGTGTCCGTTCTATCTCATTCTGGTCTCTGGGCTCACTTGCCCTTGCCAATTCTGAGACCGTATCAATTCTTGCGCCCACTATCTTGATGACATCTGTACTCGGTTGGTGGATATCGCAACGCATGGATCTCCTTGTGCTCGGGGACCGAGAAGTGCGCCATCTTGGATTTAACGCTTCAACAATACGGCTTCAAGGATTCGTGGTGGTTGCTATTTTGGTAGCTACTTCAGTAAGCGTCGTTGGCTCAATTGCCTTCTTAGCCTTGGCAGCGCCACACATCACTCGCTTTCTTATTGGTCCCACCAACCGACCACTTGTAATTGGATCTGCCGTTATTGGTGCAGGATTACTACTCATTGCCGATACTGCTGCGCGCACGATTGCACCTCCTTACGAACTTCCTATTGGGCTTATTACTTCATTAATTGGTGCACCGATTTTGATACTTATGCTTCGCAAGAATTGGCAGGTGTGGCGATGATTGAGATAGATCAAGTCACTATCGCATACGGTGAAAAAGTGGTTCTCAAAAATTTTTCCGCGACAATTGATGAGGGTTCCATCACCGCCATCATTGGTCCAAATGGAAGCGGAAAGAGCTCATTGCTGGGCGCTATCTCTGCCGATATTGTGCTTGCATCAGGTGACATTCGAATTAATGGTCGAAGCATCAGTGAAATATCGTTGGAAGAGATGGCCTATCTGCGCTCCTTCGCACAACAGTCGCACACATATTGGATGGCATATTCTGTTGAAGAGATTCTTTGGTTAGGACACGATTTGGTATCTACATCTCGCTTTAGCGAAATTGTCGATGCACTCGAAATCCGTTCATTCTTAAATGAGAAAATAACCGTGCTTTCTGGTGGCCAATTGCAACGCGTTGAAATCGCTCGCGCCTTAATGCGCCAGAGCCCGCTTGTACTGCTCGATGAGCCATTTGCCTCGCAAGATCTTCAGTCAATCAATCGCATCATCGAATTGATGAAGATAGAAAAAGCTCGCGGAACAACTATTGTTGTCGTGGCCCATGTGCATCGCGCAGATTTAGCGTGGGCTGATACTGTAATTGAGATCTCGGAGTAAATAGCGCGTTCAATTGCATCGGCTAAAGCTAATCTCAATTCCGGCCAGCTCTTCGCAAAACTTGGATGCAGCGGCAAGCGTTCAACATCATCGAAGGCGACCCAACGCACTTCATGAGACTCATCATTGAGTTGATGTGCCGCAAGTAGATTACTTGCGATAGCAATCACTGTGGAGTAGCTCCACACATCATGGTCATCGGTAAATGTTGTTAACGGAATGACATATTCCGGATTGATGCCGGTCTCTTCAACTGCTTCACGCAGAGCTGCTTCTACAACGCTTTCATGGGAATCACGAGCGCCCCCTGGAATGCCCCATGTATCGCCGTTATGCACCCATGGAGCTCGGTGCTGTAGAAAAATGGCACCCTCGCGAATCAACAGTATTCCGGCGGCTCCATATTTGCCCCAATGTTGTGAGCCACATGCGCACTCAATCCATCCATCACCGTCGCGCGCGCTCATGACAACTCCTTCGTTCATGTGGCTTTAGCCATTGAACCTAGAGTTCCACATTTATCCACAGTTGTCTTTTTCGCACCGTTTTTTCAAGAGCCTCATACCTAATCTGCGCGGATGAAACGACTATTAATACTGATCTTTATCACCGCATTTCTTCCCTCATCTGCCGTGCACGCCGCTGATTGCCAGGAGAAGGCATGTATTCAGGTATATACCCAAGATGGCCACATTGTTATTGAGGGGCGCAAAGGTAGTGGGCCGAAATCTACAAAAGTTGTAGCGCCAACACCTCGCGCAGCTGTCAAACCGAAGGCGACGATCAAAGCTCCGGTCACCAAGCGCGCGATAAAGCCTACGGTGAGGAAACCGCGAAAGAGACCCGCAATCAAGAAATCAACGAGTGGGACTTCGTTAGAAGACAAATTGATTGAATCAATTCCTACCGCTGGAATTTCATATCAACCATCATTTTCCCCTCTTATCCAAACTCCTGTTTATTTCTGGTCAGATATTCCGACTGTTGTTACCAAGAAGGTTGAGATTGTTGGGGAATTTGTTGATGTTCGACTTCGCCCTACCTTTATCTGGCACTTTGGAGATGGGGACTTCTTCATCACTCGCAAAGTCGGTGCCCCATATCCCGATGGCGAGATCCTTCATACCTATTCAAAGCCTGGCCATTACGTGATTGAGCTAGTCACTCGCTGGGATGGTCAATTCACGGTCGATGGAGTCTCAGCGCAGATACCTGGCGAGATTACAACCGTTTCTCTTTTACCTATCACTGTAGTTGCTGCCCCTGTCCGCTTTATGAATTGAGAGAAAATGCCTACTTTAACTTCTGCCCATGACCTTATTACTGCAGTTCCTTTCCTGATTGGTTTTCATCCGACCGATTCAGTTGTACTTATCTCTATTAAAGATGGAGCCATCGGTCTTGCTATGCGCATCGATCTTCCGACTCGTTTAGATAGTGATGCAATTGATTTACTTGCTCATCATTTCCTTCGCGAACAAGGGCAGGCAGCGCTATTAGTTGCCTATATGCCTGACCATCGCGACGATGGAGACTCACTCTTAATTTCACTAGGTGCGGGGCTGATGCGAAACGGGATAGGTATTCAAGAATCCATAGTTGTACGCGGTGGTCGATACCGCTCCATTATTTGCCGCGATAACACCTGCTGCCCACCAGCAGGGAAGGCAATCCCCGAGATAGAAGATTCAGAGATAGCTGCAGAACATGTGATTGCAGGTATTCCAATGCCTTACTCAAATATTGCAGAGCTGATTGAAACGATTGCACCCATGGCATCGTCTTTTAGCCTTTCCTGGGGAGATGAAGTGAGCCGCTTCCGCATTGATGAAGATGCAGAGGAATTAACAGAGTTACGTCGTGATGGCGTAGAGACTATGGATTTACTGCTCGATGAATACCGAATGGGCAAAGGACCGTCGAATCGGATTCTTGTTGCACGGATGATTGGCAGGATGAGTGATGTACAAGTGCGCGACTATGCAATGGGAGTACATTCAGAAGATACCTACGACCTTTACTTCACAATGTGGCGCGAACTATTGCGCCTTGCTCCGCGCGGCTTTGTGGCGCCGATTGCCTGCCTAGTTGCTGCAATGGCATATGAAAATGGAGATGGGGCGTTAGCGCAGAAAGCTCTCGATCGCGCATTTGCAGATGATGAACAGTATCCATTGGCTAGTCTCCTGCGCCGTGTCTTTAACGCTGGTTGGCCACCGCAATCTTTTTCTCAGATGCGCGCTGAACTCCACCCCAAGGTAATCGCCGCAATATTTGAATAGTTTTCGCAGGTGTGGATAGGTTAGAATTCGAGCAGGTCATGAGTTTCGACGTTAAGCCCTAGCTGGTCGGACGGCAACCCTCCACCGCGGTGGGGTGCTCTAGGTGACGACCAGGTAGTTGTTCGCATAGATGCAACTGCAAGTGCGTGAAGGACGAGAGTTATGGCAAGAGTTCCAAACCCAGATGTCACAGGTGCGTGGCTTGAGGGCGATGATCCCGGTGATCGCAATTTCATAAAGGTTGGCTTCTTGCTTTTAGAAAATGGTGAAGTCCTGCCCGACATCACTATTGCCTATCAAACATGGGGCACCCTAAACGAAGCAAAAGATAATGCGATTCTGATTAACCATGCGATGACCGGGTGGTCTGATGTTCCTGGCTGGTGGCCACAGATGGTTGGTCCAGGGCTTCCATTTGATACAGAGAAATATTTTATTGTCTGCCCTAATGTTATTGGCGGATGTCAAGGTTCCACTGGACCTTCCAGTATCGCAGCCGATGGAAAGCCATACGGATCTCGTTTTCCTATTGTCACCATTCGCGACATGGTTAACGCAGAAGTGGCATTTAGCAATGCACTTGGAATTGAGAAGTACCTTATTGCGGTAGGTCCATCACTCGGTGGAATGCGTGCACTGGAATGGGCAATTCAGTTGCCTCATAGAGTCGGTGCCATTTGCACTATTGGATCATCGGCGGTGGCTACGGGCGATCAGATCGGAACTGCATCGATTCAGATTCGCGCAATTAAGAGCGACCCACACTTTAATAAGGGCGATTACTATCATCAACCACTTGGTCCAGTGGAGGGAATGGGCATCGCCAGGCGCATTGCTCATTTGACCTATCGCACCGAGTCTGAAATGGACCTTCGCTTTGGTCGCCAACTTCAAGGAGATGAGACCGGCCGATATGCAGTCGAGTCTTACCTTGACCATCAAGCTAATAAGTTGGCTAAGCGCTTTGATGCCAATACCTATATTGCTCTCACCGATGCGATGAATTCACACGATGTCGGCCGCGATCGCGGAGGAGTCGTGGCGGCCCTCGAGTCGATTACCGTGCCTATCGTTGTAGTCTCCATCTCGACCGATCGCCTCTTCCCGCCGCGCCTTCAGGCTGAAATTGCAGAGCTGGTGCCGACTGCCGAGCCACTTATTTCGATTAATTCAGAGTTTGGCCACGATGGATTCTTAGTTGAGGCGGAATTAGTGGGCGATGCGGTCCGCCACGCCCTGGCTGTTGCCCAAAAATCACGCTGAAAAGGAATAATTGCATGGGTATAATATGCCTATCACTTCGAGCAGCTCGAGATAGAAAGTTTCGAGATTAGTTCGAAAAAACCAAAGGACAATTGTGGCTGTATTTACTGCGCTCAAAAACAAGGCAACTGCTAAGAAGACCGTTGCTAAGAAGGCAGCTCCTGCTAAGAAGGCAGCTCCTGCCAAGAAAGCGGTAGCCAGGAAGGCCGTTGCCGCAAAGAAGGCAACCCCAGTAAAGAAGGTTGCAGCGACGAAGACAGCACCTGCAAAGAAGGTCGCACCTGTAAAGAAAGCAGCTGCAGTTAAGAAGGTAGCTCCTGCAAAGCCAATAAAGATTGAGTTGAAGAAAGATCTTTCGGCAAAGGAAGTTCAGCAGCTAGTAGATCTCAAGCACGCAGTAGAGCGCCAGAAAGAAATTCTTGCTTCACTTGAAGCATCAGGTATTACCAATATCAACAAAATTGTAAAGAAGGAATTCCAGTCGCTCGTCCTTGAGGCACGTGCGCTCGCTCTCTCAATCCCTGCCGAAACTGAGAAGGCGCGCAAGTCGGGTCTTGGTGGCCCTAACCGAATTCTTTCCAAGGCTCAGCTTGCGCTCATTGCACCAGCTCCAGAACCTGTAAAGGAAGCAGAAGTTGAGGTCGAGGCAAAGGCTGAGAAGGCAGTTGTTCTCGATGAAGATGGCAACGAGATTGTTGTTGAAGAAGTTGAGATCGAAGATGTTGATGCACTAATTGCTGAAGCTGCAGAGATAATTGATGCAGAAGGCGAAGGTTCAAAGACTCGCGTTGTTGATGTAGCTGAAGAGAAGAATAAGTTTGAAGAAGGTTCATTCTTGCTCCTTGATTCTGAATCAGATGATGATGAAGAAGATAAGAACGAACGCGAAAAGCATAAGAAAGACCTGAAAAACATCCATATGATTATTGAGGCGATTAACTTCAAGAATCAGGGACGCGAGATTGCCGCAAAGCACAACATTGATCAGGTAAGCGAAGGCGTTGACCTTCAAGCAGATTCAGCAGATGTTTGCGATGAATACCTTCACCGATAAGTCAGCGAAGATCATTACTGAAGCAATCAACCAGGGATACCTCAAGAATCTCGAAGATTTGCAGTACTTCTTTGCCGAGCAAGAGCGCTTTGTGCAGACAGAAATCAAGCGCCTTCCACCTGAGCAGACAGTTCTTACTGCAGGTGCGACAGCTGACCCGGTAAAGGATTACCTCAAGCAGATCGGCCGCGTTGCTCTTCTTAATGCAGAGCTCGAGGTTGAACTTGCTACACGCGTGGAGGCAGGTCTCTTTGCAGAAGAGAAGCTCCTTAACGATAAGAAGATTGATAAGAAGCTCAAGCGCGAGCTCGAGTGGATTGTCGAAGACGGAAAGCGCGCAAAGAACCACTTGCTCGAGGCAAACCTTCGTCTCGTTGTATCTCTTGCAAAGCGTTACACCGGACGTGGAATGTTGTTCTTGGATTTGATTCAGGAAGGTAACCTCGGTCTTATTCGTGCAGTTGAGAAGTTCGACTACACAAAGGGCTACAAGTTCTCAACCTATGCAACCTGGTGGATCCGTCAGGCGATTACACGTGCGATGGCAGATCAAGCTCGTACAATTCGTATTCCGGTACACATGGTGGAAGTCATCAACAAGCTTGCTCGTGTGCAGCGCCAGATGCTTCAAGATCTCGGTCGCGAACCGACCCCAGAAGAGCTCGCTAAAGAACTCGATATGACACCTGAGAAGGTTGTCGAAGTTCAGAAGTACGGCCGCGAACCAATCTCATTACACACACCACTTGGTGAAGAAGGCGATTCCGAGTTCGGTGATTTGATCGAAGACTCAGAGGCAATCAAGCCAGAAGAGTCGGTGACATTTACAATCTTGCAGGAGCAGTTGATGCAGGTCCTTGGTGGGCTTACCAACCGCGAAGCCGATGTCATTAAGGCTCGCTACGGATTAACTGATGGGCAGCCAAAGACACTTGATGAGATCGGAAAGGTTCACGGTGTAACCCGCGAACGTATTCGTCAGATTGAGTCAAAGACAATGTCGAAGCTGCGCCACCCATCTCGTTCGCAGGCGCTTCGCGATTATCTCGATTAAGAGTTAATTGATGTCCGACATTTCCCCAGAGAATCGGGTCAAAGTCTTCGTCAATCCGAAGAGCGGATCCATCCGCATCACAGGGACCGTGGATTTTGTTGACGCTGATGGCAATGTCACCAGCACAGTCGAAAATCCTAAACTTTGTGGTTGTGACCTCTCGAGAGATAAGCCTTTCTGCGATGGCTCGCATAAGGAGAAGACCGCTCCGCAGTAATTCTTGAAAAATAAAGCCCGCTTACTCGAAACCTTTGGGATTCTCGAGAGTGGGCTTTATTCTTA
>JBJTMX010000131.1:0-4026 GCA_046070745.1 Candidatus Planktophila sp.
CCTGATGGAACGCTTCTGTTCGCCACTTCGTCGTGCGCTGCCTGATATCGATATTGATGTTGAATCCGCACGCCGCTTAGAAATCTATGATGCCGTCTTCGCTCGCTACGGCGCTCCATCCTTTAATTCACCCAACGCAATATCTCGCTGCGCCACAGTTTCTATGGTCGAAAAATATCGCGCACGCCATGCGATTCGCGATGCAGGTGCAGCGCTCGGTCTGCCTGCTGTTGAAATTGACCTCCTTGCGAAATCAATGCCTCATATACGAGCGGCAAATATTGAGGCAGCTCTCGCTTCTCTACCAGAACTCAAATCACTCAATACATCTGCGCCCTTAATGGCAATGACAATTGCCATGGCTCAACGCCTCGACGGTCTGCCTCGCCACCTTGCAATGCATCCATGTGCAATTGCGCTTTCTGATGCAACTTTGCTCGATCGCACACCGCTTCAAATCAACGCAGGCGGATATCCGATGCTCGAATTTGATAAGGATGATGTTGAAGATATTGGTATACTTAAACTCGATGTTCTGGGCGTACGTATGCAATCTGCAATCGCGCATGCTGTTGAAGAAATCCGTCGCACTGCAGATCCTGATTTTGATATTGATACCGTGCCGCTCGATGATGTCGACACATATAAATTAATTCAATCAACGCAGACTTTGGGGCTCTTCCAAATTGAAAGCCCCGGACAACGCGAGCTGGTGGGCAAGTTACAACCGCGCACCTTTAACGATCTTGTTATCGATATCTCGCTCTTTCGTCCAGGGCCAGTTAAAAGCGACATGATTCGTCCTTTTCTCAGTGCTCGTGGTGGATTTACTCAACCTCAATTGATTCATCCCACCCTTGCTACTATCTTGAAAGAGACTGAAGGTGTTGTTGTCTTCCATGAACAAGTCATTGAAATCATTGCAACGATGACAGGTATCTCACTTGCTGCAAGCGATGAGAAACGTCGCGCACTGGGCAGCAAAGAGGGGCAGCAAGAAGTCTGCGATTGGTTCTTTCCTGCCGCATCTGCGCAGGGGTATGAGCTCGCAACGATTACAACGGTTTGGGAAATCTTGCGCGCCTTTGCATCCTTTGGTTTCTGCAAAGCGCATGCTGCAGCATTCGCACTTCCTACCTATCAATCAGCATGGCTGAAAACTCATTACCCCGCTCAATTCATCGTTGGAGTTCTGACACATGATCCAGGTATGTATCCCAAGCGGCTGATGCTCGATGAGGCGCGCCAGATGGGTGTTCCGCTGGCGCCTCTTGATATCAATCACTCATCACTTGATTACCGTGTTGAAAGCGCGGGGGAGAAGAAAGCAATCCGTATTGCACTCAGTGCTATTTCCGGTGCAAGTGAAAAGGAAGTTGAAAGCATTGTTCTCGGTCAGCCTTATCTTGACCTTGCAGATTTCTATCGACGCTCAGGCGCATCGGCTCCCACCATTGAAACACTCATCCTTACCGGTGCATTCGATAGCGTGCATTCGGATGCATCTATTAATCACCGCGACTTACTTCTGCATCTCGCCGATCTTCATAAAACTTCCGCTCCTGCGCTCTCCGGTGCACAGATGTCTCTCGGCCTAACGCCTCCTGCATTGGTATCGAGCGGGTTACCTGCAATGAGCAGCGCAGAGAAGATGAGTAATGAACTATCGCGCCTTGGTATGGATGTCAGCGAACACATCCTTTCTCCCTATGCAGAATTCCTTAATGCAATCAGCGCTACACGTTCCTGTGATTTATTGGGGCTGCGCAGTAATAGCACCGTGCTAGTTGCAGGAGTCAAAGTCGCACTGCAATCACCACCGGTGCGCTCTGGTAAGCGAGTCCTCTTTCTCTCACTCGACGATGGCTATGGCTGCAGCGATGCAACCTTCTTCCCCGATGTATTAGAAGCGCGCTCTGGCCAATACGCACAGACCCTCTATGGCACATCGCTCTTCCTTGTACGTGGCGTTACTCGCCGCACCGGCGAACGTGGTATTTCGCTGCGCGCAACAGGTGTGTGGGATCTTCGAAGCGCCTATCAAGAATGGAATCTCCGGAAAGGTAGTGTGGCGATATGAGCACGATTCTGCATGTAGATATGGATGCCTTCTATGCATCCGTTGCAGAGCTCGATCATCCAGAGCTGCGAGGCAAAGCAGTAGTCGTTGGCGCAGGCGCGCGCGGAGTCGTACTGTCAGCAAATTACGCAGCACGTAAATTTGGAATTCGCGCAGCGATGCCTGTCGGTCGCGCACAACGCATGGCACCACAAGCAATCTTTATCGCACCCGAACACCATCGCTATGCAGAAATATCCGATCGCGTCATGAATATCTTTTCAACATACACTCCAAAAGTTGAACCCATCTCACTCGATGAAGCATTTCTCGATGTCACAGGCGCACTCAAGTTATTAGGAACAGGTCGCGAGATTGCGCAGAAAATTCGTGAAGAAGTGCAGGCAAAAGAGGGCATTACATGTTCTGTAGGAATTGCATCGAATAAGTTCATCGCAAAACTTGCATCACAGCATTGCAAACCTAACGGCATGCTTGAAATTCGCGACGATCGATTACTTGAATTTCTCCATCCACTTCCAGTGGGTGCAATGTGGGGAGTCGGACCAAAGACTGGCGAAGCTCTTGAGCGGTTAGGACTTCACACCATCGGCGAGATTGCACATACTCCGCGATCGACCCTCATTCGCGCACTTGGGGAAGCAACAGGTGCATCCCTCTACGAACTTGCATGGGGTCGCGATATGCGCGATGTCAGCAACGATGAACCAGATAAATCAATTAGCAATGCCGAAACATTTTCACATGACCTCGATAACCCCGAAGAAATTTTGCGTGAGTTCTTGCGCATGACTGAGAAGGCATCAGCGCGTCTACGTGATCGCGAGCTCTATACAAAGACAATCGGCATCAAGGTGCGCTTTGCAGATTTCACCACCATTAGCCGCAGTAAGACGCTGCCCCTTGCCACCGATAGCACCCAAGAGATCTATGAAGTCGTCCGCGCTCTCTTTCAGGCGCTGAAAATCAACGGGGCTCGCCTGCGCCTCGTAGCGGTCTCACTAGAAAATCTTCAGGAGGGCGCTCATGAGCAACTCCTCTTGGGTGCTCGCGAGAAGGGGTGGCGCGATGCCGATACCGCTATCGATAAGGCTCGAGCCCGCTTTGGCAGCTCGAGCGTGCGTCCAGGAAGGCTGATTCGCCCGAGCGATGAGTAGAAGGTGACGGATAGTCACATCTGTTCTATTCTTTCGATATGGCACTTTCAGATCGCGAACGCCGCTTACTAGCGGAGATGGAAGCTGCCCTTGCAACCGATGATCCACGTTTGCAATCGACTCTCTCAGGCGGAGATACCGCCACTTTGACCCGTAAAGCTCCCGCATCGCTTGTGAGTGCAATCGCCCTCATGGTTGGGGGTATAGCCATTCTCTTTACAGGGCTGATTGCTCAGATTGCACCTGTTGGAGTCGCTGGATTTATCGTTATTTTGGCGGGCCTCCTGATGGTTCTGCGCTCGCTCTCACATAAGGGTCTGCGCACTCCAAAGGTCGGCTCCCAAGGAAATTTCGGCGCTCGCCTTGCCCAGCGTTGGGAAAATCGCGACTTTGATCGCTAAGTAAGTCAGAGCTTTCACACCAACCCGCACCCACCGGTGCGGGTTTTTTTCTGCCTTTTTGCACCCTAAAAAGGCAGTGGAGGAGAGTGGATGGATTGGATAAATATTTGGGGCAGAGTGGTGTAAAAAGGGGGGAAGTGGTGTAAAGTGGGGAATTGAGCGGGAAATTCACGCTCAAACCTTGGGGAAGGTGGTGAAAATCAATGTTCTTAGGCACCCATGAACCTCGTCTCGACGAGAAGGGCCGATTGATTCTTCCTGCCAAATTCCGTGAAGAGCTTTCGCCAGGCCTTGTAATTACTAAGGGTCAAGAGCGATGCCTCTACCTCTTTCCCGCAGCTGAATTTGCCCACATCACTGAATCACTTCGCCAGGCACCGGTGACTGC
>JBJTMX010000132.1:0-5956 GCA_046070745.1 Candidatus Planktophila sp.
TAGATGAACGAATGCGTGAAAGGTTAAGACCGGCACCAGAACCGCCCTTAAAGATCATTCCTTCTTCGCGGTACCAGTTAAGGATTGAATCCATTGTGTCGTCAACAGACAAGATGAAGCATGCAGAAACCTGCTGAGGTGCTGCTGTTCCAACGTTGAACCACACTGGTGAGTTAAATTAGAAGATCTGGTGCAACAACATATGTGTGAGCTCGTGCTCGAAGATTGTTGCATCGTTATCTGTTGCGAAGTAACCGTTCTCGCGACCAGCCTTGACATAGGTAAGGACAACGCGATCGATTACCTGCTTGAGTGACCACTCGCGGTTTTCGGCACCGACTGCGCCACGGAAATACTTTGTTGTAACGATGGTTGATGCATTAACAGACCAGAAATCTGGGTACTCGACGCCACGTTGCTCGAAAACAACTTCGCCTGTCTTCCAGTTCTGCTGCACAACATCGCGGCGATCCCATGTGACCTCGTCATATGGGTGAATGCCTTCATTGGTGTAAATGCGTTCGATGGTTAGACCCTTGCCGCCCTTAACCTTCGAAGCTGGTCGATTGATGACCGTATCTGACATGTTTATTTTCCCGTCTTCTCTTATTTTAATTTTCTGGTTTTTGTTTTCTGGTGTGTTACTTATTCAGTTTTTTGGTGCAAGAAAAAACTTAACTCTTTGCAGAGCTAGCTGTTGTCTTGCTGGCGGAGGAAGGGGTCTTGCTGGATGAATCAGTATTTGAAGGTAGAGCGCGGAGAAGTGCGATCTCTCCTTCAAAATCTTCTAAGGAGGCAAAGTTACGATAGACCGAGGCGTATCGCAGGTAAGCCACCTCATCGAGTTCACGGAGTGGCGCAAGGATGGCCATTCCGACCTCGTGGGCTTCGATTTCAGCTTGGCCAGTCGCGCGAAGGGCTTCTTCTACGCGTTGAGCCAAGAGAACCAAATCATCTTCATTGACCGGACGGCCCTGGCATGCCTTGCGGACACCAACGAGAACCTTTTCGCGGCTAAATGGTTCGGTCGCACCGCTTCGCTTGATGATGTTGAGCAGAGCAACCTCTTGAGTTGAAAAGCGCTGGCCGCACTCTGGGCATTCGCGGCGACGGCGAATCTGTGTGCCATCCTCAACTGGGCGTGAGTCGATCACGCGTGAATCGTCATGGCGGCAAAATGGGCAGATCATGCGGCGTGTCCCCTCTTCAATCCCAGGTTTTTTATCCAACTACATATAGTGGAGAATTGCGAAACTTACACTAGAAACTCTAGTAATGGAAGTTTTTGCGCTTCTAACCCCTACATATAGTGGTAACTCTAAAGCATTTCTCGAGGCTTGGTGGGATGAAAATGCGCGACACGCCCGAAGGGTTTTTAAAAGGCTAGTTGAGCGGAATACGGATCTTCTGACCGGCGGTGAGATCACCGTTGCCGAGGCCGTTGATCTCGATGATTGCTGCAACGAGGGCACCTGCATCGCCCTCGCCCACACGGTTGGCTAGAGACCAGACGGTATCGCCTGGCGCCACGGTGACGGTGATAAATGAGTGTGGGGCGCTGGCTTTAGCGCTTGTAGAAGCACCTGCCTGTCCGCCTGCAACAGATGCTGCCACGATAGCCAGAGAAAGAACCACGAGGGTACGAGCTAGTCGGCCACGGCGATTGAGAACAATGCGTCCGGACGGATTGGCTGAAAAGCCTTTAAAATCAACGTTTCTTGGCCCTACTGTGTTGATTGAAAGTGTGCTCATGGTCTTGCTCCTGCTCTTTACAAACCCAATCGCTTGGGAACCTTGGGGAAGGTGTTCGAACGCTTGTTCGATAAGAGAAATATAGACCCGACCACTGACAAGTGCAACATTTTTTCGAACAGATGTTTGATTTTTTCCACAGGCTGTGGAACCATCTGTGCATGGCCAAAAAGATATCCCCAGATGGCGAGCTCACCGGCCGCCAGGTCGAGATCCTCGACTTCATCAAATCTTCTGTCGACAGCCAGGGCTACGCCCCCACCATGCGTGAGATCGGCGCCGCAGTCGGCCTCACCTCATCGGCATCGGTTAAATATCAACTCGATATCTTGGAGGAGAAGGGTCTGATCCGCCGCGGTGATAACTCAGGACGCGCCCTCGAGGTGGTCGTCCCTGACGCAGAACTTGGCTCCACTACCCCCATTGATAAGACCCGTTTCATTCCGCTGGTCGGCTCTATCGCCGCCGGTGTTCCTATCACTGCAGACCAGATGGTCGAAGAGACGATGCCCCTTCCTGAATCACTCGTTGGTTCTGGAGAGCTCTTTATGTTGAAGGTCAAGGGTGAGTCGATGATTAATGCCGCGATCTGCGATGGCGATTACGTCGTCATCCGCCAGCAGAGAGATGCCAACAATGGCGAGATCGTTGCCGCCATGATTGATGGTGAAGCAACTGTTAAGACTTACTCTAAGAAGAATGGCACGCTCTGGCTTCTGCCGGCTAATGATGACTTCGCACCAATTGATGGAACTCATTGCGAGATTCTCGGCAAAGTCACAGCAGTACTTCGCAGCGTCCGATAACTCTTTTTCTGCCCCGACGAGCGGCGGTTGTATTCTTACTCCATGCAAAGGTCGGTATTTCAGCGAGCGCTTTTCCTGCCGCTGATACTCGCTCTTGCTGGATTCTTCGCCGCACCTGCCTCTGCCGCAGCTGGTGAATCAGATACCTACATCAACACCGACACTACTGGCCGCTATGCAACGATTGCTTCAAACTCAGCACTCGGTACTTTCAATGCAATCAGCATTGAATTCTGGTTTAAATCATCGCTGGCAAATTGTGATGGTAACTTGGTCACAAAGGGCGTTCAATATGCCGTCTATTGCGCCGCGGGCAATTTGAACTTCGCCTTTACCGGCAATGGAACTGTTGCAGGAACCACGGTTCGATATGCAATCTCCACTGCCGGAGTCACCAATCTCAAAGTTCCGCAGAATGAATGGCATCACTTTGCAATCACGCGAGCTGCAAATACCAACACGGTGACAACCTATTGGGATGGCCAGGTGTTGAGCAGTAATCAAAGCGCAGATGGCGCAGGAACGGGTGCGCTCGTCAATGGCGGCGATGCCTTTAATATCGGTGCGCGTCGAAATGGAACCACCTATTTCAGCGGCGCCATCGATGAGGTTCGCCTCTCCAACGTGGTACGAACTCAAGCTGAGATTCAAAGCGATATGCATCGTTGGGGTATCGGCAGCCAAACAGGTGTTGTTGCCTATTACGATTTCAATGACATCTCAGGAAGCACCGTTATCGATCGCGTCGGTAGCAATGATCTTTCGCTGGTGGGCTCTCCAACTATTTCTCCTGTTGAAAATACAAGCCAAGTTGGAAACGACACCGTCATTAAATTTCCGCGCTCCTATTTAACATCGCAAGGTGGTTGGAAAGTTCCGGCCGGGTTGACCAAGATGGAATCACTCGTTGTCGGTGGCGGTGGCGCCGGTGGTTCGCGATCTGGTGGTGGCGGTGGCGCCGGCGGATATGTGGCTACTGCGCTGGCGACACTTACCTTTACTCCAGGTGCGGTAGAGACGATCACCGTTGGCCAAGGCGGCGTCGGTCAACACGATACCCGCGGCAGCAATGGCGGAAATTCACTATTAGGTAATCGACGTATCGCACTCGGTGGCGGTGGTGGTGGATCTGCTAGCGGCGCAGATAACTCACTTCGCAACGGTGCCAATGGTGGCTCTGGCGGTGGTGCGGCAACTCTGTACTCTGCCGGAATAGTTGCCGGTATTTCAACCCAGAATTCAACCTACAGCTACGGTCTTGGAAATAGCGGCGCCCTTGCTAAAGGTGCCAACTACTTTCAAGGCGGTGGTGGCGGTGGATCGTCCTCTGCTGCGCTGATAGCCGCTGGCACAACGAGCAGCGATTGGTCAGATGGCGGTAATGGCACAGCTAACTCAATCACCGGAGCCGCAATCTGTTATGCAACCGGTGGCGGCGGTGGCTCTGGTTTGGGAAATGCTGCCAGCTCGCAATACCTCAATAGCAATGGCGGAAATTGCGGCGGTGGCGCCAATCCCAACGGCGGTCGAGGTACCTACGGAAAGATCATTGCAATGTGGGGCGCCGCAAATTCAGGCGCCGGCGGTGGCGGAACAGGATGGGATGACTCTGTTGCAGGAAGCGACCTTCCCGGCGGTTCGGGTGGCTCTGGCGTCATCATCCTTCGCTATACCTCAACGCTGAATACAACTTTTAACGCTCCGGCCACTGCCACCTATCGACAAGCATCCACATTGTCGGTGACAACGACAATGGCAGCGAAGGTAACTTTTTTCGCCAATGGAAAGCGAATTCCAAATTGCATCACTATCGCCACCGACGGAGCCAATAGTGCAAGCTGTAATTGGACGCCATCAATTCGAGGTCAAGTGACAATTTCAGTCGTTGTTACTCCGTCGTTGATTGGCGTTGCTCCTGCTACCTCTACCGCCGCTCTTGTTGTCGCAAAACGAACCACGCAGCGTTAAAGCGATTCTCTGGTACTACTTATCGTCATAGTGGAAGCGAGCAGCGAGGAGTATTAATCGATCTCCTTCGACTCGATAGACCAAACGGTGCTGCTTATTGATTCGACGAGAATAAGTTTCCCCGCCTTCAAATTTCAACCGCTCAGGTTTACCGATTCCAGAACCTGGGGTTTCAAGCGCCGAGCGGATGAGAACTTCAATCCGTTGCAGTATTTTTTGATTGCCAGAATTCTTCCAATATTTTAAATCTTCCGCTGCATTCGCAGTTGTGTAAGGCTTCAGCTCTTTAATTGCCTTGGCCATTAGTTCGCAATCTTGGCTGTAGGTTTTACGGTGCGTTTTTGAGCAGGTTTAACTTTTGGCTTTGGAGCGGCCTTTGCCGCCGGCTTTAACGCTGCCTTCGGTTTGTGAAAATCTCCGGCAACCACGAGAGGAAGTTCGAGTGGAGTGATTAACCCTCGATCCGCCTGCTCAATAGATTTCATGATCCAATCGCGGTTTGCTGGCGTTGACAGTAAATATTGCATCTCCAGCATCTTTTCCCACTCGCTCTCAGAGACAAGTACGGCATTGCCAGCATTGGATGTAATCAGCACTGCCTCTTGATCATTATTAACTTGCTCAATGAGTTTGAAGAAGTTGGCGCGGGCGTTAGATGCAGGAATAGACATGGCGGGCTCCTTTGATTTAACTCACCTTAACACACTAGTACAGGATTTCGTACAACTTCTTTAAGTAGCCAGCTAGGCTAAAGCGAGCGCTCGATCACCTTGGTCGCACAGCGAATCAGCAATGTGTTGCGATGGCCTGCAACCCACTTATATCCAAAGCGGCCTAGCGGACCTGATGCGCGCACAATAAAGCCCAATACATAATTTCCGCGCCGTCCTAATAGATAGGCGATGGCATCTGCGCCGACGTAGACACGTCCTGCATAAACCACATGGAGCGCCTTAGAACACGCTTCATAAGTAAGGCCATATTTGCCAAGATCTGCCTTTTGAAATGGCGTTGCATCAACTTCTAATTTCTTCTGCATCCACCCCAGCGTCGCTTCGCAGAAACGACATTCGCCATCAGTTAATACAACAATCTCCGACATTGCTACGCCGTTCTGCGTTTGATCGCTCGAATCAATTTCCAAGCTGCCCATAAGAAGTAGAACTGAAAAGGAAGACGTGCATATGCATAGAGCGGCTCTGGCATTGGTCGACCACTCCATTGAATAGCCATATTGATATTGGCGGGATATACCGCAAGAAAGAGCGCAAAGGCGCCGTATGCGCCCCATAACTTCACCGGCTTACCAAATACCTTCTTCGATAACGGCGTAAGTAGCGCCAGACCAATCGCAATCTCGGCCAGCCCACTGAGGTAGGTATAGATACGAGGATCGCCTGGCAAGGCAGCCGGGACAATCGAATCAAGAG
>JBJTMX010000133.1:0-7139 GCA_046070745.1 Candidatus Planktophila sp.
CATCGGACACGCGCTCGATCAGACTTTGCAGGACTGCCTCACACGTATGAAGCGCATGCAAGGTTATGAAGCTCTCTGGTTACCAGGAATGGACCACGCCGGTATCGCAACTCAAAACGTTGTTGAGAAGCAGCTCGCTGCGCAAGGACTTACACGTCACGACTTAGGTCGCGAAGATTTTGTTAAGAAGGTTTGGGAGTGGAAGGCAGAATCTGGCGGACAGATTCTTGGTCAGATGAAGCGCCTCGGAGATTCAGTTGACTGGACTCGCGAAGCATTCACAATGAATGAAACGCTTTCGCAAGCAGTTCTTACGATCTTTAAAAAGCTCTACGATCAAGAACTCATTTATCGCGCAGAGCGCATCATCAACTGGTGTCCACGTTGCCTTACAGCTCTTTCAGATATTGAAGTTGAGCACCACGATGATGAAGGTGAATTCGTTTCAGTTCGATACGGTGATGGTGAACAAAGCATCGTTGTAGCAACAACGCGTGCCGAGACAATGATGGGCGATGGCGCAGTTGCTGTTCATCCTGATGACCCTCGTTACAAGCACTTGATCGGTACAGAGGTTCTCTTGCCACTCGTTAATCGCATGATTCCAATCATCGCCGATGAACTAGTTGATCCTGATTTCGGAACAGGCGCAGTAAAGGTCACTGCGGCGCACGATCCAAATGACTTTGAGATGGCTGTCCGCCACAACGTTCCATTCGTTGTCATCATGAACGAGCACGGTGTCATGGATGGCACGGGCACTGAATTTGATGGAATGGATCGCTTTGAGGCACGCGTTGCAGTTGTTGCAAAGCTCAAAGAGCTCGGTCGCGTTGTTGCAGAGAAGCGCCCATATGTTCACGCAGTGGGTCACTGTTCACGTTGCGATACAACTGTTGAGCCACGACTTTCAAAGCAGTGGTTTGTGAAGGTTGCACCACTTGCAAAGGCAGCAGGAGATGCTGTTCGCGATGGTCGCGTAAAGATTGAACCCGAAGAGCTTGCACCACGGTACTTCGAGTGGGTTGATGGAATGCACGACTGGTGTATCTCTCGTCAGTTGTGGTGGGGACACCGCATCCCTGTTTGGTACGGCCCAGAAGGCGATGTCATCGTTGTAGGTCCTGGTGATACAGCTCCTGCAGGATACGAACAAGATCCAGATGTATTGGATACATGGTTTTCATCTGCACTCTGGCCTTTCTCAACTCTCGGCTGGCCAAATAACACGGACGACTTGAAGAAGTTCTACCCAACCAGCGTTCTCGTAACGGGTTACGACATCTTGTTCTTCTGGGTAGCTCGCATGATGATGTTCGGACTCTTTGCGATGGATGGCGTTCCACCGTTTGGAACAATCGTTCTACACGGACTTGTTCGCGATCAATTCGGTAAGAAGATGTCGAAGTCAAAGGGCAATGTTGTTGACCCACTCGAATTCATCGATAAATACGGCGCCGATGCACTTCGCTTCACACTTGCTCGTGGCTCAAACCCAGGTAAAGATCAAGCACTTGCAGAAGATTGGATTGCAGGTTCTCGAAACTTTGCAACCAAGCTCTGGAATGCAACTCGCTTTGCAATGATGAATGGCGCAACAGTGGAAGGCGACTTGCCACCGGTTGATTCGCTCAATGCAATCGATAAGTGGATCTTGTCGCGACTTTCTGAGACAACAGCTGAATACAGCGAACTACTTTCGACCTACGAGTTTGCTCGCGCAAGCGAAGTTATCTATCACTTCGCATGGGATGACCTCTGCGACTGGTACCTCGAACTTTCCAAGGAAGCATTTGCATCGGGAAACGCGCAATCAACTCAGCGCGTACTTGGTCACGTGCTTGATCAACTTTTCCGCTTGCTCCACCCAGTAATGCCATTTATTACTGAAGAGCTCTGGACAACTTTTACTGGGGGAGTAACCCTCATGAACGCTACGTGGCCAGTCGCTGATGCATCGCATCTCGACAAGTCATCAGAAGAGCTAATTACACAGTTGCAACGTGTAATTACAGAAGTTCGTCGCTTCCGCAATGATCAAGGTGTGAAGCCAAGCCAGAAGATTCCTGGGCGCTTTATTGCACCAACAGATGTTGCTCAATACGCATCAGCGATGGCTTTCTTGCTCAAGCTTGAACTCATCGACTTCACAGCAAGTGCATCAGTAGAAATCGGTGCAATTAAGTGTGAGCTCGATTTGTCTGGAGCGGTCGACGTTGTTGCAGAACGCGCTCGTCTTGAGAAAGATCTTGCAACTGCGAAGAAAGATCTTGCAACAGCTGAGGTCAAACTTAACAATGAAGGCTTTATGGCCAAGGCTCCTGAGAACGTTGTTGCAGAGATTCGCGAACGACAAGCTGCGATGAACGCCGATATCGAACGCATCACTGCGCAGTTAGCTGCGTTGAAGTAATGATTGCAATTACACCAGACGATCAAGAACGCATCGACGCTATCGAGCGGGCGCTCTTAAAGCGTTGGCCAGAAGTAAAGATTGATCCGACTCTCGATCGCATTGCAGCTCTTGTAGATATTCTCGGTTCACCACAACTTACATATCCAACGATTCATGTCGGCGGAACAAACGGTAAGACGACAACTGCCCGCATGATTGACTCACTTCTCTTCGAGATGGGTCTGCGTACTGGCCGCTTTACATCACCTCACCTCGAGTCATACCTCGAGCGCATCGCAATTAATGGTCAACCAATTGATCCAAAGGCGATGATTTTCTCTTACAACGACATCGCCGCATACCTCGATTTCATGGATACAAAGTTTGAAACCCCCATTTCATTCTTTGAAGCAATGACAGCTCTGGCATTTGCAGCCTTTGCTGAGCACCCAATTGATGTAGGTGTTATTGAAGTTGGATTGGGCGGCGAGTGGGATGCGACCAACGTCGTTGATGCAGATGTCTCAGTCATCATGCCTATCGGTCTTGATCACACCGAGTACCTCGGTTCCACAATCGCTGAAATCGCTAAAACCAAAGCGGGCATTATCAAAGAGGGTGGCTTTATCGTCCTTGCTCAGCAAGAGCCTGAGGCAGCTGTCGAGCTATTGAAGAAGGCTGCTGAAGTTGGCGCAGATATTGCTCGCGAAGGAATTGAGTACGTCATCGAATCTCGCGCAGTTGCTGTCGGAGGCCAAGTTTTAACAATCAAGACACCTAAAGACACCTATGAAGAAATCTTCTTACCGCTTCATGGCAAGCATCAAGCATCTAATGCTGCAGCTGCTTTGGTTGCTGTTGAAGCATTCTTCGGTGAACAAGAACTTGATTACGAGGCAGTGCTTGCAGGCTTTGCAAATGTAATTTCACCTGGTCGATGCGAAGTTTTACATCGCGATCCAACGATTATTATCGATGCTGCACACAATCCACATGGAGCAAAGGCGTTGACTGACACCATTCAAAATGAATTCACATTCGATGAGGTCATGGGAGTCTTTGCTGCGATGGCAGATAAGGATGTCGAAGGCGCGCTATCAGAACTTGAAAAGGTGATGGACTCAGTCATCGTCACTAAGAACTCTTCCTCGCGTTCAATGGAAGTCGCTGATCTCGAGGCAATTGCCTCAAAGATTTTCGGCGCTGATCGAGTCTTCGCTGCAGAAACCTTAGATGCAGCACTTGAGAAGGCAATCAAAGATGCTGCGCGTCCCCTGAGTGAAGACACACTCGGAATTCTGATTACGGGTTCTGTTGTCACAGTAGGTGAAGCGCGTGCGATCGTGCGAAAGCGTTTTGCTAAGGATTCTGCGTAATGCGCATTCTCGGCTCTGCCGTCCTCGTGATGGAAGCTTTCGTCATGGGCTTCGCCTTACTTTTAGCGAAAGATCATGCGACGTCAACAATTCTTATTGGCGCAGCAATCGCGATTCTCTTTCTCCTCACCCCAGG
The DNA here is from genome assembly GCA_046070745.1 of Candidatus Planktophila sp. Classification (GTDB taxonomy): domain Bacteria; phylum Actinomycetota; class Actinomycetes; order Nanopelagicales; family Nanopelagicaceae; genus Planktophila. Next base: position 3,908 of record JBJTMX010000133.1, read on the forward strand.
TCTTTTGAAGAAGAAGGCGGGCTGGATTCTCGGCTCAGTCCTGCAATTGCTGATGATTGGCTATGCAGTGGTTGTGCCTTCGTTGGTGTTTATCGGCGCTCTTTTCGCAGGTCTGTGGGTTGCAGCCATCGTGGTCGGCCGTAAGGGTGAGGCGATTCGGGCGAAGTTGCTTGCTGAGGCTGAAAACGGCCGTGTAACGGGGGAGTCCTAAGCCCCAATAGAATGGGCGAGTGAGTACTTTAGAAAAGACACTTGTCCTCGTTAAGCCAGATGGCGTAGCTCGTTCTTTGACCGGCGAAATTATTGCCCGTATTGAACGTAAGGGTTACACCATTACCCAACTCCGCATGATGCAAGCAGACCGTGCTCTGCTCGAACAACATTATGCCGAGCATCAGGGAAAGCCATTCTTCGAACCACTCGTTGAGTTCATGCTCTCAGGTCCCATCGTTGCGATGGTCGTCGAGGGATACCGCGTCATCGAAGGTTTCCGTAACATCGCGGGAACAACCGATCCAACAGTTGCAGACCCAGGAACAATCCGCGGCGATCTCGCACGCGATGCTGGAACAAAGGTCACACAAAATCTTGTCCACGGTTCAGATTCACCAGAATCTGCTGCACGTGAAATCGCAATTTTCTTCGGAGGTAAGTAATGTCAAGCAAGATGTCTTTTATCGGTCGCGATATGGCGGTCGATCTCGGAACTGCAAACACTCTCGTTTATGTGCGCGGTCGCGGCATCGTTCTTAACGAGCCTTCAGTAGTTGCAGTCAATCAAGACACTGGCGGAATCCTCGCAGTTGGTATTGAAGCGAAGAAGATGATTGGTCGTACACCAGGCAACATTGTCGCAATCCGTCCATTGAAAGATGGCGTTATCGCAGACTTCGATACAACAGAGCGCATGCTTCGTTACTTTATTCAGAAGGTGCATAAGCGCAGCTACTTAGCTAAGCCACGTATCGTGATTTGTGTGCCATCAGGTATCACAGGTGTTGAACAGCGCGCAGTAAAGGATGCTGGTTACGCAGCAGGTGCTCGTAAGGTTTACATCATTGAAGAGCCAATGGCTGCTGCGATCGGTGCCGGTCTTCCAATTCACGAACCAACAGGAAACATGGTCGTTGATATCGGAGGCGGAACAACTGAGGTTGCTGTTATTTCACTGGGTGGAATCGTGACGGCACTTTCAATCCGCGTTGGCGGAGATGAGCTCGATCAATCGATTATTAACTGGGTTAAGCGTGAATATTCACTTCTCTTGGGTGAGCGCACTGCTGAAGAGATCAAGATGGCAATCGGTTCCGCATTCCCACTTCAGGGTGAGAACGATGCGGAAATCCGTGGTCGCGATCTTGCAACAGGTCTTCCAAAGACAATCGTTGTTACAGCCGCAGAAATCCGTAAGGCACTTGAAGGTCCAGTTAATGCAATCGTGAACGCAGTAAAGGGAACTCTGGATAAGTGCCCACCAGAACTTTCTTCAGATCTTATGGATCGCGGAATCGTTCTTACAGGTGGCGGCGCAATGCTCAAGGGTCTTGATGAGCGCCTTCGTCGCGAGACAGGAATGCCAATTCACATTGCAGACCGTCCACTCGACGCAGTTGTAGAAGGATCCGGTAAGTGCATTGAAGAATTCGAAGCCCTTGAAAAGGTTTTGATTTCCGAGCCACGTCGCTAAAGGAACCAGCGCGTGCGTTATGGCGGCGACAATCGTGGTCGCTTACTGCTCATCGTATTAATTGTTACCTCGCTCTTTCTGATCACCCTTGATCTTCGCGGAGTGCAAGTAATCGATGGAATTCGCACGGGTACTCAGACAGCCCTGACTCCTGTTCAGAAAGTTGGCTCTTGGGTTGTTTCACCGTTTAGAAACTTTCTCTCCGACGTAACTCACTTGGGTCGCACACGAAACCAAATTGAGAAGCTGAAGGCAGATAACGATGCACTTCGTCAGGCTCTGCTCAATCGAAAAGTTGCAGATGCCGAACTCGCGCAACTGAAGTCTGTGCTTGATCTTGCCGGTAACGGGGGATTTAAAGTGGTCAGCGCCAAAGTCATTTCTCAAGGTGCAAGTACCTCGTTCTCACAGACAGTCACCATTGATGCCGGAAGTCGTTCAGGTATTCACACCAATATGACTGTCATCTCTGGCTTCGGCTTGGTTGGGGTCGTAAAGATTGCCTACGCAAATAGTGCAGTTGTGCAACTTGCCTCAGACCCAGGATTTAAGGTCGGCGCTCGTATCGCAGGCACACAACAAATCGGAATTCTTAGTGGTCAAGGCACCCGAAAGGGCGTATTACAGCTTCTTGATAACACCGAAACAGTGAAAGTTGGGGATGCAATTCTTGCCCGTGGCAGCAATAACGGGCGACCATTTGTCCCAGGTGTTCCTATCGGAGAAGTAACTTCTGTAGATAACTCAGCCGGCGCCGTTACTCAAACAGCAGATGTGAAATTTTATTCAAATTTCTCAACTCTGGGAGTTGTATCTGTTGTCGTCTCTGCACCTTCTGCTGATCCACGCGATGCACTGGTTCCTGCTAAGCCAAAACCAACTCCGATTCCTACAGTGACTGTGACCGCGACACCGAGCCCAACCGCTTCATCCAAGGGCTGACGAAAATGATTACCCGTCGCTTTCTATTATCGTTTCCAATTTTCCTTGCTATCTATCTCCTGCAAGAAGGTTTTGTTACTCAGATGCGACTTCCTGCCGGAGGAGTCTCACTTTTATTGATCTTCACACTCGCATGGGCATCGATGAGCACACCTGAAATCGGGGCACTTACAGGATTTGGTGCAGGATTGATGATGGATTTATCGGAAACTTCTCCAGGTCCTGTAGGTCACTGGACTCTCATCATGATCCTTGTTTCGTTTGTTATTTCTTTTCTTTCATATGGTGATGATCACGTCCGAGCAAACCCCCTTAACATTGTTTTTCTCGTTGTTGGTGGAGTGGTAGGTGCGCAACTCTCGTTTGCGCTTTTAGGTCTACTTCTAGGACAAGAACTAGGAAGCATTGTGCAAGTTATCTTTGTCTGTGCAGGAACTGCCTTCTGGAGCGGCGTAATTACCCCACTTCTGCTTCCAATCATCTCTAGGTTGCACGCGCTGGTATTCGGAACGGTTTCTAGGATATGAACCAACGTTCACGCCTTTCGCTCATCTTTCTTCAAATTTTTATCGCATCCCTTCTTTTTGCCCTCATGGGACGTCT
>JBJTMX010000134.1:0-3709 GCA_046070745.1 Candidatus Planktophila sp.
TAACGGTTAAATAAAGAACGGAGAGAAAATGAAGAAATTCGCATCAGCTACTATCGCTCTGGTACTCCTACTTACTGTTGCACCAGGTGCTAATGCAGCCGATTTTACAAATCCTTATGGGACGTCTACCGTCGATCCAGCCGGTCCCAATGAAGTTATCTTTACAGTCTCCAAGGGTGGCAAGCAGGTCACGTATACAACGAGAAAACTTGCGAAATTGAAGTCAACATCTATTTCAATTTACGAACCTTTTTTGAAGAAACGTCAAACTTTTACTGTAATTGCGATGAAGGATTTCTTTTCTAAGGTTGGTATAGCTGGAAACGATAAAGTCTCTACCTACGCCCTCAATGATTACGTCTACACAAACTCGGCAGCTCAATTCGTCGCAGCTGGTGGATATATCGCAGTTAAGCGAAATGGAAGTGACATTCCCTATGACCAAGGAGGGCCCCTCCGCATTGTCTTTGACGATAAGAGCAAGTGGGCAAAAAACCTTGATGCATGGAATTGGTCCCTTGCTTCGATTACAGTGAAGTGATAGTTATGAGCCAAGAAATGACGCGCGAGAGGCTTCGCTCGATTGCGAAGTTCCAGATAACAAAGAGCCAGTATGGATTGGCCTTTGTCGCGGTTGTCGCAATTCTTGGCCTCGGCTTTTCATCAACTATCGCCTCAAAGTCAACAGTTCGACAGGCCAAAGTTCTCAGTAATGTAGAGACTCCGGCAGCATCAATTATCTTTACCCAGCGAGAAACCCTTGTCTACGCCACCCGACTTGCACAATGGGCCAACGGCGGCACAACGCGCCGTTCGGTGCAGATAGCCCGTGGTCTCCTGGCGCAACGTCTGGCAGTTATCGATACCAGTGGTAAGTCAATGGGTAGTAGAGCGCAGAGAAATTATTGGCGCGTTTTGCGAGAGTCAGATCGAATTGTGGCGATGGCGCCAACTGGAGTTCTCCCAGAGTCCTTACATCAGGAGTACAGCACCAGAGTCTCCCCACTGATCGATGAGATTTTGGCAGAGGCTCGACGACTTGTTGTTTCGTATCAGCGTTCTGTTGACCAAGAATTTGTGACCAATGCAAAAGAGACAGCTGATCGAGATCGTCTCAATCTCATCTTCTTCTACATCTTCATAATATTCTCTGGACTTTTCCTCTTCCTAAATGTTCGCACTAATTTCAAGAACTATCGGATTGCTCGTAAAGCTCTTGAGGCCGAACAGAATCGCCTCGATGAAACAATTATTGAACTTAAGCGAACTCAATTGAAAGTCGCCGAATTGCGCGATCTTAATGAGGCAAAGAATGCCTTTATCTCAACGGTTAATCATGAACTGCGCACCCCTCTTACTTCGATAATTGGCTATATCGAAATCATGCGCGATGAAAATTTAACAACATCAAGTGAGGAGCAGAGAAAGTATCTTGAAGTGCTCGACCGTAATGCGCAAATACTTCTCCATCTCGTGGAATCAATGCTCTCACTCAGTAAAATTGATGCAGCAGAAGGGAAGTTGCCGGATAACAAAGTAAATCTTCGCGAAGTAATTGATAATGCAATATTTATTATGCAGCCAACTTCTGAGAGTTCCCACATCGAGATAGATTTTGCCTCAGAAGAGCAACTCTTTGTACAAGGAGATTCCGGGCAGTTAAGCCAGGTATTTATCAATCTCCTTGGCAATGCGATTAAATTTAGTCCCCGCGGTTCGCATATCGTGATTTCAATGCGTGCAGTTAGCGATTCAGATGGTGGCGAGAGCGCTGAAATATCTGTGACCGATAGCGGTATTGGTATCCCTAGGGATGATATTGATCATCTATTTACCCGCTTTTTCCGCGCGAAAAATGCTGATTCTGGTCAATATCCAGGCACTGGCTTGGGGCTAGCTATTGTCCATCAGGTTGTCACTCGTCACCGGGGCTCTATTGATGTCTCCTCCAACCTTGGGACCGGAACTACCTTTACGGTCACAATTCCGCTCTACCTGAATGAGGAGGCAAGACTCATACTTAATCGCAGGCCAGCAGTTCTAGGACGAGCAATTGCATCACTTGAAGGAGCAACTCCCCAGACAATTAAGGTTGTTACCCATGACATTGGCGGAGCTATTGGACTCTATGGTTTTCATACTCAAGGCACAGAGATTCTTCAATACTCTCGCTCACTTACGACCGACACACCTGATCTCACCTCTTTTGTAAAAGATCACGCGCGATTGATCTCACTCTTGCGGGCAGAGCTACATAGAATTGGTGGGAGCGAAGATGAGTAGAGAACAGATACTAGTTGTTGACGATAATGAGGATATCCGTTTCTTTGTAAAGAGCGCTCTGACCCCAGAAGGCTTTGATGTCGTTGAAGCTGCCGATGGAAAGAAGGCGCTTGAGCTCTTTAAGAAGCGTGAGCCAGCCTTGATCATTCTCGATTTATCTATCGGACAGCCTGATGGTTTTGAAGTGTGTCGTGAAATCAGAAAATCATCTGCAGTTCCCATCATCATGCTCACCAGCCATATTGAAGAGATGGACGAGGCGATGTGCCTGGCAGCTGGCGCAGATGATTACATTACGAAACCTGTTTCAGCTCGCATACTGGCGCTACGTACAACTACACAGATGCGCCATCGAGCCGCAATTAATGGAGTCAAGGGGTCAATTGTGAGCGCGGGACCGATTGAACTTGATCTTGAAAGCCGCGAGCTCATTATTGCTGGAGAGAAAATTGAACTCACTCGTACTGAGTTTGATTTCCTCAACTTACTTATTAGCAATCCGAAGCGCGTCTTTACCCGCGAGCAGATATCAGAAGCGATCGGCGCCTCTCTCGAATTCTCCAGTGACCACTTACTTGATACCCATGCTTCACGAATCCGCATGAAGATCAAAGAAATCAGCGATTTAAAGGTTCTTCACGCTGTGCGAGGTGTTGGGTACCGCTTGTTAAGTAATTAACTTACTTCCACGATTGGCTCAGTGGTCGACCTTCGGCATATCCAGATGCTGATTGAATTCCCACAAGTGCGCGATCTGCAAACTCTTCGAGTGAACGTGCACCTGCATAGGTGCATGATGAGCGAAGGCCTGAAATTATTTCGTCAATCAAATCTTCAACCCCTGGACGTACAGGATCTAAGTACATCTTTGACGAAGAGATACCCTCTTCAAAGAGCGCCTTGCGGGCGCGATCAAATGCATCTTCTTTGGAAGTTCGTGCTGCCACTGCGCGCTTAGAAGCCATTCCGAAAGACTCCTTATATGCACGTCCTGTGCTATCGCGAAGCAGGTCGCCAGGAGATTCATAGGTGCCGGCAAACCAGGAACCAATCATGACCTGGGATGCACCTGCTGCTAGAGCCAGTGCGACATCGCGAGGATGGCGAACTCCACCATCTGCCCAGACATGCTTACCGTGCTTCTTTGCCTCTGCTGCACATTCAAGGACTGCTGAGAATTGTGGGCGGCCAACACCGGTCTGCATTCGTGTTGTGCACATAGCACCTGGGCCCACGCCGACTTTGATGATGTCTGCTCCAGCTGCAATCAAGTCACGTACACCTTCTGCAGTAACAACATTGCCTGCAACGATAGGGACACCAAGATCCAATTTCTTAATAATCTGCAGAGCTTCTAGCATCTTCTTTTGATGGCCGTGCGCTGTGTCTACAACGAGGACATCTGCACCGAATGCAACCAACTGCT
>JBJTMX010000135.1:0-4246 GCA_046070745.1 Candidatus Planktophila sp.
CCCCTCAATTGGCGAATTAGTGCAAAACAGGGTTTTGAGTTATTACGAAGAACTGCTTACCCTTGGATCACACTTACGTGAGACCGAGCGTGAAGCACTTTATAAATATCTCCTGATCTCAAAACGCAATGAATATTTTCCCGATGCAAAAGAACTCTTGAGAATCGGCAAATTGGACCGAGAAATTGCAAATGGTCAAATTTCGTACTCACTAAGAAATGGTGCCCTTTCATATTCAGCGAGGAAAAAAGGGGCCGCTGGATATCTTGAGAATTTTCGTGAGCTTAAGCTCCATGGAATATATAGATTCCGGATGGGAAAAATCATCAAGTTTTTCGCACAATCGGAAGTTGATGTTATTTGGAACTATCCGGTACTGACAAATGACCCCGAGGAGGAGGGAAGTTTCAGCATCATCTCCATTCCCTACTTTGATCTGCGATATTTTTCAAAAGGAGAAGGCAAGATTCTTGGTCTAATAAACAAAATGAAGTTTGAAGAGACTGAAATTCTTCAGCAACTGCGCGCTTCTTAATTCATTAGATAGACTCACACCATGCGCACGCGATGGCTCTGGGTTAAGAACAACTGGAAACGCCTGCCACATCCACTCCGCTGGGTAATCGTCGCAACAGTCGGAAGCACTCTCGTTGGTCTTGGTCTACTCGGTCTCGTCCTTCCTGTAATCCCTGGCATTCCACTTCTTATTGCGGGCTTCGCACTTCTGGCAACAGAGTTTGCATGGGCGGAAGTCTTGCTCAATCGAACCAAGCACCATGTTAATAAAGCGGTGAATAAAGTCCGAAAGATGAAATGAACTTTAACAAAGCAGATTTCTGGCAAGGACGAGATCAGTTCTTTAAAGATTTGATCTCCGGAATAACTGTTGGCGTTGTAGCACTCCCCCTCGCAATTGGTTTTGGAATTACATCAGGCATGTCAGCTCAGGCTGGAATTACAACAGCCATCATCGCTGGTTTATTTGCTGCGATCTTTGGTGGATCTCGCTTTCAAGTAAGCGGACCAACAGGTGCGATGACAGTTATTTTAATTCCCGTCATTAACCAATATGGAATAGCTGCAATTCCTGTATTGGGTCTTATGGCTGGAGCAATAGTTATTGCGATGTCGGTTGTGCGACTAGGTGGAGTAATCAATCGCATTCCATGGTCAGTTGTTGAAGGCTTCACACTAGGAATTGCTGTTGTGATTGCGCTTCAACAGTTACCCATGGCACTAGGAGTTGCTAAAGGCACTGGAGATAGAACATTGCAGGTTGCACTCAACACCATAAAAGATGCGCTAGAAAGCGGGGTAAAGAGTTCCACAATCACTATCTTGGTTCTTACACTCATTATTAAATTCAATATCGTCAAAATAATAGAGCGTTTAAAGCTCAAGCCTTATGTGCCAGCGAGCTTTTCAGCACTTGCTATGACCACAATTGTTGTTGCAGTATTCCAATTGGATGTAGCAAAGATCGGCGATATCCCACGTAATGTCTTTATCTGGCAGGGCTCCCAACTCCACTTTGCAAGCGCCCTGATCACACCGGCTATCTTGATAGCACTTCTTGCTGCGATTGAATCTTTATTAGCAGCTCGAGTTGCTGATGGAATGTCCCATGCAAAAGAGAAGTTTCACCCCAATAGGGAGTTATTTGGCCAAGGATTGGCAACAATCGCTGCCTCCATTTTCGGTGGTCAGCCTGCGACGGGTGCCATTGCTCGCACTAGCGTCAACATTCGCTCTGGCGGTAAGACAAAGGTTTCAGCAATCGTGCATGCAATTTTCTTGCTGATAGTTGTATTGCTTCTCTCACCAGTCTTTGCGCTGATTCCACTACCTGCGATTGCGGGAGTCCTGATTGGTACTTCAGTGCGAATTCTCAATCCTCATAACATCAGAGAGCAGCTGAGATCTACCTGGCAAGAAATTACGACCTATGTAGCAACAGCGATGGTCACGATTACCGTCGATTTAATCTGGGCAATCTTTGTCGGGATAGCCCTGCACTTTGCATTGCAATTCTTTCGAACCTACTTTAAGTAGTTCTTCCCCGTAAAACCTTTAGGCGTATTATTAGGCAAAGAAAGGTGGTGAATTATGTCTAGAATTGATTTTAGCGATGACTCATCGAACAGATATTCAGTCTGGCATCACCGCTTTGATGATGAAAGTAAACATTTTAAGTGGTTTCTTGTTGACTGTTTCGATAGTGAGAATGAAATGGATGCACTCCTTCGAGAGAAGTGGACTGATTTGGATATTCGAAACCTGAATGGTGAGTCGCACTATAAGGAGCAATTCGCGGGAAGAATTATGAAGTCAACACGTAAGCGATTTGGACTCTTAAGAAAGTAATCCACAATTGCTGGGTTAGACATATTTAGGTAAAAAAGTGTTTATTTAAAATGTCTCATGAACTTTTCGATAGCACCGCATAGATCACTCCCGTTTATTCTTATTCCTACATTAGCTCTGACTTTAGTGACAACGAAATCTAGCCCGAATTTCACAAGTTACGACGAACCTGGACCTCGGTCAAATTGCTATGTGAAAGTCGATGACCCTCATATCTCGGACTACTATGCAGCGAGAGGCGAAGTTCGAGTTAAAGTCAATGCTCGTTCCATCTGCAAAATTGGTCACAATCGCGTCAAACTCACCGTTGAAATTTGGAAAGACGGAACTGTTGGGATTAATTTTGTGAAGAAATTTTCCACAAACCCACTCGCACTAACTTCTCACGGTGCTTTGGTAGAAATGAAGAGTGCCTCTGCTATTTGTAAGGATTTAAGACCTACAACATATTTTGCCTATGCATATGGAAAGGCAGAAGTAAACGGTAAATTCCGACGCACACCCGTTGCGGTCTCTGACCACTTAAGACTTAGATGCGGAACGTGAACTACCTGGAAAGAAATCACGACCTATGCGGCAACAACAATAGTCACGATCACAGTTGATTTAATCTGGGCAATCTTTGTCGGGATAGCCCTGCACTTCCTTCTGCATTTGCTTAGAAAATGTAGTTTTAAGAATGATTAAATTTAACCACGGAATCGAAAACCAAATGAAATTATCGCACTTGATAATTTAGCGCGTAGTGAGATGTGCTGGCGTTTAGCTTGATCAAACTCAGAAATATCAGGCATATTCCACGGTGCTACTAAGTAAATATCTCTTATTGGGGTTTCCGGTAGAAATCTCTCGGTCTTGTAAAGCGGATTTCGCTCTATTGAGGAAATTAGCTCTTCACTTCCGCCAAGTAATGTAACTTCAAAATCTATCTCATTGAAGTAAATCCAACTCTTATCTGATGGCCATGCATAATTCGGTCTTTCTCGACCGTGCCATAGTGGATCGTTGTTGTTTAGATTAAGGCTGTCTAGCAATTTGCCGCGAAAGAGAATGTACTGTCGCTGCAAAGGAAATTCTAAATACCGAATTTCATGAGCACCTAATTGAACTATTGTCTCGTTTTCATCAAGTGTCGTAAATAATTCAGCCTGATTCTCTTCGAAATCAATTCCATAGCCATTCCAGAGTGCATAGAAGCAATCATCTGGCGTCGTAGTAAATGGCATTAAATTCTTGGTAAAGATTTCCCAATCGATGACTAAGCCTTTATCTTCTTCGCAAAGGGCATTGTCATGCCGGATAGAAATATATGATTCAAACCCCTTTGGAATTTGGGAAGATAGTGGATTGAAAATCTCCCAGTCGTAGGGAGTGAGATTCTTGTAGATCCAATCGGCTGGTGAGAGATCGTGAACATATTTAAAAGTTGGTTTTGTCATTTCTGCTCCTTTTTTCCAAAGGATAGAGATGAAGTCCAACTACTCGCCGTGAATTGATTGGTCCACGAAACTACTTTAGGTTACTAAATCTCAACTCCGATGTACTTGGTCTGCAAGAATTCATGAATTCCGTCGAAGCCACCTTCGCGACCAAGACCTGATTGCTTGACGCCACCAAATGGCGCTGCAGGATCGGAAACCATTCCGCGGTTGATCGCAACCATTCCGGATTCCATAGCTTCTGCGAAGCGGATAGCGCGCTTGAGGTCTTCAGAATATACATAGCTAATCAAGCCATAATCAGTGTCATTAGCTAACTTGAGAGCCTCTTCGTCGGTATCGAAGAGAACTACTGGAGCGACTGGTCCAAAGACTTCATTGACAAGAATTTCATCATCTTTAGCAACCTCAACAATTGTTGCTGGATAGAAAGCGCCTGGGCC
>JBJTMX010000136.1:0-2658 GCA_046070745.1 Candidatus Planktophila sp.
AGGAAGTTTCCAGGAATCGAAATCTCTCCACCAGAAGTTGAAATCGAAATGTTTTCAATTGGACTTATGGATGATCGTTGAAGTGGTGTTGGGACGGAGACTTGAGTTTGTGCTCTAGGGGTAGTTGGTGCAGTGAGTGCGCCTTCGACTAAATCCCTTTCTGGTACTTCACTCAATCAGGCACCAGCGCCATCCCCAACAGCACAAACTCAAGTGATCCATCGCTGAGAGTGAATGCCGAAGCCGGGTTCCAGGCAATGATCACTGTGCATGTGTCACCTGGATCGAGATAGTTTCCTGTGTAACAGCTTCCACTAAAAGAAGAGCTGATGCCCGTTCCATATGTGTTAATTTGAGAAATAAGTACGGCGGAAGTCCCGGCATTCGTCACAGTAACGGTCTCGTATGCGGTGGTATTTTTTACTATCGTGCCAAAGTCACCGCCAGAATATGAAAGCGGGCCGCCATTATCGACAGCCACAATTCCATAAATTGTGGTTCCTGCACTTGTATATGAGAGATCGTTAAGACTAGAAGAGGTGTTGGAGAAAGTTGAAATATCTGCAACACCTACTCGAGCGTTTCCAGACCAGTACAACATGTCTCCAACTAGGAACATATTTCCAAGGTAGCTTCCTGTTGTTGTACGATTTGTAACTACTGTTGAAGTATCAACGGGGTTAATTGAGTATCGAGAGATATAGCCGCTACTACTGCCTTCTGCAAAGTACAAGTAATCAGAGGTTGCAATCAGTGCTGAAGCAACTGAGAGATTCGGAACTAGCAAAGTTGAAGTTGAAGAGGCATATGAATAGATAGCCCACTTAGCTCCGCCAGAGTTGTAATAGAGAAGGAAATACATCGTTCCATTTGGTGCGACAGTTATTGAACCCCATCCACTTACGGTCACCGTTGGAAGTGAGGCGGCATTTACAACTGTGGTGACAGTTCCAGGAGTACCAATCACAACTGATTTGATTCCGTTACTCCACTCAGCCCAATAGAGAACGCCACTCCTGACTGTAAGGCTTTGTACTGCAGAGACTGTAGAAGTAACAGCATTGACATAGGTATGCCGTACAGGTTCATATTTCACTATGTGGTTTGTATTGTCTACGTAATATAAATATCTTCCATCGGTTGCGAGTGGGCGCGCTCCTGGAACCGGTGCCCAAGTGTGCGTAACAACAGAGCATGATGCACATGCTTTTGATTTCAACTCCTTTGGCGATACGCCATCATCCACCCAAAAGACTGTTTTATTCCAATTAGCGGCTGCTTGCGCAGTTGGCGCGGTAGCCAGGCTGAGGAGAGCAGGCGCAATGAGAGCTAAGAGTGTCAGGATCAAGGGTGTTTTGTGTTCGCGCATAGAGTGAGTCTATCTGAAACTGATAACTCATCAGAAATGATGAAACAGGCAAGTATGTAACGGGCCTCAGATTTTCCGGTCTTGAGAGCTATCCTTCCAGTGTGAACGGAGCTATCGAGCCATCTCGACAAGAAAAACGGAAGAGCCGAACTAGAACTGCCCTCATTGAGGCGGCTTCTGCGATCGTTCTCGCCGAAGGTGTCAACGTTCCGATCCAGTCCATCACAGAGAAGGCTGATGTTGGATTTGGCTCTTTCTACAATCACTTCGCTTCGAAAGAAGAATTATTTACAGCTGTAGCCCATGAGGCGCTCGATACCTGGGAATCTGAGACTTCACACTTGTTGGGAAAAGTTAAAGATCCCTTGGAAGGGCTTGCTACAACTCTACGACTTTACGTACGCATGAATAAGACTCACCCGGAGATAGCCAAGATTCTCAATCGAACAGCCCCTGAAATGACTGAGTATCCATTTGAATACAGCAGTCAGTTCCAGAAGGCCCTTGAAACCTTAGGGCGCGAGAAGGTGATCGACATTTCGAGTGTTCCATTAAATGTTTTAGCCATTCGCTCTACCTTAAAACAAGTCCTGGCCATACGTGAGAAGAGTCCAAAATTCTCCGATCGCGAAGCGGATCAAGTAGTTGAGATGATGCTCATCATGATGCGTATTTCACCATCCACCATTAAGCGCGTGATGGATTTGCCTCTCCCAATATTTTCCAAGAAACGTGCCTAGTTTCGACTTGCAAAGGCGAAAACTCTCCCTCATGATTACACCAGCAGGGGGAGTATCCCAAAGCTAGGTGTCGTCAATACGTTGCTCTATGCAGCCGGTGCCTAGGCCGAAATATTCGGTGGCAGAGACCTTGTGTAAATGCTCTACGAGCCATACACAAAGGGAGTCACATGAACGTCACAACCACAGCCTGGATCGCACTTTTGGCATTTGTTGCCGCGATGCTCGTAATCGATCTTTTTCTTCATAGAGACCATAAGGAAATTACCTTTAAAGAGGCTGCTTTCTGGTCCTCAATCTGGGTTCTCTGCGGGCTCGCAGTCGGTGGAGTTATCTGGTTCTTTAGCGGTGGAGATTTCGCTCTCCAGTACTACAGCGGTTACCTCATCGAAAAATCTCTAGCCATCGATAACGTCTTTGTATGGGGACTTCTCTTTAGCGCACTTGCTGTGCCTCAGCGATTCCAGCACCGAGTCTTGTTCTTCGGCGTAGTTGGCGCACTCGTGATGCGTGGAGCGATGATTTTTGCAGGTGCTGCACTTATTAAAG